>NZ_JAVTJA010000011.1:0-219708 GCF_031843785.1 Methylobacterium sp. WCS2018Hpa-22
CGCCCCCTCTCCCGCCTGCTCCGCAGGCACCCTCCCCCGCAGAGGGGGGAGGGTGAGAACGCCCTCACGCGCTCTCGCGGGCGGCGCGGTAGAAGTCCTTCCACTCCGACCGTTCCTTCACGACGGTCTCGAGATATTCGCGCCAGACGATGGCGTCCTGCACCGGATCCTTGATCACCGCGCCACTGATGCCGGAGACGAGGTCGTGGGCCGAGAGGTGGCCGTTGCCGAAATGCGCGGCCAGCGCCAGCCCGCTGCCGACGACGCTGATCGCCTCGGCCGTGGAGAGCGTGCCGGATGGCTGCTTGACCTTGCTCTTGCCGTCCGCGGTCACGCCCTCGCGCAGCTCGCGGAAGATGGTGACGACTCGGCGAATCTGGTCGGCGCCGGGCGGTTCGGCGGGGATTTCGAAGGCGCGCCCGAGGGCGGCCACGCGGGTCTCGACGATGGCGATCTCGGCCTCGATCGTGGCCGGCGAGGGCAGCACCACGGTGTTGAAGCGCCGCTTCAACGCGCTCGACAATTCGTTGACGCCGCGATCCCGGTTGTTGGCGGTGGCGATGAGGTTGAAGCCCCGCGCGGCGGCGATCTCCTCGTTGAGTTCCGGGATCGGCAGGGTCTTCTCGGAGAGGATCGTGATGAAACTGTCCTGCGTCTCGGAGGGGATGCGGGTCAGTTCCTCCACGCGGGCGATTTTGCCCTCCTCCATGGCGCGCACGATCGGGCTCGCCACCACCGCCTCGCGGCTCGGCCCCTTGGCGAGGAGCAGTGCGTAGTTCCAGCCGTAGCGGATCGATTCCTCGCTTGTGCCGGCGGTGCCCTGCACGATGAGGCGGGAGGTGCCGCAGATCGCGGCGGCCAGATGCTCGCTGACCCAGCTCTTGGCGGTGCCCGGCGTACCGAGAAGAAGGAGCGCCCGGTCGGTGGCCAGCGTCGCCACCGCCACCTCCATCAGGCGCCGGTCGCCGATGTATTTCGGCGTGACCTCGAAACCGGAGCCGAGCCGCCCGCCCATGAGGTAGGTGACGACCGCCTGCGGCGAGAGCAGCCAGTTCGGCGGGCGCGGCCTGTCATCGACGCCGCGCAGCGCCTCCAACTCCTCGGCGAAGGCATCCTCGGCGGCCCGGCGCAGCTGCGTCGTCTTGGTTCCGTTGATCTGGCTCATGCCTCAGGCGAACTCCCGTCTGATGGTGGCGCGCAAAGCGAGGGTTTCGGCGAAGTCCTCGATCTGCCGGCGCAGGTTGTCCTCGGCCTCGTCAGGCAGCCGGGCGAGGATGGCGGCAGCCGATGCCGCGTGGTCCTCGTCGGGCCAGGCCCGTTCGGCGAGGCGGGTGAGCAGGTAAGCGGAGGCGAGGTCCTGGCGGTCGGATTGCGAGGTCCGCGTCACCGCAGCAAGCCAATCGAGGAGGGCCGCCGTGAAGACCTCCGACAGGGATGAGGGCGCCTGTCGCAGCAGGGTCAGAATCGTATCGATCTCCCCCTTGCCGAGGAGCTGCGCCACCGTCGCCTCCCATTCCGCATCGGGGAGCGACCGTACGGCGCGGGCCCAGGTCTCACGGAGCGCGTCGACCGGCTCGATGCCGGAGAGGCGCCCGGCCGACGCCTCGCCCAGCACCGACACCATCATCCGTACCCAGTCGAGGTCGCGCTCGCGGCGCGCGGCGGTGAGAAAACCATCGACGATCTGGATCGCCCATTCGCTGCGCAGGGCCAGTTCGATCCAGAGCTTCGGCGGATGATCGGCGAAGGCGTGGAGGGGAGCGGCGGCGATGACGCTCTCGAGCAGACCGGCCCTCGCGCCGCCGCGCCTCCGCTCGTAGGCGTTCGGCTCGATCCCGTCCCGCGCGAGCGTCGGCGATTCCTCCGGCAGCGTCACCACCAGAGTGTGTTTCGTCCCGCCGAGGAGCTTTCGGCTGCTTTCGACCACGAGCGCGGTTCGCGCCCTCGCCGCCATGCGGGAGGCGAAGAGCGAGTGGGTGAGGCGCGGTAGCAGGACTCTCGCTGCCGCGCGCACGCCGCCCGCGCGATCGTCCAGGCAGGTTTCGAGGAAGGGCGCATCCGCCTCCGACAGGCCGATCTCCAGGATGTAGACGAGGCGCTCGCGCATCTCCGCCTTCTCGGCGCGGAACCCAGCCTCCAGATCGGCGCGGGCTCCTTCGGGATCGCGCAAGCGGAAGTCGGCGAAGGTGGCGTGGCGCTCGGCCGGGCTCGCTTCAGCGCCATCCGGGGCCGAAATCGCCGCCTCGGCGCCTCGGGCGGAACAGGCCGCCTCCAGCCAGGCGAGCTCCTCGCCCGCGACCGCGTCGATGGTCTCGTCCCACTCGCGCCGGTAGGGCGCGAGGGCGGGGAGCAGCCAGGGCGGAGCGCGCATGCCCCGCTCCGCCGCGATCTCGCACCACTCCTTCACGCGGCCCCGCGCCTCCGTGCCTGCGGCGAGGAGCAGCCCGAGCCGCGCCGCCGCTTCGGGTGGGCAGGGACGGCCCTTCGCCTCGTGAGGGCGCGTCGGCGTGAAGGCTTCTGGCGGAAAGCCGCTGCCGGCGAGATGGTGGATGCCCGCGACCGCGACCCGCGCCAGCAGGGTCATGCCCGGCTCTGCGCGCGGCAGCGTACCGGCGACCGTCTCGAGATCGACAGGGGAGGGGGAGCGGTCGGCCCCCAGCAGAGCGGAGACGAGGGCCGACTCCCAATCGTCGGGGGCGGAGACGTCGAGGCTCATCAGGCCGCCCTCACCAGGATCGGCCGGGGATCCTGGGCCGGAACCGCGTAGAGATGCCCGCCGGCCACCATGGCGAGGGGCGTGAGCGCGAACCCGTCATAGAGACCGAAAAGATCGATATGGCCCCCCGCCGCCACCGCCATCAGAGGGGGGACATGTGCGGAATCGGCAAGGGTCAAACAGCCGGTGGCGTCACCCGCGCCCATGGCGCCATCCGCGAGATGTCCGAGGCGTAGGCCGGACAGCCGAAGCGGCCAACGGTCGATCCACGGCGCCCGCGCCAGGGCCCCGGCGAAACCGTCGAGGGCTTCGGCGACGCTCGTCGCGCCGGGCAGGGGGCCGGCCGGTGCCGGACTGGCGCGCCCCTCGCGAAACGCGGCCCTGAGCGGCGGATCGCCGGGATGGAAGGCGAGCGCGCCCGAGAAATCCTGTCCTGCCGCCGGGACCGGCGGCAGCGGCGAGCCGGAGGTGCCGTAATCGACGACCTGGGCCATGGCGCCACTCGTCCGTCCGGCGAGCCAGACGGTGCGGGCGGTGAGCTTGTCCTCGTCCTCCACCGCATGCGCGAGGACGGCCCACTCGTCGACGAGACCCGGACGTGCCGCCATCTCCTCGGTGGTCACGGGATAGCCGATGGCCGCGCGGACGCCCGCTGCCTGTTCGGGCGTGAGCCGTTCCAGACGCCGGGCGGCCCGGGCCAGCAGGGACAGGCGGCCGAGGGCGAGGGCAAGGGCCGCCTCCGGACGCGCGGCAGAGCCGGGCGCGGCCGCGATGAGGCCCGGCATGGCCCGGACCCTGCGGGCGAGGCCCGGGGCCTGTCCATCGACGAGGCGTCCCGCCATGCGGTCCCAGAAGGCATAGGTCTCGCGCCGCACCGTCGCGAGACCGCGCCGCATCAGGTCGCCGAGCCAGAGATCGAGTTCATCGAGCGCCGCCGAGACCTTGTCCTCGCGGGCCTGACGGCGCTTGGCCTGCCCCTTTTCGTCGACGGGGGCAGAGGCTTGCTGGGACCGCGTTTCGGCGGAGACGGCGCGGCTCTCGCGCCCCCGGATCCAGGCGGCGACCCAATCCGGCGGTTCTGCCTCGGAGATCGGCGCGGCGGCATCTACCAGCATCAGGCCGATTGCGTGCTTGCAGGGAAATTTCCGGCTCGGGCAGGTGCATTTCGAGGCTGGACCGGAGAGATCGGCCACCGTGCGATAAGGGTTCGCTCCGCTTCCCTTGATCTCGCCCCAGACGACGGCGCCTGCCCGCCCGAGCCCGCTCCACTTGGCCGCCTTCGCCTGATCCTGCCCGGCCTTGCGGCTCGACGCATCGGGAGCGAGGTCGAGGATTTGCGCGGAAGTGAGGCTCATATGGCGATGGGACGGCGATTCCGAAGCTGGATGATTCGAGGGAGCCTAGCCGCCCCGAGCCGCAACGCAAGCATAAATCTGTATTTCAAGTTTATAATAAGAATAAAACAAATCTTCATCTGTGAGAAAGAGGCGGCAGAAATGCCGATATATGAGAAAAGCGGCGCAGAGGTGTATTTGTCCTCCCTGATGGCAGTGCTCTGGTGTCCGTTCGTCAACGATCAGCAAGCCCGCCGCCGTCGCTCGACCTCGAAAGGTGCTCTCGATATCTTAGCTACAGTTTCGTTCGATGGTCGTCTGCGAAGTAAAAACGATGGCTCGGTATTCTCAAAAAAATCTCCCGACGGGTCATTCTGGTCTGAGCGCAACCCGTCCGTGACCGGAAGTTCTGTGGGCAGTCTCAACGCTGTGACTTTCTGATCGACGCAGGCGCTGACTTCTGCCGGGAGGTATTCTCGCACTCAGGGGCCTATCTCCGTCGCGCTCGTTCCCTCGGGCGGTAAACCCCGTTCACAGCGACATATGAACCTATCTTCGATCCCGGCGTTCACATTTCTTGTGTTATCGAAGGAGTGGCGATGCTCATTGAAGACTATCGCGAGCCAGCCCGGCCCCGGCCGCGCACCAGGGATCTCAACAGCGCGCTGACCGAGACCACCCGGCGGCGTCTCGGCGAGGAGTTGCAGGCCCTCTACGAGCCCGTGATCGACGAGCCTCTCGACCCTCGCCTTGCCGAGCTCATGAAACAGCTGGAGGCGGACAGGGACCGTTAGATCCTGTCTGGCTAAATCCGGTCCAGGGATCGGGGGTGATCCTGTCGGTGCCGCCCGGCGATCTCCCGACGGCGGATGTCCTTTCTCCCCATGCGGGCTCCGGCCCAACCCGCACCTTGCCGCGGCCCTCGGTTCAACGCTGTTCGGACCCTCAACGCGGGAGAGGCCCCGATCTCGTGGCGATCCGGGTTTGAACCGTCGGAGGCCCGGCGGAACGACATCGTCCAGGGTCGGAGCGGACGAGTGTTCCGCAGCCATGACCAATTCTGAATGGCATTCGATGTCGGCGGGGCACCATCCTGCGTCATTCGCCGGTGGAGCGAGGGCTCAAAGTGCCTCGCCGGCCATGTAGGCGATACGAAGACGTCCTGATCGGCTATAGTGGCATTAATATCCTGACGGGCTTGGCCGGCAACGACTTCCTCCGGGGATTAAGAGCATCCGATACACTGATCAGCGGCGACGGCAATGACAAGCTGGCAGTTACCAATGCACCAGCGCTGGTCGACGGGGAAGATGGGCAGGACAGGCTCCTGCTTCTTGGACCCGATACTTTCACGTTCACCGACGCAAGCTTCAAGAGTATCGAGACGATCTATGTGCGCGGAGCTCTAACCCTCGATCTGTCGGGCGTGACCGCAGGCACCACGGTCAACCTGCAGAACGCCAAGGATACCTTCGCCACGGTGTCGGGGACAAAGGGGAACGATGTCATCAGGGCCGGCGAGGGTGACACGGTGATCGATGGCGGCACCGGTAACGACAAGCTGTATGCTGGTGGGGGAGCTGATACCTTCACTTTCAAAATGAATTTTGGGAAGGATAACGTCTATGGTTTTGCGAAGGGCTTCGATCATTTCGACGTGTCAGCCCTCGTGAGCAGCTTCGAGGATATCAACCTTACTATGTTGAACGGGGGGCGGACACTCTTGTCACGTTCGATGATTTTGGTCTTGGCAGCAGTATCATCCTGAGAGATGTTGCTAAAGGATCCTTGAGTAGGGCGGACTTTGGACTCCTGATCTAGTAGTATGTCGGTAATTCACTTCTAGAGGGTAGTCTGAATCGTCTTACGAAATGAGGATGCAGGACGGGGCGGAACGAAGCTAACCGAAGAGATGTCCAGCGACGGCCTGCCGCACGCTGGACGCGAATAGCGACGATGAAGACCTCGGACGACGCGGCGTTATTTTCCGCCCAGTCCGACGAACCTCGGCGAAGTGCAGATGCTGCCGGCAAGCACAGGCGATGTACATCATCACTGCATGCCCTTCCACGAGCGCTTGGCCCAGCAAGGCTCACCGAAGAATGTCGCGCAGGCGGCCGTGATGCGAAGGCGACTGGTGACGCTCAGCGCGATCCCTCGGAATGCACGTCATGATGGCCAATCACGGCTCGACCATCGACGTCGTCGCTCCGCCCCGTCCCTGCGAGTCGTCTGAACCATCGGGAGAATACGATGGCAGCAGACGCGCCTCGTCGTCATCACAGTGTCGCCCAGCCTTGCGATCCAGCGCGATAGTGAGCCGGTATTTTGCCGGCCATGTTCGCCGCGAACGCATTATGCAGCATCTTCTCATTGAGGAATCGTCCCTCCCGGGGCTGATCTTCGCCCTCGCCTTCGACACGGATGGACGGGGACGCCAGGTTGCGCTGAGGGACGAGCTTCCTTCCCTCGGTGACCCGGAACACGGCTTCGTTTGGCTTCACGTCGATCTCGTCGATGCGCGGACCGAGGCGCTGATCCTTGAGGGACGCCTTGGCCCGCCCCGTCTCGCCGCCGCAACCTTCGCCCGCGACGAGCATCAGCGTGTCGTCGTCGATGGCCCTCATGCCGGCTTCGTCATCGCCGACCGGGAACGCGCTTTCGACGGGTCGTCGAGCGAAGAGCCGAACGGCCGCCTCCATTGCGTTCTCGGTCCAGGCTATCTGGTCAGTGGCCGTCGCCATGCCACGGCCTGCGCGGTCGCCGCCCGCGACGCGGTCCTGTCCGGTACCCTCGTTCCCGGCCCGGCAAAGCTGCTGGAGCGCTTCGTCGGCAGCACCATCGCATCGCTCAATGCCACGTCCGATCGCCTGTCTTCCTCCCTCGATGCCATCGAGGACGACATGCTCGACGAGGCCAAGGCCGACGATGCCAGGCCGTTGGGACCGATCCGCCGCCAATCCGTGCGCTCCCACCGTCAACTCGCCGGCTTACGCGCGGTGTTCCACCGGCTCGAGGATGAGGCCGCCATGGAGGGCGACCAATTGCCGGAAGCCGTCGGCGCCATGGCGGCGCGCGTGGTCCAGCGCCTCGATTCGCTCCACCGGGACATGCATGTCCTGTCCGAGCGCAGCCGGCTTCTCCAGGATGAGATCGCCGCCCGCACGACCGCGCTGACCAACCGCCAGCTCTTCACCCTCTCCATCCTCACGGCCCTGTTTCTGCCGCCCACCCTGGTCACGGGCGTCTTCGGCATGAACACCAAGGGCCTGTTCTTTTCCGAATCCGACAGCGGCTCCATGATCGCCCTGATCATCGGCGCGCTCGCGGCGCTGGCCGTCTATGTCGTCATCCGCCGGCTCAATCTCGCCGGCCGGCCTGGTTGATCCCGAACGCGAACGCGCCCACACACCCTCGATTCATCCGACCACCGGAGCCTTCCCCCGCATGGACTTCTTTCGCCGCTTCACCGTGCTCATGTGCGCGCCTAACTTCGACCCGGACGACCTCGAGGGCGTGCGCGTCCAGCAGATCATTGGCTCTGTGGAGAAGCTCGGCTTCGAAGTGGTCCGCGCCCGCCGCGTGGAGGACGCAGCCATCGCGGTCCAGACCGATGCCGCCATCGGCTGCATGGTGGTCGATTGGGGCAAGCGCGGCCTCGACGGCAAAGCGGCTGCCCTCATCAACCTGATGCGGAAGCGCGGGCTCGAAATGCCCATCGTCATCATGGTCCGCCGCAAGCGCCTGGAGGACATCCCCGTCGAAGTGCTCGACTTCATCGACGGCTACATCTTCCTGGCCGAAGAGACCCCTGACTACATCGCCCGCGGCCTGGTGAGCCGCGTGAAGCAATATGCCGAGACCCTGAAGACGCCGTTCTTCGGCGCGCTGGTCGATTACGCAGAGCAGGGCAACCAGCTCTGGACCTGCCCGGGCCATAACGGCGGCATCTTCTACAACCGCTCGCCGATCGGGCGTATCTTCGTGGAGCATCTCGGCGAGGCCGTGTTCCGCGACGACCTCGACAATTCCGTGCTCGATCTCGGCGACCTTCTGGTCCACGAAGGCCCGGCCTTGAAGGCGCAGAAAGAAGCCGCCGTCATCTTCGGCGCCGAGAAGACCTATTTCGTCCTCAACGGCACCTCGGCCTCCAACAAGATCGTGCTCTCGGCCCTGGTGGCGGAGGGCGACCTCGTCCTGTTCGACCGCAACAACCACAAGGCGGCCCATCACGGCGCCCTGTTCCTCGGCGGCGCGGTTCCGGTCTTCCTGGAGACCGACCGCAACTGCTTCGGCCTGATCGGCCCGATGTATCACGAGGCCCTCGACGAGGCGGCCATCCGTGAGAAGATCCGCACCAACCCCCTCATCACCGACAAGGAAGCCTGGAAGCGCGAGCGCCCGTTCCGCGTGGCGGTGGTGGAGCAGTGCACCTATGACGGCACCATCTACAACGCGCAGATGATCCTCGAGAAGATCGGGCATCTCTGCGACTACATCCTGTTCGACGAGGCCTGGGCGGGCTTCATGAAGTTCCACCCCCTCTTCGCCGGCCGCTTCGCCATGGGACTGAAGGGCCTCGACGAGACCTCGCCCGGCATCATCGCCACGCAATCGACCCACAAGCAGCTGGCGAGCTTCTCACAAGCCTCGCAGATCCATACCAAGGACAGCCATATTCGCGGCCAGACCCGGCGCATCGAGCACCGGCGCTTCAACGAGACCTTCCTCGTCCACGCCTCGACCTCGCCGTTCTACCCGCTCTTCGCCTCGCTCGATGTCGGCGCGCAGATGATGAAGGGCCGCTCGGGCGTCGTCCTGTGGGACGACACGATCCGGCTCGGCATCGAATGGCGCAAGAAGGTCCGTGCCATCCGCCGCGAATTCGAGGAGAAGGAGGGCGATCCTCTGCGCCGCTGGTTCTTCGACCCCTTCGTGCCGGACACGGTGAAGGGCCCGGAGGGCAAGGTGCCGTGGGAGAGCGTCTCGACGGACGAGCTCGCCAGCGACGCGAAATACTGGGAGCTGACCCCCGGTGCCGCCTGGCACGGCTTCAACCATGTGGCGCCGAACTACGCCATGACCGACCCGAACAAGCTCACCGTGCTCACCCCCGGCTTCGACCGGCGCACGGGGGAATATGCCGAGCACGGCGTGCCCGCGCCCATCGTGGCCCAGTACCTGCGCGAAAACCGCATCGTGCCGGAGAAGAACGACCTCAACTCGCTCCTATTCCTGCTGACGCCGGGCGTCGAATCCTCCAAGGCCGGCACGCTCATCTCCGGCCTCGTGGCCTTCAAGCGCCTGCATGACGAGAATGTGCCGCTCGAGGATGCCATGCCGGAATTCGTCCGGCGCCGGCCGAACCGCTACAAGGGCGTACGCCTGCGCGACCTCTGCGCGGATTTCCACGCCTTCCACCGCGAGCACGGCACCAGCACCCTTCAACGCAAGCAGTTCGAACCCGGCCACCTGCCCGAGATGGTCATGACTCCGAAGGAGGCGGTGCAGCAGCTCACCCGCAACAACGTCGATTACGTGCCGATCGCGGAAGCGGAAGGTCGCGTGGCGACGACCTTGCTTCTAGTCTACCCGCCGGGCATCGGCACGGTGCTGCCGGGCGAACGACTGGACGAACGGGCGAAACCCATGCTGGACTACTTCAAGATGTTCGAGCGCTCCGCGAACCTGTTCCCGGGCTTCGAGGCCGAGATTCAGGGCGTGTTCCGCAACGTCGATCCCGATGGGACCATCCGCTTCTACACCTATGTCATGCGCGAGAATCGCCCGTGAATCCGGAAGGGCCGCCCGCCGCCTCCGATACCGGGATCATCATCCGGCCCTCCTCGGATGCGGACGTGCCGGCCATGGTGGCGATCTACGCTCACCATATTCGGCGGGGCGTAGGTGATGTGGGGGATTTCGAAGCGGATCCGCTCCATCCCGACGACCTCAAGCGCCGCCGCAAGGCCATGCGCAAGAGGCGTCTGCCGCATCTTGTGGCCGACCGCGATGGGGTGGTGGCGGGCTACGCTTACGCTGTCCCGTTCCGGAAGCGCCCGGCCTATCGCTACACGCTCAAGCACTCGATCTACGTTCATCACGAGCACCTGAACGCCGGCATCGGGCGACGCCTGCTGCCGGCTTTGATCGAGGCCTGCGCCGCCGGTGGCTACCGCCAGATGATCGGCTATATCGACGCGCAGAACGAAGCGTCCCTGCGGCTCCACGAGACCTGCGGCTTCGTCCGTGTCGGCCTGTTGCCGGCGGTGGGCTACAAGTACGGCCGCTGGAGCGACAGCGTCATGGTCCAGCGGGCACTCGGCACCGGCGCCACCGACCAGCCCGGCACCTGGACACGATCGGTTGAGGCGCTGGTGGCAGGGCACGAATGGATGGGGAAGTAGCACTTCCCCATCGGGCCGGTACGGAGCGCGTCAACTCCCGCGACATCGCTCTCCATCAGGCATTTTCGAGCCCGGCATCGACCCTCGCCGCCACGTCCTGCGAGACGTCCAGGGCCTCGGCCAATCGCTTCAGGAACTCCCGCTCCTGCAGCGTATCGGCATCGATGGCCAGACGCGCTGCCGCATAGAGGCGGGCACCCTTCTCCGGCGAATCCACGCGTTCGGCGAGTTCGTCGATCTCGGCCGGGTCGGCCAGCTCCTTTTCGAGCCAGGCGCGGCCATCCTTGTCGATACCGGCCGCCTCTACCGCCTCGTCGAGGCGCTGGCGCTCCTGCGTGTCCACGATGCCGTCGGCCAAGGTCGCCGCCACCATGGCGCGCAGCATGATGCGGGCCTCGTCCTCGCCGACTTGGCTGAGATCGGGGGTTTCGGGCTCATGGGAAGGACGGAGTGCTCGAAGAGCCAGGCCCGCGACGAGGGCGAGCCCACCGAGGGCGGCCGTGGCGGCGATCCCGCCCTTGCGTGAGCGCACGAGCGCGTCGACGATCTGTCTTGCATCGGCCATGGTGGTCATCCTGAAGGCGGGTTGAGGATCAGACCGGAAACGGACGAGACCCATCCCGGGTTCAAGGCGGGCCGTGCGGTGGAATCAGCCTGCCCCGCTTGTGCCGCACGGAACGGACACGATCTGTGGCGGGTCCGTGCAGCGCCAACGGAGCCGCAAGGCAGCCCCAAGGACGATCTTCCATGACCATCACCTCCATCGAATCCCGACTTTCGGTCTCCGGCCAGCCGAACGAAGCCGAGATCGCCGACTTGGCGGGAAAAGGGTTCGCTCTGCTGATCAACAACAGGCCCGAGGGGGAAGAACCCGGCCAATTGGGCACGGAGGCCGAAGCCGCAGCTGCTAGGGCGGCGGGGCTGGCCTATCTCCATCTTCCGGTTACCGGCCCAGACATCACACTCGACGACATCGCGCAGTTCCGCGACGCCGTGGAAGGGGCGCCCGGCCCAGTCCTCGCGCATTGTCGTAGTGGTACCCGCTCGCTCACCCTCTGGGCTTTGAGCGAGGTGTTGGCGGGACGCTTGAGGCGCGATGACGTCGCGGCCTATGGCCGGGAACGGGGCTTCGACCTCAGCGGCGCAATTCGCTGGCTCGACGCGCATGGCGAGGGGATCGTCGAGGATTGAAGCCGCAGGTGGCGGTCCGCAACATTGGATCAAGCCCGTGCTGTTCGCGGCGATCGCTATGGGAGATCGGGTCCAGACGCTTCCCGATCCGAGGCCTGCACCGTCTGGCGGTCGACCTCGTCCCTGATACGGCGGCCCGCCATTAGGATCTCGAGAAGGAAGGCGACGATGGCCGCCACCGTGCAGACCAGGGCGACGCCGAAGCATCCGAACAAGACGGAGGCCGTGGCGGCATCGCGCAAGGCCCCGACGAAAAGCGTGAGCACCGCGATGCCGGTCATGATGCTGCCGAAACAGGCCAGCACCACAGCCACATCGAGCATGAAGGAGCGCTGACGCAGATAGGTCAGTTGGCGCGACAGGTGCGCCGCCTCGGTCGCATCCGCCTTCTGCAAGCTGGCGGCGGCATCATCGACACGGTCGGCCACCCGCCCAAGGCGCGTTGAGAAGACATTGAGCAGCGTCGCCAGCGCCGTCAGCAGGAAAGCGGGAGCGAGCGCGACCTGAATGACGTGGGCGATGTCGTCGGGAGCGAGGAGAGAACCGGAAGCCACCATGACGTGGCGTTACGCCATGCCGAGCAGCCCCGGAAGATCCCTCCTCGCTGCGACCGCCGTTCCTAGACCCAGACCCTCGAACGGGGTGGAGGCGGGGTCGTCAGGTATAGATCATCATCTCCGCCGATGGACCGATGGCAAAGACGGCGCGGATAAGTAAGGCAGGCGCCACTGGGCCCAGATGCGACGAAGCCCCGCAACGAGTGATGCGGGGCTTCTCTTGTCGGATGAGGCTGAAATGTCTTCGCTCTTGGTGCAGGTCTTCCGTGCAGTTGTTATTGCGGGCAGCGGTGACGCTGACCGTCATTGCCCAGATAGGTGCCCGATCGCTGATCGTAGGAGCGGAAGCGCTGGATGCAGTAGGCGACGTCCTGATCGGACCCGCCGACATCCTGCTGAACCTCGACGGCGCCACCATAATAGGCTGGGGCATAGCCGCCGCCGTAATAGCCACCGTTATCGTAGTAACCGCTGCCATAGCCGTAACCGATTCCGGCTCCAGCCAAGCCTAGCCCCAAACCAAGACCGAGTCCGCCGTAGCCGTATCCCCGGCCGTAGCCACGATTGTAGCCATACCCGCGGTGATGACCGTAGCCGCCACGGTTGAAGCCACCGCCGGAGTTCGGACCGGCAGCGATCCCGCCCTGTCCGCGTCCACCGCCCCAGCCTCCCTGGCCAGCGCCCCCCACGGCAGCGGGACCGCCGCCAGCACCGCCACGGCTCAAGCCGCCACCGCCCCAGCCTCGCCCACCACCGCCCGCAGCCGCGAGTCCCGCGCCGCCAGCGCCTCCACGGCTCATTCCACCGCCGCCCCAGCCGCCGCCTGCACCACCCGCGGCGAGCCCACCGCCGCCACGACTCATGCCACCGCCACCACCGCCACCACCCCAGCCGCCTCCGCGAGCGTCGGCGGTTGTCGGAACGAACGCGACCGCGCCGAGCAATGCGGCGGATGCGAGAATGAGTTTGTTCATGGAACGCCAGCCTGTTTGTCTTTTGGAATTGATGACTGACAACGCGCCGTCAGCAGGGAAGGCTCCATTATGGGAGGGCCTTTGACGGACTGAAATATGCCGCACCGAAAATGGACTGTGCTTGCGGATGAAATCGAACACTACGGTCGCGGAGAGCTTAACGGCCCGACCCGAACGATCCGCGATCGGCGCGACGTCATCGTTGCCGTGGTGTGAGTCCTTGCATTCGGGTGGGGATGTCGGCTCCGGCGATTGACAAAGGCGCGGCGAACGCAGACTTTCGAATCGTTCCGAGGGGGGCCCCGCATAGGGGGCTGAGATAGGGCCGCAGCCCTGACCCTTGAACCTGATCCGGCTCATACCGGCGGAGGGACGGGAACTACGCTTGGGTTGTCTGCTCAAAACGAGCGGGTGCCCGTCGTCCTGACGTACCGTTGCGAACCGGATCGCCTCCCACGCCAGGAGCGAATCCGATATGAACGCACCCGTCCTTCCCAAAAACCTTTCCGGACAAGAACCCGCCAAGGGGCAGCCGCAAGCGGTGACCACCGGCCCGATCATGGGCTCGCGCAAGGTCTATGCGAGCGTGGCTGGCCGTGACGACATCCGGGTGCCGTTCCGCGAGGTCACGTTGAGTGATCCGAAGGAGGCGCCGGTGCGGGTCTACGATCCGTCTGGCCCCTATACCGAGACCGATGCCCGGATCGACCTGAATGCCGGCCTGCCCCTATTGCGCGACCCGTGGATCGCCAAGCGCGGCTACGCCACGATCACGCCGCGCGCGGTCAAGCCCGAGGACAACGGCTTCGTGCCGGAGGACAAGCTCGTCGCCCCCTGTCCGGCGACGCGCCAGATCCGCAAGGCCGGCCCCGGCCAGATGGTGACGCAGTACGAGTTCGCCAAAGCCGGGATCATCACCGAGGAGATGATCTACGTCGCCCACCGCGAAAACCTCGCCCGCGAGACGATGCTGGAAGGCGCGCAGACCGCGCTGGCCGACGGCAACAGCTTCGGTGCCTCGCTCCCCGCTTTCATCACCCCCGAATTCGTGCGCGACGAGGTGGCGCGCGGCCGCGCCATCATCCCGGCCAACATCAACCACCCCGAGGTGGAGCCGATGGCGATCGGCCGCAACTTCCTCGTCAAGATCAACGCCAATATCGGCAATTCGGCCGTGACCTCGTCGGCAGCGGAAGAGGTGGAGAAACTGGTCTGGGCGACCCGCTGGGGCGCCGACACGGTGATGGACCTCTCCACTGGTCGAAACATCCACAACATCCGCTCGTGGATCGTGCGCAACTCGCCCGTGCCCATCGGCACCGTGCCGATCTACCAGGCGCTGGAGAAGGTCGGCGGCGATCCGCTGAAGCTCGACTGGGAGGTCTTCAAGGATACCCTCATCGAGCAGGCCGAGCAGGGCATCGATTACTTCACCATCCATGCGGGCGTCCGCCTCGCCCATGTGCCGCTCACCGCGCGCCGGGTCACCGGCATTGTCAGCCGAGGCGGCTCGATCATGGCGCGCTGGTGCCTCGCCGGTCACCGGGAATCGTTCCTCTACGAGCGGTTCGACGAGATCTGCGACATCATGAGGGCCTACGACGTCTCGTTCTCGCTAGGCGACGGCCTGCGCCCTGGCTCCATCGCGGATGCCAACGACGCGGCGCAGTTTGCGGAACTCGAGACCCTCGGCGAGCTGACGAAGATCGCCTGGGACAAGGGCTGCCAGACCATGATCGAGGGCCCCGGCCACGTGCCGATGCACAAGATCAAGGTGAACATGGAAAAGCAGCTGGAGGAGTGCGGCGAGGCGCCGTTCTACACCCTCGGCCCGCTGACCACCGACATCGCCCCCGGTTACGACCACATCACCTCGGGCATCGGCGCGGCCATGATCGGCTGGTTCGGCTGCGCCATGCTCTGCTACGTCACCCCGAAGGAGCATCTCGGCCTGCCCAACCGCGATGACGTCAAGGAAGGCGTCATCACCTACAAGATCGCGGCCCATGCCGCCGATCTTGCCAAGGGCCATCCGGCGGCGCAGCTGCGTGACGACGCCCTGTCACGCGCCCGGTTCGACTTCCGCTGGGAGGACCAGTTCAACCTGTCGCTGGATCCCGACACGGCGCGCGCCTATCACGACGAGACCCTGCCGAAGGACGCCCACAAGGTTGCGCATTTCTGCTCGATGTGCGGCCCCAAATTCTGCTCGATGAAGATCACGCAGGATCTGCGCGCCGAGGTGCTCGCCATGGAGGCGGCCGGTCAGGTGTTGGGCGAGGCGACGCCCATGAGCCAGGCCGAACGCGAAGCGGGAATGGCGGCCAAATCCGCCGAGTTCCAGGCCGAGGGCGGCAAGCTCTACGTCGACGCGGCCGAATAGGCCGCCTCGCCTCACCCTCTCGCGCCCGGCGCGAGAGGGCATTACCCCGTTGTCAGGCTCCGCGTGCGTAGCGGCTGACGGCGAGGTCCGGGGTGGCGATGTCCGGCGTGCGGCCGGATATGAGGTCGGCCAGCACCCGGCCCGAGCCGCAGGCCATGGTCCAGCCCAGGGTGCCGTGGCCGGTGTTGGTGTAAAGGTTCGACAGGCGCGTTCCGCCGACGATGGGCGTGCCGTCCGGCGTCATCGGCCGCAGGCCGGTCCAGAACTTTGCCTGCGAGAGATCGCCGCCCGCCGGGAACAGGTCGCCGACGGAGCGGACCAGGGTTTCCCGGCGCGGTCCCCGCAGGACCGCGCTGAAACCGGCGAGCTCGGCGGTGCCGCCGACCCGGATGCGGTCGCCGAGCCGGGTGATCGCGACCTTGTAGGTCTCGTCCATCACCGTCGAGACCGGGGCGGCGTCGATATTGGTGACCGGCAGGGTGAGGGAATACCCCTTCACCGGATAGATCGGCAGGTCGATGCCGAAGGGCCGGAGCAGAGCCGGGGTGTAGCTGCCCATGGCCGCCACATAGGCGTCGGCGGTCAGCACCTCGCCCGCTGCCGTCGCCACGCCGCTGATTCGGTCGCCTTCGCTGCGCAGGCCTGTGATGGCCGTGCCGTAGCGGAAGACCACACCGAGGTCTTCGCAGAGTGCGGCGAGCCGCTGGGTGAAGAGGTGGGCGTCGCCGGTCTCGTCGCCGGGGAGCCGCAGGCCGCCGACGAAGGTCCCGGCCACCCGCGCCAGGGCCGGCTCGGCCATGATGCAGCCGGCAGGGTCCAGCACCGCGTAGGGAACGCCGTAAGCATCGAGGACACGGGTGTCGTCGCCGACATGATCGAGTTGCTTAGCGGTCCGAAACAGCTGGAGCGTGCCCTGCTCGCGATGGTCGTAGGCGATGCCGGTCTCGGCGCGCAGGTCGCGCAGCACGTCGCGGCTGTATTCGGCCAGACGCACCATCCGGCCCTTGTTGCGCTGGTAGGCTTCCTCCGTGCAATTCGCCAGCATCCGGGCGAGCCAGCCGTAGAAACGCGGCTCGAAGCTCGGCCAGACCACGAGGGGCCGGTGGCGCATCATCAGCCACTTCATCGCCTTGAGGGGAATGCCGGGCGCCGCCCAGGGCGCCGAATATCCCGGTGAGACCTGGCCGGCATTGGCGAAACTCGTCTCGAGCCCCGCCGCCGGCTGGCGCTCCAGCACGGTGACCCGGTGGCCGGCTTTGGCCAGGTAATAGGCCGAGGTGACGCCGACGACGCCGCCACCGAGGATCAGGACATGCATGGCCGGCGTTCCGTAGAGGGTCGGGGTTAGGGTCCGGAATGGGCTTGGCGCCCCGGGCGGGTTCGCATTGGCGGGCCAACACGTCACCTCGCTCAGTCCTTATGACGTGTCGCAGGTTTCAGGCCGCAGAAGCGGCGACCCTCGTTGCGAAACCCGCCCAGGGCCTGTTTGATCGGGTTTTCCAGCGGATGCTTGTGCCAGAGCAGATCATCCCAGCAGACCACCTCATCCTGAGGCGCCCTTTGCTTGAGCAAAGGGCCTCGAAGGAGCCCTCCAGTCGTCTCCCGATCCATGGAAGCCTCCTTTGAGGCCGCTACGCGGCACCTCAGGATGAGGTTAAGCTCTAGAATAAGAACTCAAACGATTGTCAGAGTTCGCCGGTGAGGAACTGCGCCCGGCCGTGGCCGAAGGACCAATCCTCGTCGGTGTTCTCCACCGTGGAGACCATGACGTCGGCCGGGGCGATGCCGCAGGCGGCTTCGAGCTTCTCGGTCAGCAGCCGGTAGAACAGCTGCTTCTTCTCTTTGCCGCGCGGCCGGGTGATCATCTGGACCACCACAACGTCCTTGGTGCGCGGGATGTCGAGCCCGGTATCCTCGACGATCATCCGCGAGGGCTTGTGCTCGGTGACGATCTGGTAGCGGTCGCCCGGCGGAACGTTGAACGCCTCCAGCATCGCCTCGTGTGCGGCGTCGAGGAGCGTCTTCAGTTCGGAATCGGTGCGGCCTTCCAGGATATCGAAGCGCATCAGGGGCATGTGGATTCAACCTTTGAAGAGAAGGGAACGGGTCACGGGCCGTCTATCGGGAGTGCGCCGGCCGCCGGTCAGGCTTCGGCGCGGATGAGACCGCGCAGCATCTCGATCATGCCGGTGATCTCGGCTTGGGTCGAGATGAAGGGCGGGCCCATGGCGATGGTGTCGCCGGTGAAGCGCAGGAGGATGCCTTCGCGCAGGCCGCGCTCGAAGATCCGCAGGGCGCGCGCGCCGGGCTGGCCCGGTGTCGGTTCGAGATCGACGGCCGCCGTCAGGCCGAAATTGCGGATGTCCTTGATGCCCGGTTCGTCGCGCAGCGTGTGGACGGCCCCCTCGAGGATCGGCTCCAACTCGCGCACGCGGGCGAAGAGGTCACCCTCCTCCATCAGGTCGAGGGAGGCATGGGCGACGGCCGCCGCCAGGGGATGGCCCGAATAGGTGTAGCCGTGGAACAGCTCCACCGCCGCGGCCGGCCCGGTCATGAACGTGTCGTAGATCTCCTTGCGGACGATGACGCCGCCCATCGGCACGATGCCGTTGGTGATGCCCTTGGCGAAGGTGATCATGTCGGGGATCACACCGAGGCGGTCAGCGCCGAAGGGCGCCCCGAGGCGGCCGAAACCGGTGATCACCTCGTCGAAGATCAGCAGGATGCCGTGCCGCGTGCAGATTTCGCGCAGGCGCTGGAGATAGCCCAGCGGCGGCACGATGACCCCCGCCGAGCCCTGCAGCGGCTCGACGATGACGCAGGCGATCGTGCCCGCATCGTGCAGCGCCACCATCCGTTCGAGGTCGTCGGCGAAATGCGCACCCCAGGTCGGCTGGCCCTTCGAGAACGCCATCTCGGCATAATCGTGGGTATGGCGCAGGTGGTCGACGCCCTGGATCATCGCGGTGGCGAACATCTTGCGGTTGGCCACCATGCCGCCCACCGACATGCCGCCGAAGCCGACGCCGTGATAGCCCTTCTCGCGGCCGATCATGCGGAAGCGACCGGCCTCGCCGCGCAGGCGGTGATAACCGAGAGCGATCTTGAGGGCGGTATCGACGGCCTCCGAGCCGGAATTTGTGAAGAACACCCGGTCGAGCCCGTCCGGGGCCATGTCGGCGATACGCTCGGCCAGCCGTAGCGTCACCGGGTTGGTCATCTGGAAGGCGGTGCAGTAATCGAGGGTCTCGGCCTGCCGGCGCAGGGCCTCGACGATCCGCGGCTGGGCGTGGCCGAGGGGGCAGCACCACAGGCCCGACAGGCTGTCGAACAGCTCGCGTCCCTCGGCCGTCCGGTAATAGGCGCCCTTCGCCGAGGTGATGATGCGCGGCGTCGGGTCGGCCTTCACGTGGCGATTGGGCGTGAACGGCATCCAGTACGGCTCGACATTGAGCTGCCGGTCCGCCGCCTGGTCGATGATCGCATGATCCATGTGTCTCTCCGCCGATCCCCGATGCAAGATCCCGACCCCCGCCGCACTGCGTTATCGCCCGGCCCTGGCTCACCGACTATCAACAGTTGGCGGGTTGGCACGCGCAGCTGTATCTGTTCACCCACCCATACAGTCGGATCGCCGAGACCGGCCTCGCCCGTGGATGACGGCCCATGATCAGCCTCGACCCCGCCAGCACCGCCCCCCTCGTCGCCCAGCTGGTGGAGGCCGTGTCCGAGCGCATCCGCAGCGGGAGCGTGGCGCCGGGCGCCCGCCTGCCATCGGTGCGCAAGCTGGCCGTTCAATGCGGCGTGAGCACGCTCACCGTCTCGAACGCCTATAACCGGCTGGTGGCGGACGGCCTGCTCGAAGCTCGACGCGCGAGCGGATACTTCGTCTCGGCCCGGCTGCTCGATCGCAAATCCGTCGTCCCCCGGCGGAAACCCGTGCAGATCTCGGTGGATTCCGGCTGGCTGCTCCAGCGGGTCTACGAGGAGGACGCTTTCACCGTCAAAGCCGGCTGCGGCTGGCTTCCCGACAGCCACCTGTTCGCCGACGGGATCAAGCAGGCCCTGGCGGCCCTGGCGCGGCGCCCCGACCGGCTGGTCTCGCGCTATGGGCATCCCCTCGGCCACGCGCCCTTGCGCCGGGCGATCCAGTTGCTCCTCGCCCAGCGCAACATCGAGTGCGAGCCGGACCAGATCCTGCTGACGCATGGGGCGAGCCAAGCCCTCGACCTGACCATGCGGACCTTCCTACAGCCGGGCGACATCGCCTTCGTGGACGATCCAGGCTATTGCAACCTCTACCCCTCGCTCCACGCCATGGGGGTGACCATCGTCGGCGTCGAGCGGACCCTCCAGGGGCCGTCGATTCCCGCGCTCCAGGCACTGGCGGAGCGGCACAAGCCGAAGCTGTTCTTCACCAATACGAGCTTCCACAACCCCACCGGGACGTCCTGCTCGCCGGCCACCGCCTACCAGATCCTCCGCATCGCCGAGAAACACGACTTCCAGATCGTCGAGGACGACATCTATGCGAGCTTCGTCGAGGAGACGGCGCCCAGCATCGCCAGCCTCGACCAGCTCGCGCGCGTCATCCACATCAGCAGCTTCTCGAAGACCATCTCGCCCGCCCTGCGGGTCGGCTATCTCGCCTGCAACCCCGAGAATGCGCAGCGGCTCCTGCGCATGAAGATGGCGGCGAGCCTGACGAGCTCGGAAATCTCCGAGAGCATCGTCCACTCGATCCTGACGGAAGGCCAGTACCGCCTCCACATCGCGAGGCTCCGCGAAAAGCTCGCCGCCGAGCAGAAGATTGTGGCCGAGGCCCTGCTCTCGGTGGGCCTGTCGCTGTTTCACCGCCCCGCCAACGGGCTCTTCCTCTGGGCCGGCTTCGGCGGAGATCCGGACACGGCCGGCCTCGCGCAAAGGGCCGCCGCGAAGGGCATCATGCTCGCCCCCGGACACCTGTTCCGCGCCGATCAGGAGCCGACCCCGTGGCTGCGCTTCAACGTGGCGCATGCCAACGCGCCGGCCCTGTTCCGCTTCCTCGACACCGAGCGGCCCGCGCCGGCGTGACTTACGAGGCCGAACCGGCGAGAACTCCGCATTCCCAACGCATCCCAGCTTGAGCGGCGATGACAAACGATTTCACCCTCGACCCGCGCCTCGTCGCCGACACCGTGCCGGTGGGCGACCTCGCCTTGTGCAGTGTCCTGCTGATGGACGACGCCCGGTTTCCCTGGCTGATCCTGGTGCCGCGCCGGGCGGGTGCCAGCGAACTCACCGACCTGTCGGCGGAGGATGCGCGCGACCTCATGGACGAGATCCGGATCGCCACCGGCGTGATGCTGGCCCTCGCCAAGCCCGACAAGGTCAACGTCGCGGCCTTGGGCAACGTCGTACCGCAGCTCCATGTCCATGTGATCGGGCGTTTCCTGTCCGATCCGGCCTGGCCCTCGCCGGTCTGGGGCGTAGGCACGCGCCAGTCCTATCCGCACCACGCCCGCGCCCAGATGATCGAGCGCATCGGCGCCCTGTTCGCGGCCGCCTGATGAGCGCGCGCCTCGACCGACTCGGCTATGCGGAAAGCCGGCTCGTCCGCCATTCGGCCGAGAGCAGCGACCTCGTGCCGAAGCCGGACGCGCCGGATGCGCGGATCGTGCTGGTGGCGGGGGACCGCATCGTCCTTGCCGGCGATACGGCGCTCCTCCCCTCCGGGCAGGCGGCGAGTGCCTGTCACGCCGATCTCACGCTCTTCCTCGGCCGCCTCGACGGGGCTCCGGTCTTCGCCTGCGCGGTCTCGCCGGAGTCCGCCGACGGGTATGAGTCCGATCCCGGCTTCCGCACCACCGACCTGCGCAGCCTCGCCGCCGAGAATGCGGTAGCGCCGCATGAACTCGGCCTCCTCGCCACGGCGAAATCCATCCTGGCCTGGCATGCCCGCCACGGCTTCTGCGCCAATTGCGGAACGGCCACCCGTTTCGCCGCCGGCGGTTTCCGCCGCGAATGCTCGACCTGCGAGACCCATCACTTCCCCCGCGTCGATCCCGTGGTGATCATGCTGATCCGCCGTGGAGAAACCTGTCTGCTCGGCCGCTCGCCGCGCTTCAAGGAGGGGATGTATTCCTGCCTCGCCGGCTTCCTGGAGCCCGGCGAGACCATCGAGGACGCGGTCCGCCGCGAGACCCTCGAAGAGGCGGGGCTGAGGATCGGCGCGGTGACCTACCACGCCTCGCAGCCTTGGCCGTTCCCGTCGTCGCTGATGATCGGCTGCGCGGCGGAGGCCCTGGACGAAGCGATCACCATCGATCCGGCAGAGCTCGCGGATGCCCGCTGGTTCACCCGCGACGAAGTAGCGGCGATGATCGCCGGCACCCATGGCGAGGGACTGACCGTGCCGCCGCCCATGGCGATCGCTCATCTGCTCATGCGTGCCTTCGTCGAGGAGCGGCTTTAATGGGCTGTGGAAACCGGTCGACAGACTCACGGCAGTGTCATTTTTGTACCTCCCCGAGGAGGAGTTAGCCACGTCGCGTCATGGTTAAAAATTTCGGACGATCGGTCCGAAATTGTGTCTTCCCGGCACTATCCCAGGATCGCTCCGTTGATTCACGTCGCTGCCGTCAATGGAGGCGGCGAGGGGAAGATGGCGAAAGTTTTGTTGGGTGTCGGCGCGATAATCGGGCTGATGACCGGGACCGCGGCTGCGGCGGACCTACCCCGCCGCGCTGCGCCGCCACCCGTCTTCGTGCCGCTTCCGAGCTTCAGCTGGACCGGCTTCTACGCCGGTGTGCAGGCCGGATACGGCTTCACCGACCGGCAGACCGTCCGCACGGCGGCGACCTCGGTGAATGGCAGCAACGCCGATCTCTTCATCGAGCGCGCCGGCATCGCCTCCCTGTCCTCCCGGCAGGAAGGCTTCGTGGCCGGCGGTCAGGCCGGGTACAATTACCAGTTCACCCCCGGCGCGGGCCTCGTCCTCGGCATCGAGACCGACATTGCCTATACCGACCTGGACGAGACCAAGCGCAGGTCGCGCGGCATCTTCGGGTCGGGCAGCGATTCGGCCGTGGTGACCACCACGCGTCAGAGCCTCGATTTCCTCGGCACCGTGCGCGGCCGGCTCGGTTACGCGTTCGATCGCGTCCTGGTCTACGGCACCGGCGGTCTCGCCTACGGCAACGTGAACTACCAGAGCGCGTCGAGCTTGCAGCTGGGGGGAACTCCGACCCTCGCCCTCTTCGCCGGCGGGATCGACCGTCTCGAGACGGGCTTCGCCTATGGCGGGGGCATCGAATACGCCCTGCCGACCGAGAGTTTCCTCAACGTCTTCCGCTCCTCCGCGGTGACGCTGAAAGTGGAATACCTGCATTACGATCTCGGCAAGCGCAGCGTCCCGCTGACGGGCTCCAGCGGACTCGCCCAGTCCCTCGTGGAGGCGACCTCGCGCTTCCGGTCGGAGGGAAGCGTCGTCCGGGTCGGGCTGAACTACAAGTTCGGCTCCTGAGCCATCGGGACATCCGGCTCACGATGCCCTCCGGGGCATCGCGGCGGCTTATCCCTCCGACATTGTCGGCAGAGCGACCGTCCAAGGCTCGTCGAGCCGAACCTCTTCCAAGTTGGTGCCCGTCCCGCCGCGATCGATCACCAGGAACTCCTGGGGCGCACCGAAGGGGGTCAGCACGCCGTGCCACGTGCCGATAGCGTAGCAGACCCCCTGGCCCGGCGCCGTGACGAAGGCCTGTGGTGGTCCGGGCCGCCCGTCCTCGTCGGGGCACACGACGACGAGGAACGGCGCGTCGTTCAGCGGTACGAAGGCCTGCGCGCCGAGGGGATGGCGCTCGATGAGACCGACCCTCAGCGGCAGGGGATAGGGCTCGGCTTCCACGAGGCCGATCACCACGCGCGCGTCCTCGCCGAGGGTACGGACCTCCGCCAGATCGTGGAAGCGGCGCGCCATGCCGGCATTCATGGGGCGCGGATCAACAGTCGCCCTGTCGATGATCGTCCCGAACGGGGCGAAGGCTTGGGGGGTGAGTGGACGCGCGACGATGTGCCGGGCGCTCATCGCCCGCCCCTGTGCGGCGTAAGGGCCGGGTGGCGGTTGACGTCCTTGTAGAGCAGGTAGCGGAAAGGGCCGGGGCCGCCCGCGTAACAGGCTTGGGGGCAGAAGGCGCGTAGCCACATGAAATCGCCGGCCTCCACCTCGACCCAGTCGCGGTTGAGCCGGTAGACCGCCTTGCCTTCGAGCACGAAGAGCCCGTGCTCCATCACATGGGTTTCCTCGAAGGGAATCGAAGCACCGGGCTGAAGCGTCACGATGTTCACGTGCATGTCGTGGCGCACGTCGTCGGGGGAGACGAAGCGGGTCGTGGCCCAGACACCGTTCGTGCCGGTCATGCCCCGCGGCTCGATCTCGGAATCGTGGCGGATGAAGGCGGGGGGCACGTCGATGCCCGGCACGGGCTCGTAGGCCTTGCGGATCCAGTGGAAGCGGGCCGGCTCGCCGCCGTCATTGCGCAACGTCCAGGGGGCGCCCGGAGGAAGATAGGCATAGCTGCCGGAGCGGAGGGCATGCGTGGCCCCCTCCAGGACGAGGCTGGCATGACCACCGACCACGAACAGCACGCCCTCGGCGCGGGCGTCGAGTTCCGGGCGCTCGCTGCCGCCGCCGGGCGCGACTTCCATCAGGTACTGGGCGAAAGTTTCGGAAAAGCCGGAGAGCGGGCGGGACAGGATCCAGGCGCGGGTGTCGTCCCAGAACGGCAGCACGCTGGTGACGATGTCGCTCATCACGCCTTTCGGGATGACCGCATAGGCTTCGGTGAATACGGCCCGGCCGGTCATCAGCGCGGTCTGGGGCGGCAGTCCACCGCAGGGCGGGTTATAGGAAGAGGCGGTCACAGGCTCGTCTCCAACAATTCATGCGACTCGTTCGAGCCGTTAACGTCGCGGGCCCAGCGCGGATCGTGCCAGGGCGGACCCGGATTGGCCTGTTCCGACCTGGGCGCGCCGGATGTCGTCCCGGAGCTTACGCCTTGGCAAGGGGGCTATCGAGCACCGCCGCCGTGTCGGTGGCGACCTCTCCGTTCAGGACGCGATGGGCCTGAGCCCGATCGATATCGCCCTCCCAGGCGGCGATGACCACCGTCGCCACGCAATTGCCGATGAGGTTGCCGAGCGCCCGGGCGATGCCGACGAACCAGTCGATGGACAGAACCAGCACCAGCCCGATCACCGGGATTTCCGGCACCGCCGACAGGGTCGCCGCCAGGACGACGATGGCCGATCCGGGGACGCCGTGTGCGCCCTTGGAGGTCAGGAGGGCGATGCCGAGGATCAGCATCAGGTGTCCGAAGGACAGGGGCGTGTTGGTGGCCTGCGCGATGAAGACGGTGGCGAGGGTGAGGTAGAGGGAAAAGGCGTCGAGGTTGAACGAGTAGCCCGTGGGGATCACCAAGCCGACGGTGGAATCGCGGATGCCGAGCCGTTCGAGCTTGCGCATGATCTGCGGCAGCACGCTGTCGGAGGAGGCCGTGCCCGCCACCACCATGAGTTCCTCGCGCAGATAGGCCAGGAGCTTCAGGATGCTGAAGCCGGCCGCGCGCAGGATCGCGCCGAGCACGACGAAGACAAAGAACGCGACACCCACATAGAACAGGGCCACCAGCATCCCGAGCTGCCGCAGGGAGCCGATGCCGTACTTGCCGACGGTGAAGGCGACGGCGCCGAGGACACCGAGGGGGGCCAGCCGCACGATGAAGCCGATGATCTTGAACAGGACGGCGGTGATCCGCTCGATGCTCTGCGCCAGGGGCTGCCCGTGCTCGCCCAGCAGCGCCAATCCCGAACCGAACAGGATCGCGATGATGAGGACCTGGAGGATGTCGCCCTTGGCGAAGGCATCGACGATCGTGGTCGGGATGATCTTCATCAGGAAGTCGACGGTACCTGTCACCTGCCCGACCCGGTCGGTGTAGCTGGCGATGGCCTTGGCATCGAGGGTGGAGGGATCGATGTTCATGCCGGCCCCCGGCGCGAACACGTAGGCGAGGACGATGCCGAGCACGAGGGCCAGGGTCGTGACCGCCTCGAAATAGATCAGCGCCTTGAGACCGACCCGGCCGACCTTGCGCAGGTCCCCCGCCCCGACGATGCCGTGCACGACGACACCGAAGACCAGGGGCGCGATCGCCATCTTGATCAGCTTGATGAACCCGTCGCCGAGGGGCTTCAGGGCGACGGCGAAATCCGGCAATGCGATGCCGAGGACGATCCCGAGGACGAGGGCCGCGACCACCTGACCGAACAGGGACGCAAAGAAGCGCCGCATGCGAACCTCCAACCATTGCTTCAGGCCGTTCGTCGCTCCGCGTGCCCGGCCCCGGTGCATCGGAAGGGTCGTCGATGTGACAGCGGCACGTCGGGGAAATCACCCGGGTGCGGCATGCTGTCGCCAATCGCCGAGTGCAGCATTGTTCGCCCCGCGCCGGCCGTCAAATATCTCTTTCGTCGCCATTAAGAGCTTCCACATATGAATGGCGGTCATGCAACTGCGCCACCTCCGCTACTTCGTCGCCGTCGCAGAAAAGCTGAGTTTCACGGCGGCGGCGGAGGCCCTGGGCGTGGCGCAGCCGCCGTTGAGCCAGCAGATCCGCGATCTGGAGACGGAGATCGGGACCTGCCTGCTGGAACGGACGACCCGCCGCGTGTCGCTCACCCAAGCCGGCCAGGATTTCCTGGTCCGGGCCAAGGCCATTCTCCACAGCGCGCAGGACGCCACCGAGCGGGCGCATGCCATCGGCTGCGGCAGCGTCGGCGTGCTCAATGTCGGCCTGACGGGCTCCATGCTCGCCGGACCGCTCGGCGGACTGATCTATAAGTTTCAGGAGACCTTCGTCGGAGTCGACATCCAGATCCATGAGATGTCGCCTGACAAGCAGATCGCTGCGCTGAAATCGGGGCAGACGGACATCAACTTCCTGCGAACTCCGCCGCAGGACCCGGACCTGACGAGCGAATTGGCCTGGAGCGAGGGAATCAACGTCGTCCTGCCTAAAGGCCACAGCATCACCACCGAATCGGTGACGTTGAGCTGTCTGAAGGACGAGAAGTTCGTCTTCCTGCGTCTGCGGGATTCGCTCTTTGCCAGGCACATCCTGCAATGCTGCATCGGCGCCGGTTTCTACCCGACGATCTCGCAGCAGGCGGTGGAAGCCGCCTCGCTCACCAGCCTCGTGGCGGCGGGTTTCGGTGTCGCCCTGATCCCGGAATTCGTGGCGAAGCTCGCCCATGCGAACGTCACCTATCGGCCCGTCGTCTCGCCGATCCTGTCGGCGGATGTCCACGCCCTCTATCATCTGCGGTCGGGGCCGATGGCGCAAAATTTCCTGGCTCTGATGCGAAGCGACGCGGAGCGCTTGGCTACCGAGTTGCGGCGAGACCGGCCTTCGGTCGGGAGCGGCGTAGAGCGGTCTTAGACTTTGGCTAACCAATCGGGCCCACCCTGGCTGCCATGTCGAAACAAACCGTCAAAACCGCACGATGCGCCCTCTGGCTGGCTTCGCTGGCCCTCTGTTGCGTCTGCGCCTTCCAACTCATGAAGATCCCTAAGACCGCGCCTCAGCCGGGCAATCACGCCACGCTCAGGGGCGAGCCCGAGACGACGGGATCGATTGAGACGCGGCCTGTGAAGATTTGCCGCCCCACTGTCTGTTAATGACTTCTCACCGATCGGAGGGCGTGAGCACCATTCATTAACCACGGCATCGCATTGTCGGGGCAACCCAACTTGCAGGTACCCGAGTGTTCCAGGCCCGTTCGATCGGCATCGAAGATTTCAACGACGATTGCCCTGTCTCAGGCGATCAACTTGGGAAGATATACCGCGCTCACGCGGACGCCATCCCCGATTTGGTGGCGGGCATACCCGAGAGGACCCGGGCGCGCCTCGCCGCCTTCCTCTATGGCCGGAGCCATACCCGTGAACTCGCGACGCAGGTCGCGGCATCCTGCCAAGCAACCACCCTGCGACAGGTCGCCGGCGACCTCGGCGACGCGATCCACCGGCAATCCCGACAGGGCTACACGCCTCCCACCTACGGCGATGGACACCGTGTGTCGAAGAAGGGCGTCAGCCTTGCGGGGTCGGGTGCAGCATTGGGAATGACGGCCAGTCCCCGTTTCTGACCCGGCTGAGCCGGCGCGGCTAATCCATACCACGCGCGGCGCGCCATGCCGCCAAGGCGCTCTCACGGGCGTCGTAGAGATGCCGAAGGCGACTTCCCCCCTCGCCCCGGCCCGCGCGCTGAGCCGCCATCTCGTCGATCCTGTCGGAGCCGAACACGCTTGCCAATTCGGCGATCCACTCAGCATCCGCGGCGATGAGATCGGCCTCTGTGGAGGCGAGGGCCGGGGTAGAGAAACCTGGGAAGACGTCGAGATTCATCCGCCCCCATACGGAGCGGCACATAATGAAGTTTCATACCTCATCCCAGGGGCCACCCTGACGCTTCCGCAGCGTTCCTGCGCTGGAATCCCTGGCGAATGCTGATGGAGCAACCCGCCCCGGACACGATCCACGCCGCCCTCCGCATCGACATGCCAGAGGCGCCCGGATCGTGTCCGCAGCCTGACGGGTGATTTTTCCTAGGAAGTGGCCTATCTGCATGCCCGTTTGCGCTAGAACGCATCCCGGGAGGCAGGCATCGCCGACGCAACGATCACGCGCGCCCCGTCGCGGCTACGCTCTCTCGCTGGCCTCGTGGCCGCCACCGTCCTGCTGCCCCTGGCCATCATGCTCCTCGGCCTCTGGGAACAGGAGCGCGCCGCCGCCGATTGGGCCGAACTCGATGCCGAACGCCTGCAGCTGATACGGGTCGTCGAAGACCTTGAGGCGCGCCAGCCACAGGACGGCCGCATCGATTTCCGCATGCAGTTCCGCCGCAACGGCCAAGTCTATGGCGGCCCCCTCGCCCTGGTTCAGGCCCGCGCGGCCCGCGACGAGGCCACCACCCTGACCATGCTGATGGATTGGCGCAGGAGCCTGCCGCCGTTCGTCGTCGCGGCCGGTGCCATCGCGGCCGTTCTGTCCTTCCTCGTCCTGCTCGCCGGCGCCGTCCTGGGATGGATGGGCCGGGGCTCGCGGGACGTGCTGGTCGTCGGCTTCTCCCTGGTGCGACGACTCTTGCCTCCCATCCTCGCGGTCCAGGTCCTCCTCACCGCCGGAGGGGTCGTTGTCGCCGTGATCGTCGAGGCCGGTATGCTCGCCCGACCCGGCCTCGGCAGCGGAGAGATCAAGCTGCTGCTGGTCGCCGCCGTAGCTATCGGCGCCGTGCTCATCACGGCCGGTGCGACCGTTCTCGGTCTGCGCCGGGCTCTCGCCGCGTTCGAGCCCGACCCGCTGCCGATCCTCGGCCGGACCGTCTCGCCAGCGGAGGCGCCAGGCCTGTGGCGTCTCACCGAGGGGCTCGCCGAACGGCTCGGAGCGCTCAAGCCCGAGGCCGTGGTGGTGGGCCTCACCGGAGGATTCTTCGTCAGCGCCGGGCCGGCCGTGGTGGAGCCGGGGGGCGAGCTGCTGACCGGCCGCATCCTCTATCTCCCGCTGCCCTATCTCGCCCTGATGCGCGGCGACGAAGTGGCGGCGATCATCGGCCACGAACTCGCCCATTACGCCGGGGGCGACACCGCCTACAGCCAGCGCTTCCTGCCAATCTATGCCGGGGTCGGGCGCTCCCTCGACGCGGTGGCGGAGGGGCATGCCGGATCCTTCGGGCTGCTGACCCCGTCCTTGCGCCTCGGCGCCTTCGTGATGGAGCGGTTCCACCTCGCCGTGCGGCACTGGAGCCGGACGCGGGAATTCGCCGCCGACGCCGCGGGGGCCGGGCCGACCTCGGCGGATGCCGCCGCGCGGGCGCTGCTCCGCACCGGCGCGGTTCAGCCGCGCATCGCGGAAATGCTCGATGCCGCCGCCGAGACGCCCGGATCGGCCCCCGCCGATCTCGTGGCCGCCATCCTCGATCACGTGATCGCGCGCGGGCTCGACGACCCGGCCGCGCATCTGGAGGCCGAGCAGCCCCACCCCACCGACACCCATCCGCCGACCCGCGAGCGCATCGCCGCCCTCGGCAGGACGCTGGATGCCGAACTCCTGGCCGCCTCTGCCATCGTGCCGCCGCCGCACGCCCTGGGCCAGCTCGCCGCCTATTTCGCGGACCCCACCGGCCTGTGCCGGGCGGCCACGGCGGATTTTCGCGGGGCGGTGGAAGAGCATGACGCAGCCGTGCGGGCGCATCTCGAAGCGACGGCGGCGGCGATCGACACCGAGGAGCGGATCCTGCGCGAGAACAGCCGGCCCGGCGCCATCGTCCTCGCGGTCACCGGCCTGCTCTTCGCCACTTTCGCTCTCGCCCTGGTGACCCTCGGCTTCCCGGGATTGTCGGCCTGGGAGGCGCGCCTCGTAGCGGCGGTCTCCCTTGCCTGCGGGGCTATGCTTGGGGGCTTTGGCCTGTTCAGGCTGTGGCGGGGCGAGCGGACCACGATGATCCTGCGGCCCGAAGCCCTGGTGATCCCCGGCCTGGACCGGCCCATCCCCTGGGACGACATGGCCGACCTCGACATGACGCTACAGCAGACGGGAATCGTCACGCGCCTGCTCCTGCCGCCGGAGGCGCTCTTTCCGCAGAGGGTGCCGGGGGGCCGGAAGATCCGCCTCGACCCCAAACGCCGCATCGTCACGATCAGGGCCAGCCTTCCGCGAAAGATGACGCTGCAGGACTTCGCCGACCTGATCGGCCGCTACCGGCACGCGGCCGAGGCGCGCCGCATCCTCGCGGAGGCTGGCTCGTCTCCGGCCCCTCCCATACACGATGCCAGACGAGGCTCGCTTTGATGACTGCCCCTGCGAAAAGCCCGGCCTCCTTGCGCCTTCCCCCTCCGAGTCAGGGCTGGGGCAATATCTTGTGGACGCTGTTCGGCCTCGTGGCGTTGGCGGGTCTCCTGGCCGCCTGCCTCGTCTACACGGCGCCGCCGTTGCTCTCGGATTGGCAGGTCCGCGAAACGGCCCATCCGGTCGCCGACGCGCGGGTGACGGACGGCAAGTGCAGCGCCAAGATCGTGATCCATATCTGCGACGCGACCCTTAACCTGCGCACCTCGACCGGAGCCGTCGCGCGCCGGGTGAACTACGTGTTCAGTGGCTTTCATGTGGGCGATTACAGCATCCGGGTGATGGCCGATCCGGCCCGGCCAGACCTCGTCACCACCGATCTCGGCCTCGACCGGTTGTGGAATCGCACCCTGACTTTCCTGGCGATCACCGGTGCCATCGCGGCGATCATCGTGCTGGCGATCGCCGGCATGGTCCGCAACCGGCGGGCGGCCTCGGGGGGCCTTTGACGGCGGGACCGGTCGCGCGAGCCGGGATTTCGGTCGGACGCGACCCCGTTTCCCACCGCCACGCGGCGGGCCTTCGGCGTGTTTCGTCGTCGCGACGGATGGCGCCACGCGCGAGGGGGCGGCAGCCACCCGAGTGCGGGAAAACGCGTGATCCGGCAAGCTCTTGAGCCACCCCGAGCGTGGCGCGACCATGGCGGATCGGCGCGGCGTTGCGCCGATCATGGCAAACCGCGCCGCGTTCCGGTCACACAGGTGGGCCACGGACCTCACGCCCCCATCGCCCCCGCTTTCCGAACCGAGGTTCCGCGTGGACCAAAGCCTGCGCCAACGTTTCGACGGAGCCTGGACACGGGCGGTGGGAGGGGCCGGCGCGGAGGCCGCATGGCGGGCGCTCGATGCGGGCTACGGCGAGGCGGCGCGGCATTACCACGGCTGGCCCCATGTCAGGGCTCTGCTCGCGGGGCACGATGCCGTGCGGGGGCTGCCCGACGTTTCGGGGCTCGACGGCGACGCCATCGATCTCGCCATCTATTTCCACGACGCCGTCTACGATCCGGCCCGCTCCGACAACGAGGCGCGGAGCGCCGACCTGCTCGTCACCTGCTCGGGGTCCGGCCTCGGCCGGGATGGCATTCGCTCGGCCGTCGCGATGATCCGGGCGACCGCCGCGCATGGACCCAGCGAGGACCCGGAAACGCGGTTGATGCTCGATCTCGACCTCGCGGTGCTCGGCGATCCGCGGGCGATCTACGAGGCCTATGCGGCGGCGATCCGGCGGGAATATGCGATGGTCCCCGACGCGGCCTGGAGGATCGGGCGCGCGGGCGTGCTCGATCGGTTTCTCGACCGGCCCCGTCTCTACCAGACCGGGCATTTCCACGACCGCCTGGAGAGTGCCGCCCGTGCCAACCTCGCCGACGAGGCGGCGGCGCTTCGGGCCGGAGGGTAACGCGCTCAGGCGCGGCCGAGAAGCCGGTGGACCTGCCACGTGATCATCATGCTCGACGCCATCAGGATCACGTAGAGGAGGTGGAGAAGAAGCGGCGTGTCGTGCATCGGCCCGAACCCGTGCTGGTACGGTGGGAGGGAAACACCCCCTCCACGCAACAACCGGGCCATACTCTCCGACCCACGGATCACGCCGCGTGCGGCGTGGTCACTGCGAAGGCCTTGTTCGAGACCAGGCGCGTGAGGACCGCGACGAGGTCGGTCTGGGTGACGATCCCGAGGATGCTGCGGTCCTCGGCCGTGACCACCACCGCATGCGTGCGCCCGTTGCTCAGCGGCTCCACCAGCGAGAGCACCGGCTCGTCCGCCCTAGCGGTCCTGGCCTCGGACATGACCTGCGCGATGGTCCCGTCGCCCCGCAAGGCCAGTTCGCGCAGGCCCAGCGTGCCGGCGAGCCGGCCCGCGCCGTCGACCACGGGCAGGGTCCGGATGTTGTGCTTGAGCAGCAGGTCGCGCGCCTTCGCGATGGAATCGTTCACGCCGATCGTGACCACGTCCCGCGACATGACCGTGCCGCAGTCGAGCTCCCCATGGGCGCGGGACATGGCCTGGCTCTCGACCTCGCGGAGCAACCGATCCAGGTCGGTCCGGTCGATGTCGAGGGTTTCGTTCAAGGACTCGAGCGCCGCGTCGACGTCGCGGGCATTGAAGCCGACGCGGAGCGGAGCGGGCAGATCGGCCGTTCCATGGACGTTGACGGGCGCCGCCTGCGGGACATGCGGATATTGCCGCCCCGACAGCCGATGGAAGGCGATGCCGAGGCCGACCAGGATGAGGGAGTTCAGGCAGACGGGGACGAAGGGAAACAGGAAGCCGGAGGACGCGATGGCCGGTCCGCCGATGAGGGCCGTCAGGGCGGCGGCACCGCCCGGCGGATGCAGGGAGCGCGTGAACGACATCGCCGCGATGGCGAGCGAGACGCCGACACCGATGGCCAGCACGGGGTTGGGAATGAAATAGGCCGCCGTGACGCCGATCAGGCCCGAGATCGTGTTGCCGCCGATGATCGGCCAGGGCTGGGCGAGCGGGCTCGCCGGCACGGCGAAGAGGAGCACCGCGGTCGCTCCCATCGGGGCGACGATCAGGGGAATGTGCGGCCCCTCTCCGACGATCCAGCCGCTGACGAGGCCGGTCAGCGCGATGCCCAGGAGAGCACCGAGGCAGGCGATGAGACGCTCGCGCAGGGTCGCCCCCGCCAGGATCGGCCGAAACAGGCGAGATCCGAGCAGGTCGCCGAGACGACGTCCAGGACCGGCGATGTTGGACATCCTCTCGTTCTCCCCCGTGCGACCACCCACCCCGCCGATCAGAGCCGCCATCGCCGGCTCACGACCCTGGTATACCAGGCGGAGTTTTACAGAAGGCATCGAGATTTGCAATCTCGATAGGCATTCTGCCTTCTAGTGAGGCAGATCGGGGGTCCGATCTGGTTGCGAGACGCTTTCGCCCTGGAGGGGCTCACGATTTCCGCCTCTCCGGTTCCTACGGATCGGGCGAAGAAGCTCTTGGCTTGGTTCGTGTTGGCACCGTCCGCCGACTAGGCCTCGGAGTGATTGATACGGCCAGCGCCGAGGAACGAGATCTCTAGCTCGTTCCAGCGGGTCGCCTCGTTGGCGTAAATTTTGGAGCCCTTGGCCTGACGCTTGGTCACGAACGTCAGTGTGCGGCCCTTGCGCCGGCGCATGACGATCCGACGCTCGGGACTTAGGTTGGCATTGAGGCGATGATCCTTGCGATCCTCCTTGCGGTTCTCAGGACGAACCGTGCCACCGAAACACGCGCCGTCGATCTCAATCTCCCCATCGAGGCCAAGGCCGCGTGTCTCAGCCGAAAGGGGCTCGCAGCTTGTGGGCAAGGACAAGAGCCGTCTTGTAGGACACCGGTAGGTCGCGGCTCGAGTTGGAGAGCCGACAGGCCCTTTTCCGCGTTCACGAAGATGGCGACGTCGGCGCACAGGTCCGTGAAGGCCAGCCTGCGCGAGGCGAAGATGGTCACGCTGAACTGCTTGCCGCAGTCCGCGCACCTGAAGCGACAACAGGTCTAGATGCCGCAGTGGTCGAGGCAATCGAAGCCGGGGCACACGAGCTCGCCATCCGTCTTAGGCCAGCGAAGGCGCTTGAAGGTCTGGTAGGTTTTGTCCTCGCCGCCTTTGTAGATCGCCTTGAGCGAGAGGGTGCGGGCGGCTACCGAAAGGCCGAAAAGAGGAAATGTTGGGTCACTATTGCCAAATCCGATGTCGACACATCGAATATGGCGACATTTACCCCCAGGGGCGACGATGACGAAGGCCAACGAGACCGAATGGCAGGCCAGCGTGAAGAACCCCCTCAAGGCCGAGTTGAAGCGGAAGGGCTTCAGCTGCCGCGATCCGGTCGAGAAGCTGGCTCCCACTGGTGTGGAGGAGACGGAAAGGAATATCGCGAATAAGATCAGCCGGGGCGGGCTCACAGCGGTGTTTTTATTGCAATGCCTAAAAGTGGTTGGCGCTACGTCTTTGCGTTTGGTGGAGTAGGCGTCCTTGCTGGCATATTCCTAACCGCAGCACTGCTAACCTCCTCTTCACCACCAAATTGGGAAAGCGGAGCAAAACAAAGCAAGGCCGACCAAACAGAACAAAAGAGCCGGGCGACGGTCGCGGGGCCTATCGAATCCACCGAACAACGCGACGGCTCGGAAGAGAAATGGCCGTGCAAACGCGGCCAAGAAAATCGTAATTCCGATCTTTGCGCTCAATGGAAGGCCGCAGATTCCGCGAGCGATGCTGCATTGTGGGGGTTTCTCTCTTTCATAGTTGGTATTTTTGGTACCATCGGGCTGCTGATAAACATCATCTATACCCATCGTGCCGTAAGTGTTGCTGACAAATCTGTTGTCGAGAGCCGACGAATGGGCGAGGTTCAAAATAGAGCGTACCTCCAGATTATCTCCAAATCTTCCAAAATAGTATTCGACAAAGACAGTGGTTGCATATCTCCACAAGTTGAAGTCGTGGTTAAAAACACCGGGCAGACTCCGGCTCGTGAAGTTAAAATTGTTGCTGTTCATTCCAAGGTCTGGAAGGGTTCCACCAGCTTTCCCAAGGCCGACGTTATCAATTATCCTGGCACCAATATTCTGGAAATAGGATCTCAGACCGAAGGAAAGCTCGTCATTTCTCCTTTGGGATATGGCGCCACTACAGAGTGGATATCTAAGCAAATATCCAGAAGTCCCCATGCCGGTATCATAATGAACGGAGCTATATTCGGATACATCACGTTCGATGACGTATTCAGCATAAACAGAACTATAAGATTTAGATTTCAATCCCTTATTTTCTTCGGGCAAGATGGGAACCTTCAATCCTCTCCAGTCGAATTTCGCTTCTGGATGCTTCCTGATGAAGAAGCCAAGTCCGCTAACAGGTGGAAAAGAAACAAGGACGGTGGCTGGACCTTGCAAGAGGCATGATGTGCCAATGGCAGCGGTCAATAAAGACCGCGTCCTTGAGCCGTCCTTCCCCAAAATTTTCATCGGGTGTCTCCCGCCCGGCCGTCTGAACCAAAGGTGCCTCGCCTAGGGCTTCGTGCATTTGCTCCATGAGGCCGGCTTTGTGAGGAACGTCACGGTGCGGCCCGTACGCTGGCACAGGACGATGAAGACCCGGCGCTCTGGGCTCTGGTTGGCCTTGAGTCGGTGATCCTTGCGATTCTCAGGGCGAACCGAGCCGCCGAAATGCGCGCCGTCGATCTCGACCTTGCTGTCGAGGCCAAGGCCAGCCGTCTCAGCCGGAAGCGACCCGCGCCGCTCGTGCGCCAGGACGAAGACCGTGACAACGATCCCTGTCATGCCATCGCCGATGCGGGTAATCCGAGGAGGTTGGCGCCGCTGTGCCCTACGATGCCTCGCAGGCGGTAATGGCCACGACGCGCCATCGCGCCCCTATGACGCCACACCGCCGGGGCATCGACACCGCCATCGGCTCCACCATGAAAGAGGCGCATGGAAAGCGTTACCGTCGTCCTGGCCCTGCTGCTGTCCGTCCTCGTCAGCGGCGCCCTCGGCCGCCTGCTTCCGCTGCCGTTGCCGTTGATCCAGATCGCCATCGGCGTGGCCCTGGCCCTGGGCCCGCTGCCGAGCACGTCCCTCGACCCCGAAATCTTCTTCCTGGTCTTCCTGCCGCCGCTCCTGTTCCTGGACGGCTGGCGCATTCCCAAGCGCGACCTGTTCCGGGACGGCAAGACCGTTCTGGCCCTCGCGCTCGGCCTCGTGGTCCTGACCGTGCTCGGCATCGGAACGCTGATCCACGTCATGATCCCGGGCATCCCCCTCGCCGTGGCCTTCGCCCTCGCGGCCGTCCTGTCCCCGACCGATCCCATCGCGGTCTCGTCCGTGGCGGCGCAGGCACCGGTGCCGCGCCGTCTCATGCACATCCTCGAAGGCGAGGCCCTTCTCAACGACGCCACCGGCCTCGTCTGCCTGCGCTTCGCCATCGGCGCCGCCCTGACCGGGACCTTCTCGCTGCCCCAGGCCGCGACCACGTTCGTGTGGCTCGCGCTCGGTGGAATCGGCATCGGCGCCGCGACCACCTTCCTCCTCATGGGCGCGCAGGACCTCCTGCGCCGGCGCACGGGGGAGGACCCCGGCCTGCAGATCCTGTTCAGCCTGCTCACGCCCTTCGGCGCCTATCTGGCCGCCGAGCATGTCCACGCCTCCGGCATCCTCGCTGCCGTCGCGGCCGGCATCGCCATGACCTATGTGGAGATCCAGGGCCGCAGCCTGGGGGCCACGCGCGTTCGGCGCACCGCCGTGTGGGACACGGTCGCCCTCGCGGCCAACGGCTCGATCTTCGTCCTGCTCGGCGAGCAGCTGCCGGCGGTCCTGCGGGAGGCCGCCAAACAGTCCGACGTCGAGGGCGCGGGCTGGCTCGTTGCCTGGATCCTGGCCATCACCGGCGGCCTGATGGCCATCCGCTTCGTCTGGGTCTGGGTCTCGCTCCAGTTCGTGCTGATGAAGGCGCGCCGGAACGGCGACCGACGAGAGGCGCCAACCCTGCGCCTCGTGGCCGCGACCACCCTGGCGGGCGTGAAGGGCGCGATCACGCTGGCGGGTATCCTGACCCTGCCGCTCACCCTGGCGGACGGCACGCCGTTCCCCGCGCGCGACCTCTCCATCCTGCTGGCGATGGGGGTGATCCTCACCTCCCTCCTCATCGCGAGCACGATCCTGCCGCCCCTCCTGCGCGGGCTTCGCCTCCCACCCGAGCCCAGCCACGATTCCGAGGAGGATGCGGCCCGCGCCGCCGCGCGCGACGACGCCGTGAAGGCGATCGAGGCCCTGCAGCATCGCCTCGTGGAGGAGCAGGAGGATGCCTCCATCGCGGTGGAAGCCGGCGCCCGCGCCATGGATCGCTATGAAGGTCTGGAATCGCCGACGGAGACGCCCCGCAAGGATGTCAGCCGTGTGAAGCAACTGGCGCTCACCGAGAAGCGCCTGCGCCTCGCGGGCATCGACGCCGAGCGCCAGGCGCTCTACCGCCTGCGCCGTTCGCAAGCCATCGACGACGTTCTGCTGCGGCGGCTCGTCCGGGAGATCGACCTGATCGAGGCGCGGCTCGTCGCCTAGAGCTGCGCCCAACCCCATTGGGTCGGGTCACATCGTCCAGGCCTTTGTTTTGCCGCGCTCTTTTTCGCCGAACCGGCATTCACTTCGGCGGAGAGCGCTCCAGTCGCGCCTCGGTCCGGGAGACGCGCGGGAATGCGAGATCCGGCGGCGCATATTCTAATCCGCGATCGCGCGTGCGGGTCGGCACGTCATAGATCGCGATGACGCCCCATATTGGTTTCCAACAGCAACAAGCAGACACCCTTTCAGGTCTGCAGCTTATAGGAGCCAAGCAATCCTCATGAAGTCCCGTATTGCCGCCATCGCCACCGCCCTTGTTCTTGGTGTGGCCCCGATCTCGTCGGCGATGGCCTACGATAGTCCTTCCCGCTACACGACGGTCTCGCCTTACGATGTCGAGACGACAGGTTCGATCCAGTCTCGCGACGATCTCTTTTCGCGCAACCCGGCCACCTGCCCGATGAGCTCCGCCGCCGAAGGCAATGCCAACCAGCAGAACTTCCCGGTCCAGCAATACGGCCAGACCTCCGGCGGAAACCGCTGCTGATCGGCGTCCGAGGGGGCGACGATAGAGTCCCCGCTCAATGGGCGGGTGAGCCGGAATCGTCGCCCGTCCTGGCACTGACCGGCTGGAACGCCGGCACCTGAGGATCGGCCTGCAATCGCGTCAGGATGGCGCGGGCGAGATCCGCCTGGTCGAACGGTTTGGTCAGGCGCACGAGATCGGTCTGCGCGTGCTCCGTCGGTTCGGCGTAGCCGCTGGCGAGGATGACCGGCAATCCCGGATACGCCGCCTCGATCGCCGCGATGAGCTGCAGGCCGTTCATGCCGGGCATCAACTGGTCGGTGACCACGAGATCGAACGGTTCGGCGCTGCCGAGGACGTGCAGGGCCTGTGCGCCCGACATCGCCTCCTGCACCCCATGACCGAGATCTTCCAGCATGGCCGCCGTGTTCATGAGGACGAGCGGGTCGTCGTCGACGACCAGCACCCGCAACGGCCTCGTCTTCGGCAGGGGAAGCCCGTGTTCGGGCGCTCTCTTGTCCGGGCCGCCGGCCTGGGCCACGGGCAGCCACAGCTCCGCGACGGTGCCCTGGCCCGGAACGCTCGTGAGGATCAGCCGTCCGCCGGATTGCTCGGCAAACCCATGGATCATGGAGAGGCCGAGCCCGGTGCCCTTGCCGACGCCCTTGGTGGTGAAGAACGGCTCGGCGGCGCGCGCCAGGGTCCGCTCATCCATGCCTTCGCCGGTATCGGCGACCGAAAGACAGACATAGCGGCCGGGCGCGAGTCCCGGAATCTCGTGGAGGCCGATCTGTGCCTCGCGGGCCGAAATGGTGATCCGCCCCCCCTCCGGCATGGCATCGCGGGCGTTGACGCTCAGATTGAGCAGGGCCAGTTCCAGCTGGTTGGCATCGGCGCAGGCGAGGGGCAGCTGCAGGGGAAACTGCGTGTCGACCCGGACGACGGAGCCGATGGAGCTCTGCAGCAGCTCGGCCATGCCGCGCACGAGAGCCGGCACGTCGACGGGGCCGGTCTCCAGGGTCTGCTGGCGCGCGAAGGCGAGCATGCGCCGGGTCAGCGTCGCCCCGCGCTCGGCCGCCTGAATGGAATTGTCCACCAGTCGCAGGAGCTTGCCATCCGGCGGCAGACGCTTGCGGGCGAGGTGCAGATTGCCCAGGACGACCGCCAGCAGGTTGTTGAAATCATGGGCGACGCCGCCGGTGAGCTGGCCGATCGCCTCCATCTTCTGTGACTGGACGAAGCGCGCGCGGGTCTCTTCGAGGGTCTGTTCGGCGTTTCGCCGCTCCGTGACGTCCCGGGTGATCTTGGCGAAACCGATCAGTTGGTCATGCTCGCCCCGGATCGGATCGATGACGACATGCGCCCAGAAGCGCGTGCCGTCCTTCCGGACGCGCCAGCCTTCCGCTTCGAAACGGCCTTCCTTCGCGGCCGTCCGCAGGGCGTGGCCGGGCAGGTCCGAGGCGCGATCCTCGTCGGTATAGAACCGCGAGAAATGCTCGCCGATGATCTCGTCGTCCGCATAGCCCTTGAACCGCTGCGCGCCACGGTTCCAGCTCGTCACCTTTCCCTGCGGATCGAGCATGTAGATGGCGTAATCGTGCACACCCTGGACGAGCAGGCGGAAATGCTGCTCGCTCTGCCTGAGCGCGGCCTGGGCGGCATGCCGCTCGGTGAGGTCGCGGGTGACCTTGGCATAGCCGAGGAGGGTGCCGTCCTCATCGCGGATCGGGTCGATCAGCACATGGGCCCACATCAGGCTTCCGTCCTTGCGGACGCGCCATCCCTCCTGCTCGAATCGCCCCTCGGTCGCGGCGATCTTCAGCGCACGGCCGGGAAGATCGGTGGCCCGGTCGTCGTCGGTGTAGAACCGCGAGAAATGCTCGCCGATGATCTCCGCGTCGGTATAGCCCTTGAAGCGCTGGGCGCCGCGATTCCAGCTCGAGACCCGACCCTCGATGTCGAGCATGTAGATGGCGTAGTCGACGATGCTCTCAACCAGTAGACGATACCGGTCGTCACCTACAATCGATGCATTGCTTGCTTGCGAGGCCTTCAGCTCTTGCTCGGGCATTGCAGAGTGATGGATTGAATCATCGGGCATGGGCCCACCATACGGGATACCGAACGCGATGTCGGCTGCGTCGCATTACGGACGCAGCTCATGGCATGACGGCCGTCACATCGGCCCCGGCAGGGGAGGATCGGCGCTCAGTCGATCACTTCGACGATGCGGCGGGTGCCCGGCTCGACCAGGACGGGGAGATCGTTGACGATCGTGTAATTGTACCCTTTGAGGGCGAATTCCGGGGGCACGTCGTAATAGACGACGCCGTTCTCGGGCAGCACGGTGCCGACATGGACCTTGCCGCGATACGCGAAGGACGGGCGCCTTTCGCCGCGCGTATAGATGCGGAACCGCTCACGGCGGTCGATCCCGAGAATGTCGTTCGCCGTGCCGACAGCCCCTCCGATCACACTGCCGACGGCCGCGCCCAGCGGCCCGGCAATGTTTCCACCGCGCTCCGCGCCATCCTGCGCCCCTCGGGCGAGGCCCTGCGCGTGGGCGGCCGTCCCAACGCTCAACGCCGCGAGCACACCCACCGCAACACGCATCCGCATCGGTTTCGCTTCCGTCTCTGATGGGCCGAACGGGAAAGAGCACTTCCGATCCGCGCTGCCTTTTCTTGCCGATGGATGGTTAACATAATCCACTGTCGGGACGGGTTCGCGTGCGAGACGCCCTGCGTCGTCGGACCACGACCTCATCGTTTCTCGACGCGGTCCCCCTCGCGCAGCCCCGTTCCGCCCAATGGTACGAGACCGGACGAAAGGTCGGAAAAAAACTTAGGTTATTGCTGGACAGGCCTCGTGTGCTTTCGAAAGGCATCAGGTCCCCTGTGCTGTGATGGCCCCTGATGTCCGATCCGCCCCAGCCTCCAGCCACGATCGTGGGAACACAGCCACGACCGGCCTACCGGGTGCTCGTCCTGTCCAAGGAGGGAACGATCGTTGAAGTGAGACGGATCTCCGTCGATAGCGACGACGACGCCATCCAGCACACGCAAAGGCTCGTGGACGGGCACGCCCTCGAGCTCTGGGATGGTCTGCGCTTCATCGAACAGTTCCTGCCGACCGAGTGACCGCATTTCCGTCGCCGGGAGGGAGATGTCCCCGATCCCGGAGGGCGACCGAAGCAATCTCGATGACCGGACACCGGGGGAGGGCCGCTAATCCAGCTTCAGGGCCTCCTTGAACGGCACGACGGCGCGCAGTTCACCCGAATCGTCCATGATCTCGAAGCACTGCCCGTCCACGAGCCGCCCGGCCCGGACGAGTTCGGCGAGGATGTCCCGTGCTGATGCCAGCGCTTCCAGGCGAGCCGCATCGACATCGACGAGAACGCTCCCCTCCTGATCTTCGATGAGATCGTCGCCGTCGCGAATGTTGAGGTAAAAACGAGGCATACCAGTCAACGGCAGGCTCTAGCCCAAGTTGCTGTATGAAAGAAGACATAGCTTCCTCCAGTCCGATGCTTTTGCGTCGCCGCACCGGATCCGAAGGTCGGGATTCGGGCACGCGCCTCTCGAAAATCCTCCCGTCTCGCGCGGACAGGCCTCGATGAGGCGGGCTCACCGAGGCCAAGCGTCATGTCACGAGTCTCACGTCTCACATCACGAAAGCGGCCGGCCGTGGACGGACGCTCGTATGCCGATCACACGACATGCACATCCGTGTGGGTGAGCGTGGCGAGGTTCTCCAGCGTGGCGAATTGCTGTTGGGCCTGGCTGCCGCTGCCATCGGAATCGTAATAAAGGGCGCCGGTGTTGCTGTCGTAGAGCACCCTGTCGTCCCCATCGACGGTCGAACCCGCCGTACCGATGTCCTTGAACGCAGACTCGGTGAGTTCGCCGGGGGCCAGCGCCTCGAAGATCTCCTGCGACAGGCTGATCGTATCGAGATCGTGGGTGAAATCGGTGATCCGATCGACATTCGTCGAGCCCAGTCCCGTATCGAAGACGAAGGTGTCGTCGCCGCCGCCACCCGTCAGGATATCCCTGACCTGACCGCCCGCGAGCACGTCACGGCCCGCACCGCCTTCGAGCTGATCGAGGCCGGCGCCGCCGAGGAGCTCGTCCCTGCCGGTACCGCCGAACAGCTTGTCGTTGCCGGCATCGCCGAACAGGACGTCGGAGCCGTCGCGACCGAATAGAATGTCGTTGCCGGCGTCACCGTCGACCAGATCATCGCCCTCGCCCCCGTCGAGACGGTCGACGTCAGCGCCGCCGGTGACGAAATCGTCGCCGCTGCCTCCGAGAACGGTGTCTCGCCCCAGCTCTCCGACAAGGAAATCATTGCCGGAGCCGCCGCTTATGTAGTCGTCACCCGCATTGCCGGCGATGTAATCGTCGCCGAAGATGCCATAGAGGATATCGTTGCCGTCTTCTCCTATGATCTGGTCGCTACCGGCATTTCCTCTGATCACATCGTTGCCGAGGCCGCCGGCTATGTAGTCGATACCGTCACCGCCCGTGATCCGGTCGTTGCCGTCCTGGCCGTCGATGCGATCGAACCCGCCATTACCATTGAGGACATCGTCGCCTGAGAGACCAAGGATGATATCTTCATCATCCGTACCATTCAGAACATCACTTCCAAGAGTACCGTTCAGCTTAGCCATGGCGTTTGCCTCCGCTTCATGCGTGATCGCAGGGTTTTTATAGAGGCAACTGAAACATCGTCCATTGCTCATCACGGAAACAATTGTTTGCGGCGCTGCAGCATGCTTTGCAGTACCGATGGATATTTAACCTCAGTTTTTCTCATAGTATAAAGAAATATTGGGAATTCGACCTGTCTGGGAGCACATCGCTTCGCGCCATTCGAATGCCTGCGACATTTCATCCCGCATAGACTTCGATGATGCGCTCTACGTATTTCACCTTGGGACGATGGCACGCATCCGGGGAGCGTGACTTACGGTTATTCTGTTCGGACGGATCTTCACCGCAGGAACATTCGCCGTCGAACCGGATTGATGCGTCACTCTCGGAAAACAAGGACGTTCGATGAATAGCCTACGCATCGTCGTGAGCGCGGGAGCGCTCGCATTGTCGGTCATGCCCGCTTTCGCACAGGGGTTGATGTCTCCCAACGGGGAACGTGGCGTGGTGATCCAGAACCAGCCGAACACGACCGGCAACAGCCGCGATCGCGTCATCTCCTATGGGGCGACGGGGGCCGATACCGTGACGACCAATTCCGCCGCGGGCGGCAATGCGAGCCGACCGGAGCAGGCCATTCCGAATGGCAGTGCCGGTGGGGGTCAGGGCGGCCGCTGAGAACCGGCGACGCCCACTCCCTCCACGGTCTTTCAGGCCGCGTATCGGGGATCGGCGCTGAGGCGACCGGTCGCCGGTCGGGCCACCATCACCGAGCTTGGCATCAGCCCTTGGTCCCCTTGAAGGGGCGGAACAGCCAGGCCAGGCGCTTGGCGTCCGCCTCCTCGCCTTCGGCGGGTTCAGGCACGGCCTCCTCGTCTTCGCGGTCGGCCACCGGTTTTGCCGAATCCTCGTCCTCGAGCTTGCCGATCATCTGCTCCAGCAGCGGCGGCAAGTCCCGTTCGTATTTTTCGAGGATGATGGCGGCATCGAGCAGGGCGTGAATATGCGCTTTGGGAATGGGTTGACTGGCGATCTGTGCGCTGAGGACGCGGTCGGCCAGAAGACTGGCGAGCCGCGAGACTTCGGACAACCTACCGATGGGATCCGTGGCGTTGGCGGACGGGTCCGGGCTCTCGTTCATGACAAATGTTCTCCCCCCTCAGATGTTTAACCCATTATCCGCCGTCCCCCTACATGCGCCACGCACTTCTGCCCCGGTCGACTATGCCGTGGTCGAGTGGGAGGCGCTGCCGGAGCCCTAGAGCGCTCACCGCCGGAGGGGATGCCGGTTCGGCGAAAAAGAGCGCGGCAAAACAAAGGCCTAGAGTTGCACCCGACCCAACGTGGTCGGGCGCAGCTCTAGAGGAACCGGCATCCGCGGGATCGATTGGCCTATCGACCGGGCGGCGATGCAAACCCTTTTACGAGGTGCCCCATGGCGCAACAGGTTCCCGTCGACGCGACTGCGCAGATCGAGACGCCTCTGGGTGCGGACGGTACCCACACCATCACGGAGGATCTCGTCTACCAGCGCCATGCCATCGTGAATGTGATCTTCCATGGTCCGCCGGGAGCGGGCGACCGTGGCTGGACGCTGATCGATGCCGGGATCATGGGGTCGAAATCCGCGATCCGGAAAGTGGCGGAGCAACGCTTCGGCCCGAATGCCCGTCCGGCGGCCATCGTGTTGACCCATGGCCATTTCGACCATGTCGGGGTCGTGGAAGACTTGGCTCGCGAATGGGACGTGCCGGTCTGGGCCCATCCGCTCGAACGTCCGTATCTCGATGGGTCCGCCGCCTACCCGCCGCCGGACCCCTCCGTCGGCGGCGGCCTGATGGCCCGGCTCTCGCCCCTCTATCCGCTCGCGCCGGTCGACGTGTCCGCCCATCTCCGGGACCTGCCGGAAGACGGCTCGGTGCCCTCCATGCCGGGCTGGCGCTGGATTCACGTGCCGGGCCATTCGGTGGGTCAGGTCGCGCTCTGGCGGGAGGCGGACCGCACGCTGATCGCGGGCGACGCCTTCGTGACGACCGCTCAGGAATCGGCCTACGCGGTCATCGTCCAGGAGCCCGAGATCCACGGTCCGCCGATGTATCTCACCACCGATTGGGAGTCGGCGGGCCGTTCGGTGGCGATTCTCGCGGCTCTCGAGCCGGAGCGTGCGATCACGGGCCATGGACGCCCGCTGGAAGGGCCGGCCCTTCGCGAGGCGCTTCATCTGCTGGCGGATCGTTTCGACGCGGTCGCGATGCCGAGGCAGGGAATGTATGTCGATGAGCCGGCCCGAGCCGAGGACGGATCGGCCTACAAGGAGCCGTGACGCGCCTGTGTGGCCGCGTCGGGTGACGGATCGGCGATGCGGGCTCGGCCCCATGCTGCTTGGGCGGTCGTGCCCGCGCGATCGGGGAGGACCGGGCCGGCACGACGGATCCCCACGTCTTATTCCATCGAAAAAGCATTCGCCGGGGCCGGATGCCGCTTTTCGCGCGTCCTGTGGCAGAACAATCGCAGTCATGGACCGGCTCGGCATGGTCTAACGGCCGAGCCCATTCGGCTCATGCAGCGTTGAGTTGCCAAGACATCATCATGCGACTTTCAATCTATTGCCTGCTGGCGGCCTGTTTGCTGGCGCAGCCCTCGCTCGTCGACACAGCCTCTGCCGAGGAGGTGGACACCGAACATCTGTTCGGCTTCACCGAAGGGGCCGATGTGGGCAAGAAGGGCGAACAGGAGGTGGTGCTCGACACCGTCACCCGTATCGGCAAGCGCCGGGCCGGACCGGGGCCGTCATCCTATGACGCGGTCGGCACGAAGCTCAGCTATCAGATCGATCTCGTCGACGGTTTCAGCGTCCAGGTCGGGCTCTTCGGCGACCACCATCGCGTTCGCAACATCCTCGATCTCGACGACAGGAACGCGGGCAATTTCGACGGCGTCTCGGTGGAGTTCAAGTATCAGCTCGTCAAAAGCACGCCCGAGCAGCCCTTCGGCCTGGCCTTGGAATCGCGGCCGCGGTTTGCCCGCGTTCTGCCCATCGAGGGGCGCGGAGCCGACATCTTCGACTTCGAGAATGTCGTGCACGTCGATTGGCAGATCGTGCCGAACAAGCTCTGGTATGGCACAAACATCAGCTTCGATCCGGCCGCCGGACGCCAGCGCGGCTCGGGGGAGGGATACCGCTCCTCGACATTCCTGTGGTCGAACGCCCTCGTCGGGGAGGTCGCGGACAAGACCTATCTCGGACCGGAACTGCGCTATCTGCGCAGCTATGAGGGAATCTTCCTGAACGGGCTGCAGAGCGAAGCTCTGACCCTCGGCCCCGCCCTGCATCACCGCTTCACCGAAAAGGCCTGGATCACCGTCGCCTATGCCGGTCAGGTCTGGGGTCGGGACACCGACAAAGCCCTCGCCAACCGGGGATTGGGTCTGAACCAGTTCGAACGCCATGCCCTTCGGGTGAAGCTGGGCATGGAGTTCTAGGGGGGCAGTCCTCATCACCCTGGCGATGGCCGTACGGTCGCCGGTTCGTCGCGCGCGCTCGTCAACGAACCGCCGGAATGACCGTGGCCCGTATGGATCAGCCGGTTCCGCCCGTCAGGACCAGCCGTAGGGAGCGGGCGAGTTCATCGCGGCGGTACGGCTTGTTCAGGACGGTGAGTTCGCCCTTGCCGATGATCTGTCCCTCGTCGAGGTTGGCGACGTAGCCGGAGGTGAGGAGCACCTTCAGGCCCGGTCGCAGGCGCTGCGCCTCGACCGCCAGCTGCGAACCGTTCATGCCGCCCGGCATCACCACGTCCGAGAACAGGATGTCGATGCGCTCGACCCCCCTGAGATGCTCCAGCGCTTCGGCGGCGTTGCGCGCGACGATCACCCGGTAGCGCAGTTCCTCCAGGCTCTCGACCGCCATGCCGAGGACCTGCTCGTCATCCTCGACGAGCAGGACGGTGTCGCCGTCCCCCGCCCGCTTGAGCGGGAGCGCGGTGCCGGAGCCCGTCCCCGCTTCCTCGCCGACCGGGTCCGAGGACCGCGGGATGAGAAGTCGGAACGTGGTTCCGGCCCCGACGGTGGATTCGATGGCGACGTAGCCGCCGGCGCTGCGGGTGAAACCATAGACCTGGGAGAGCCCGAGACCGGTGCCCTTGCCCACTTCCTTCGTGGTGAAGAACGGTTCGAACACCCGGGCCAGGGTCTGGGGCGGGATGCCGCTGCCGGTGTCGGCGACCGAGACCTCGACGTAGTCGCCGGGGGGTACGCCTTTATCGGCGACGGCGGCGGTGTCGAGGCGGACGTTGCGGCTGCGCACGTCGATGCGGGCCGCGCGGTCGCTGCCCTCCATCGCGTCGCGGGCGTTGACGACGAGGTTCAGCACCGCGGCCTCGAACTGGGCGGGGTCGATGCGGATCGGATCGAGCGCCGGGTCGAGATCGAACGTCATCTCGATGGCGCCGCCGGCCGCGCGCTGGGCCAGGGGCCGGAAGTCGAGGAGCAGGCGGTTCGGGTTGAGGGTCTGGGGCCGCAGCATCTGCCGCCGCGAGAAGGCCAGAAGCTGCTGGGTGAGCTGCTCGCCCCGGCGCGCCGCATTCATCGCGGCCTCGGCCAGGCGGACCACCCGCTCGGTGTTCTCCGGCTTGCGGATCACCATGTCGAGGCCGCCGACGATGACGGTGAGCAGGTTGTTGAAATCGTGCGCCACCCCGCCGGTCAATTGCCCGATGGCTTCCATCTTCTGGGCCTGGCGCAAGGCGTCCTCGGTCGCCCGCTGGTCGGTGCGGTCCATGACGATACCGGCGAGGCGGACGGGATTTCCCTCGCGACCGTATTCGGCGCGGCCCCTCGCGGCGATCCATCGGATCGCGCCGTCCGGGCGCCGGATCCGGCATTCCATGTCGAGGTTTCCGGTCTCGACCGCCTGCGCGAAGGCCGCCGCGACGATGGAATGGTCCTCCGGGACGACGTGATGCAGGAAGTCCGCCCATCCCCAGGAGGGCAGAGGCTCGTCGTAGCCGAAGATGGCGTCGTGGCGTCTCGAACGCCGGGAGGTATCGTGGACGAGGTCCAGGTCCCAGGAGCCCATGCCGGCGGAATCGAGGGCGAACAGGAGCGTCTCGCGCGCCGCATCGACTTCGCGGGTGCGCTCGGCGACCCGGCATTCCAGCGTCTCGTTGGCGTGCCGGAGGCGCTCCTGCGCCTGTTCCCGCTCCAGGATGTGGCCGCGGGCCTGATATTGCCGACGACGGCCCCGAAGCGCCGACGCGACGGCGCTCGCCAGGGTCTCGGCGTTGATGGGCCGTTCCAGCAGCACGACGTTGCCGAGCCGCTCGATGATCGCGGCCGCCCGCGCGGGGCGGCGTCCGACCTGTCGGGTCGCCAGCATGATGAACGGGAAGTCCGACCAGGGCGGCTGGGCTTCGACCCAGGCGTCGAGGGCGGCCGTATCGGCCTCGGCCAGGGCCTCCTCGGTGACGAGGGCCGCGGCCGCGCCCGCGCGCAGGCCGGCGATCAATGCCGGCGCGTCCGCACAGATGGCGGCCGGCGTGCCCGATTTGGCGAGCAGCTGCTGGACGACCCCGGCGTCGCGCCCGCGCGGCGCCAGGATCAGCACCCGCTCCTCGATTGCCGACGATGGCGTCACGCGGCGGGTCCGGACGTCTCGGCATTGCCGTCCAGCATCGCGACCTTGCCGCCATAGGCCGGCAGCCCGGTGAGCACGCCCTGGAAGTCGCTCAAGGCCTCGCCGACCTGCAGGCCGGTCGGGGAGATCCGCAATTCCCGGATGGTGCGCTCGTGTGCGTTGACCCGGCTCTTCACCACGGAGATCGCGGTGCGGACCGCGCCTTTGGCCTCGAAATACCGGAACAGCACGATGCCGTCGCTGAGATAGCTCAGGTCGACGTCGGTGCGGACCTCGCCGATGACCCCGTGCTGGCCCAGCACGAGGACGGTCGTGGCGCCCTTCTGGTTGAGGTAGCTCAGGAGCTCGTGCATCTGCAGGACGAGGTATTGCTCGCCCGGCATGGCGTGGACGTAGGCGTTGAGGCTGTCGATGGCCACGAAGGACGATCCCTGCGCCTCGACGGCCTCGCGCACCCGGCAGGTGAACTCGCCCGGCGAGATCTCGGCCGGGTCGATCTGCATCAGGTCGAGCGCGCCGCTCGCGATATGGGGACGCAGGTCCATGCCGAGGAGCGCGGACCGGGCGAGCAGGGTCGCCCTGCCTTCGTCGAACAGGAAGTAGGTCGCGCGCGATCCGCCCTCCAGGGCGGTGAGCATGCAGCGGATGGCGGTGGTGGTCTTGCCGGCGCCGGACGGCCCCATCAGCAGCGTGTTGGTGCCCGGCACGAGGCCGCCCCCGAGAAGCAGGTCGAGCTCCACCAAACCGGTCGAGGTCGTGCCCGGGTCGAACTCGTCCGAGTGCTCGGCCGCGACGAGGCGCGGGAACACGGTGAGGCCGCCGGTGCGGAGCACGAGGTCGTGGAAGCCGCCACGGACCTTGACGCCGCGCATCTTGACGACGCGGATGCGCCGACGCTCCGACCCGAACTCGCGCTCGATCTGCTCCACGACGATGACGCCATGGGCGATGCTGTGGAGCTGGACGTCCGCCGTGTTGTCGTCGAGCAGCAGAACCGTGCAGCCGCGCGACGCGAAGAACTGCTTCAGGGCAAGGATCTGACGCCGGTAGCGCAAGGGGTTCTGGGCCAGGAGCCGGAGCTCGGACAGGCTGTCGAACACGATCCGGGCCGGCTGCAGCGCGTCGACGCGCTCCATGACCTCGCGCACGGTCTCGCCGAGCTCCACATCCGACGGGTGCAGGATCGACTGCTCGCTGTCGGGGTCGAGGCCGAGTTCGCTGACGAGTTCGTAGACGTCGACGCCATCCAGGGACCAGCCGTGGGACGCCGCACCGGCCCGGAGCTCGTCGGCACTTTCCGACAGCGTGACGTAGAGGCCCTTCTCGCCCCGGGCGACGCCTTCGAGGAGGAACTGCAGCGACAGGGTCGTCTTGCCAGTGCCGGGCCTGCCCTCGACGAGGTAGAGCCGGTCACGGGTGAGGCCGCCGGCGAGGACGTCGTCGAGCCCGGATATGCCGGTGGAGAGCGCGTCGCGGGAGCCGGTCGGGGCGGTAGGCTGACTGTCGTCTGGCATGGTCACCATGATGCGGGAGAGGCGCATCGGGCGGCCGCCCATCGAGGGGGCGGCCCATCGCCTTCTGTCGGAATCTATCATGCATCAGCCCGTGTCAGCGCGATAGGTCGGATTGGACACATCGCCCGGAACAATGGTGGAGGCTCTGTCGTCCTTCACACCAGGACATGGCGTCGGCACGTCGAAGATCAGGCATAGGTTGAAGGCGATCAGGAACCTGCCATTGCGCCTCCTGTTTTTGTTGGGCGGGGTCGCGGTGCGGTGCCGGGACCGTATGGACACTTCAGCCGGTGAGCGGAAAACGTTGGATAACTTGCAAGCCGAAGTCGAAACGTTGCCACTGGAGACGCGCCCATTCCAGGTCCTCGTGGTCGCCGGATCGGCAAGGCGGCTCGATGGATGCCCCGGCATGGACGGCAAGGCCCGGTTTCTGATGCACCGGATGCTCGGGCGCTTGCCGGCGCGCTGGCAGGTCGACCATGTCGATATCGGCAACCAGCACGGCAAGCCCAAGATCCAGGGCTGCAATGGCTGCGTCGGCTCCTCGATGGCGCTCTGCGTCTGGTCCTGCAACTGCTACGGGCCGGACAGCGACCACCAGCCCGACCTGATGTGGAACGAGAAGCTCTACCAGCGCCTCGCCCGCGCCGATGCCTGGGCGATCATAGGGCCGGTCTGGTGGTATGGTCCCTCCACCAACCTCAAGGCGATGTTCGACCGCCTCGTCTGCATGAGCGGCGGTAACCCGCGTCCCGACCTCATCGACAAGAAGAGCACCCTGAAGGCGCAGGCGCTGGAAAAATCGCCGCTCTGGCGGGAGCTGACCCGGAACCACCTGGAGGGGCGCACGGCCGGGTTCTTCTGCTACGGCAACGAGGGCGGCAACGAACTCGACGACGATCGCCGCCCCCGCATCCTCCGGCAGAAGGACTGGTTCGACCCGGCGCGGGAGCCTTACCAGGGCGATGAGCGCAAGGCTTACCAGGGCCTGGTCTGGCAGTGCCGCTACAGCGGCATTGAGGTGCCGGACGAGCTCTGGCGGCATGCCTCGGTCGGTCTGGAGCGGCCCTATGCCGACGATCAGGCCGACGACATGGTTCAGGAACGCGACGCCATGGCCTGCTTCGATTCCTGGGTCGACGCCTTCGTGCGGCACGTCTCGGCCAAGGGCATCGTGCCGGGGACGACCGAGGCCGAACGGGGCGCGCGATCCACGACGGATTGATGCCGGCGGCCTCGGTCTTTCCGCTAGAGCTGCGCCCGACCACGTTGGGTCGGGTTACATCTCCAGGCCTTTGTTTTGGCGATTATACCGTTCACACATACGCGATAGGCATGGCCTGATTTCGATTGCGCGCTAGTTTGTTCATGGTCCCACGAGGGGCGAACAAGAACCTGTTTTGAGGAAGCGCCAAATGTTGAAGATCGTTGCCCCCGTCCTGGCTCTCGCGGTAGTCGCCACGACCCCCGCTTTGGCACTTGAAGTCACCAAGACGGCGACTATTGCAGCGGCGCCGGACGCAGTGTGGAAGACAATCGGCGGCTTCTGCGGCATCGGCGATTGGCACCCCGTCATTGAGAAGTGTGCACTGTCCAAAAACGGCAGCAAGGAGGAGCGTACGCTATCGTTGAAAGGCGGCGGCACCATCGTCGAGCAGGAGCAGGCCCGCGACGACAAGAAGATGAGCTACACCTACACGATCCTCTCGGGACCTCTTCCGGTGGAGGACTACAAGTCCACGATCATGGTCGAGAAGGATGGTGGCGGCTCCAAGGTCACTTGGACTGGCAGCTTCAAGGCCAAGGGCGCGCCCGACGATAAGGCCAAGGAAGCTATTGCCGGCGTCTACGATGGCGGCCTGAAGGGCATCGCCGACAAGTCCAAGTAGGACATCTCATCGGAGCGGGGGCGCTACGATTGCCCCTGCTTCGGCTTCAATATCTGCTTCAACGCACTATCAAAGTCCGCTTCATCCTCACTGCACCCGGCTTCACGGGCGGCTTCGATGAAGCGGCGCTTCTGCTCCTCAGGTGTCAGCTTCTCTGCGCCGAGCTTGCTCACCGCTTTAGCTAGCTTCGCTTGGGACTCCACCGCATCCTGTGCGGCCTTGTCGGCGCGGTTCTGCGCCGTGCGTGTGCCGAGCTTGGCCGATGCCACAGCCGCCTGCGCGTCAGCTACGACAGCCTGTGCGCGCTGGATGTCCGGCGTCAGCTTCTCGGCGACGAGCTTGGCCGGCTTGGGCGAGGGTATTGTCTCCTCTCGATCCGACCCACGTTTGGCAAGTGTCACCGTGGACGCTGGTAGGTTGCCCTTTTTGCTGAGCGGCTTGGGCTTAGCGGGTGTCATGCAGCAGCACGCCTAAAATCACTATCTGACTGCTGCTCTTGTATGACCTTACTAGGGACAAGAAGAGATAGCTTTGGACCGAAAGCAGAAAGATCCTTTACGACAGCAATCAGTCGAGGTGGATCGTGAAGCTCAGATAGGTCGCGAAATGCCGTTGAGGCTTTGTAAATTGATGCAGCATGATCGCTCACCGCCTGAAATACAGCAACTCTATCAGGCAGCCTGACGACCGCAGATAGGGTCCATTCATTTGTCGAGGCGCCGAGGATTGTAGATTTGTTAGGGTCGACGCTATTGGGGCCAAAGACCTTTAGTAGGCGGCTCGCCAAGGCTTCGGACAACGCCTCATCATCATCGGAAAGCAGTCTCTGTGATATGCGATCAGCTACGCGCCACGATGCCTCCGCCACATCATGCACCGCTCTTTCAAGCATATCAGTAGATGAGTCTACAAAAATTGCATGATTGTTGACGAAAACACCCATCTGTTCAGCGATGGCACTTGCTGTTCTTTTGAACGAACCTTTCGGCGCTTCAAGATCTTCAGCTTCACGATATGCAAAACCGTCATCACTAACCCGGATGCCTCCAGGCGTTGGATCGACGCGAACTGTTACATACGATCCATCTGGATACAGCAGTGGTAGATTAATATACCAACTCTCACCGATCCGCTCAGTACGCACGAGTTCGCGAGCCGTGTTTTCGACAGCCTGCCTAACCCTATCAGCGATGTTTACGCCCGTCGTCATGTGAACAAATCATACTCCCACGGAGGGCGAGGCACAACGTCTATGTTATTGATATTTAAGCGTCTTCCGACGAGGGTCCTAAGTTCTTCAAAGGATTGCGGTTCCGGCTCTAGGGGCTCAGCGCAGGGCAATTTGCCTTTCCGCATACGCCGTTCAGCCTCCACCCAATTGAGATTGAACGTGTGCGCGTGTGACGCGGGGACGCGACGTCCTGACCATAGTCCTCGGCAGGATCGTTGATTGCTGTGGCCTCCCCTGATGTCTCTCCAATCCACTCGCTCAATACGAATTTGGCGCTGGCCCGACACGCCACGAACAGAGAGCTCGAAGGTCACATGTCTGTCCGGGCGGCGAATGTAGGCGCCGACACTGAGCGTGACGCTGGTTTCCAGCACGCCTTCGACTTCAAGGGGGACAAGGAAGCGAGCGTACCCATCTGACGCCTCAGGCTTCACCCATTCGTTGGCGAAAGGGATGCTCTTTTCGGCAGCAAGGAGCCTCGGCAATGGCATCGGGTTACGCTAGCTGAGAATGTACGAGCTTGGGAGTCTGCCGGTGATCAGCGTTTGATCAGGCCAAGCGGTACGTCAGCCGCTTCCCGACGATACCCTTTAGCGCCCGCTCGGCCCGCTCTACGTCGCCACAGCCGAGCTTCACCCGGTTGTTGTACCGGAAATCGAACTCGGCGAGGTAGCGGTGAAGGTGCTGCTTGCCGCAGTGCTGGTAGACGCCCTTCATGCCGCGCTTGAAGACGGAGAACGCGCCCTCAATCGTGTTCGTGTGGATCGTGCGGTCCACGAGGTCGACGTACTCGCCTTGGCCGTGCCGGGTGAAGCCGTGGCCGCCGGTGAAGGTCGCGGAGAGCTTGCCGTACTGGCCGGCCTCGTCGGTCATCACACGGGCTTCCTTGGCGATGTTCTCCTTGAGGATCGGGAGCAGGGTCTTGGCGCTGAGGTCATCGACGACTATGGAGCGCTTCTGGCCCGTGTCACGGTCGACAAGGCTCAGCACCTTATGCTTGTGAGCGTAGCCACGGCCCTTCTTCTCGCCCTTGGGCTTCACGGTGCGGTCGTTGCCGATGAAGGTCTCATCGACCTCGACAATGCCGCCACCGCCGCCGAAGGGCACGAAAGCGCCTTCGCGCATCGCCTCGCGCAGACGGTGGGTCATGAACCACGCCGTCTTGTAGGTGACGCCGAGGATGCGGTGGATCTGGTGGCTGCTCATGCCCTTCTTGGAGGAGCAGAGGAGGTGAGCAGCCTGGAGCCACAGATGTAGCTTCACATGGCTGGACTCGAACACGGTGCCGACGGTGACGGTGAACTGCTTCTTGCAGTCGCCGCAGCGACGTAGGCCCATCCGACCGCCCTTAACCGCAGTGATCCGACCCATGCCGCCACAGTGAGGGCACACGGGGCCTTCCGCCCAAAGGAGGCTTTCCAGCTTTTCGAAAGCGGCGGCCTCGTCGTGGAAGAACTTGGCGGAAAGGGCGGACATCGGGCTAACTCCTTGATCCAGAAGCTAGACCGTCAGTCCGTATGTGTCAACGATATAATCGCCTTTGTTTTGCCGCGCTCTTTTTCGCCGAACCGGAATCCACTTCGGCGGAGAGCGCTCCAAGGCCGTGTCTCGGATGCGCGCGGCGGTGTCGGATCCCCGCTCAGGCGTTCACGCCGCCATCCACGGTGACGACCGATCCGGTGATCTGCCGCGCGGCCGGGCTCGCGAGGAAGCCCACGGCGGCGGCGACGTCCTCCGGCGTACCGTAGCGGCCGAGCGGTGTCAGCGCGCGGATACCGTCGGATTGGGGACCGTCGGCGGGGTTCATGTCGGTGTCGGTTCCACCCGGCTGGACCAGGTTCACGGTGATGTCCCGAGGCCCGAGTTCGCGGGCCAGCCCCCGGGTGAAGGCGAGAAGCGCCGACTTGGTCATCGAGTACACGGTCACGCCGGGAAAGGGGACGCGCTCGGCGAGGCACGAGCCGATCGAAATGATGCGCCCCCCTTGTCCGAGATGCGGAATCGCAGCCTGGGAGGCCAGCACCACCGACCGCACATTGACGTTCAGGAGCGCGTCGATGTCGACGAGGTCGATCTCCGCGACCGCGCCGTAGCGGGCGATGCCGGCATTGTTGACGAGGATGTCGAGACCGCCCAGTCCCGCCACGGCCTCGTCGACCGAGCGTTTCACGGCCGCCGCATCGGCGCTGTCGGCCTGAATGGCGAGCCCGTGCCGGCCTTTCGCCTCGATGGCGCGCACCAGCTCGGCCGCGCGGTCGGCCGACCGCTCGTAGGTGATCGCCACGTCCGCCCCTCTGTCCGCGAGATCGAGCGCGATCGCGGCGCCGATGCCTCGTGAACCACCCGTGACGAGTGCACGCTTTCCAGCCAGTTCCTGCATCACTCAACCTTTATGTATCGATCGACACAAAAATAGCTAGGCGTGTTGGTGATGGGGGTCAAGAGATTTATATATCGATCGATGCAGAAATCAGAGCAGAAACCGGGACGCGTCGCGGCAGGGTCCGTCCGGGGGCGCGGACGCCCTCGTGCCTTCGACCGCGAGGCCGCCCTCACGCAGGCGACCCACCTGTTCTGGCGCAAGGGCTACGAGGCGACGTCCATCGCCGACCTCACCGAGGCGATGGGGATCGGATCGCCCAGCCTCTATGCCGCTTTCGGATCGAAGGAGGCGCTCTTCACCGAGGCCCTGCGCCACTACAACACGACCTACGAGGCGCTGGTCTGGGGCAGGTTCCGATCCGCCGGGACGGCGCGTGAGGCGGTGCTGTCCTTACTCATGGACTCGGCCGCGGCCCTGACCGGATCGCTCGCCGACAATCCCCTCGGCTGCATGGTGACGCTCTCGTCCGTCGGCGGCGAAGGGCGATCGGACCTCGGCGATCTGGTTCGGTCGGCGCGTGCCGTGACGCTGGAGCGTCTGGAGGCGTGCCTGGCCGGGGCCGTGTCCTCGGGCGAGCTTGCGGGCGAGACCGACATTCACGCCCTCGCCCGCTTCGTGCAGACCGTCCAGAGCGGCATGTCGATCCTGGCCCGCGACGGCGCGAGCCGGGCCGAACTGGAGGGCGTGGCGCAGATGGCGATGCTGAGATGGGACGCCTGCGGCTGAACTCCGCCGGACCGTGCCAGGGCTGCGCCCGACCGCGTTGGGGCGGGGCACAACTCAAAACCTTTGCTTGGCGATCGTACCGTTCGCCCATACGGCCTGACGGTCTGGCTTCCTCTTCATAGAGTTGCCCCGATATCCGCCCTTTCCGCCAAGTTCTTTCACGACGAGGCCGCAGCTTTCGGGACGCTGGAGGACCTCTTTTAGGCGGAAGTCCCCGTGTGACCTCATCACGGCGGCATGTCGGCAGCGGTGGCGGCCTTGTCGAGGGCGATGAGACCTTCGTCGGCAACGACGGCGCCGTGAAGCCGAAGGGCGAGAAGACGGGCCGTGGCTACGCTGGCGGGCACAGGGCGACGAGCCAGGCTCGCCGTAACGTGTCCTCCCGAGGCGGCACGTCATGAATCGCGGGACGCGGATACTGCAAATACGGGGCTGCCGGATCGGGTGCGGAGGCTTTTTGCTGTCCGCCGCGTTGGCTCTACATTCCCCGACGATGCAGGAGCCACTGTCATGACCGCCGACACCCCCCCCCCCAAAGCCGGGACGGCCAGGACGCCCGCTGACGCCAGGACAGGCCATGCAAGTCAGTGACGCTGAGTTCCTCGAGTTCATCCTGCAATCGGCCGCGGACGCCCGACAGTCTGTCGCGAGATCCAAAGCGGTGGTCGAAGAGACGAGGGCGATTCTGGACGAGCCTGAGACCGCACCAAAACCGCCCGCAAAGCGGGGCGGGGTCGTTGACGCGTGAGGAACGGAGGCGCCGCTTCATCGAAGCCGCCCGTGACGCCGGGGCGAGCGAGGATGAAGCGGACTTTGTTCGTGTGTCGAGGCCGATATCGAATCTGTGCCGATCAGATGACAGTCATGATTGGTAATTCGGCCGTCTTCTCATGGTTTCGACGATGGGCGACTCGATCATCGTAAAATCCAGCCAGATCAGCAAAAGCCCATTTTCATCCGCGACCTCGAGGCGCCACTCATCGCTCGAGCAAATGTGCTTGAAGTTTTCGAGAATGATCCTGCCGGCTAGGCACACTGCCGCAAACTTGGCTTCCTCGAAGCTATTGAGCTCTGTCCCATCCTGATCGAGGGTGCTTTTTCCATCGTACACGTTGAAATGATAGCGCGGCATATCCCGCCTCATCTTGGTGGAGGCGGGAGCGATGACGCTCTCACTCACGGGCATGCCTAGGAAAGGGCGCGCGATTGCCCTGACATTAAGCAACTATATTTGTTGCTGCTATTTCTTGCGTTATTTTTTGACGGCGGTCGACCACATGTCGCACCCGTCTGTGCGAGCCGATGGGGATGACCGGGAGACCGATCCGGCGCGGAGCGGGAGGGAGGCCTCCATGGCTCAGCCCGCCCGCTTGATCGCGAAGGAGTTCAGGTAATCCTCGGGTTTGGCCGGATCGAAGACCTTGCCCATCACCGAGAAAGTCTTGGTGGTCGCCGTCGGCGGGGTGAGGCCGGCCTCCGTCATCAATCTCGCGGTGCACCTCGGATTCGTGATCGACCGCCCGACGGTTTGCAAGCTTCGTACACATTGCCCGACGCGACGGCGCGTCAGGCAAAGGGCATGACCTCTAAAGCTGCGCCCGACCACGTTGGGTCGGGACACATCTCTAAGCCTCTGTTTTGCCGCGCTCTTTCTCGCCGAACCGGTATCCACTTCGGCGGAGAGCGCTCTAGAAATCGACGGAGGCGGAGACGATGACGGTTCGGGGGGCGCCGACGGCGAGGAAGCCGCGCGCGGCGGAGGCCCAGTACGAATCGTCGAATAGGTTCTCGACGGTGGCCCGCAGCACCACGGGTTTGCCCGAGACGCCCTCGAAGGCGTAGCGCAGGCCGGCATCGAAGCGGGTCCAGTCGGGGACCGACTGTGTGTTGGCCTGATTGTAGAACTGGCGGCTGGTATGGATGGCCCGCCCGGTGAGGGTCAGGCCCGGGGCCAGCCACGGCGGCAGGTCGTACTCGCCGTAGAGATTGATCGCCATGTCGGGGACGCCGGGAGCGGCGTTTCCGTCGAACTGCCCTCCGAGCGTCCTCACCAGTTCCGCGTCGATGAAGGCGATGCCGCCGAGCAGGCGGATCCCCGCGACGGGCTCGCCGAACACGGTGAACTCGGCGCCCCGGTTGCGCTGCAGCCCGCTCACGGAGAAGCGCCTCGTGCCGGGATCCGTGAAGGCGCTCGGCTGCTCGATCTCGAACAGAGAGGCGGTGACCGAGACGGTGCCGAAATCGTATTTGGCGCCGACCTCCTTCTGCCGACTCACGGTGGGGGCGAAGATCTCGCTAGCATTGACCGCGGTGACCGGCGCGCTCGGGCCTGCGTCGAGGGACTCGATGTAATTGCCGTAGAACGACAGGTTCTCGAAGGGGCGGATGACCAGGGCGATGGCGGGGCTGAACCGGCCCTGGTCGTAGCTCGATGCCAGCGACCCCTGATTGGCCACCGGGCGGGTGACGTAGCTGTTGACCGCGATGTCCTGGAAGCGCCCGCCGAGCGTCAGCATGAAGCGGTCTTCACCCAGGGAGAGGGTGTCGGCCACGGCCACGCTGCGTGCGCTCAGCTCCGTGAAGAGGGGTTGCCGGCTGGAGCGGGGATAGACCCCCGTGGCGACCGATCCGAACGGCAGGTAGGTCGGAGCGTAGATGTTGGTCTGGAAGCTCGGGAGGCTCGGGGGGAAGTAGCCGCGCGAGAAGTTCTTGTTCACGGCCTCGGTCGCCGAGACCGAGACCTGGTGCCCGATGAAGCCGGTGTGGAAATGCGAGCGCAGCCCGATCTCGCCGGTCAGGCCCTGCAATTCGAGGGGAGCGATGGCGAGCGTGTTGGTGGCCTGCCCCGAGGCTCCGGTGATCAGGTAATAGGAACTCAGCGAATCCTCGCGGTAACGGCTGATGCCGCCCGCGGCGTAGATCGTCGTCTCCGGCAGGATATCGAATTCGACCCGGCCGGCGGCCATGCCGTAGGTGGTGTCGATATATTCGTTCGTGTTCGCCGTGTTGCGCCGGTTGTTCGGGGCGCGGGGCACCGCGATGTTCGGTGCGGCCGCGTTGAACAGCGATGTCGGCGCCGTGATGTTCTGGTTGGAATGGTTGAGGTCGAGCGAGGCGCGGAACCGGTCGCCGCGATAATCGAGCCCGAGGGCCGCGATGCCCACCTCGATGGCGTTCTTGTCGAGGGGCGTGCCCCCGTTGCGGTAGGCGCCGTTGAAGCGGATGCCCCATTCCTTGGCGGTGCCGTAGCGGCGTCCGAAATCCAGATGGGTTCCGACCTGGGAATCGCTGAAATAGCTCGTCGTGATCCGTGTGAGCGGCTCGTCGAAGGCGCGCTTGGGGATGAGGTTGATGGTGCCGCCGACACGGCCGACGCCGCCGTTGAGGAAGGCGGTGGGGCCCTTCAGCACCTCGACGCGCTCGAGGCCTTCGGTGAAGGTTCGGCGCGCATTGGCGATGTAGAACAACCCGTCGAAGGCGGTGTCGAGGTTGGTGACCGAGAAGCCGCGGATGAAGAAGGAATCGCGTTCGCTGTAGGGCGGCGCGTCGTTGCGCACCGAGGGATCGTTCTGCACGACGTCGCCGACCGTGCGCGCCTGCTGGTCCGTGATCAGCTTTTCCGTGTAGCTCGTCACGTTGAAGGGCGTGTTCAGCACGGAGCGGTTGCCGAGGAGGCCGAGCCGGCTTCCCGTCGCCACCTGGCCGCCGGCATAGGGAACCGGCGGCTGGCCCACCGTTCCGCTCGACGGGGGCAGCCCCGCGAGCGACGCGCGGTTCAGGCGCTGGGCCTCGACGCTCAGCTCGGCGAGGGTCACCGCCCCGGCCGGCTCCGGGCCGAGCTGGACGTAGCTCGGATTGACGAGGGTGATGGTGTAAGGACCCACCGCCCGGTGGGTCAGGCCGGTGCCTTCGAGGATCCTGGCCAGGCCGTCGAGGGGCAGGAACGCGCCGTCGACGCCGTTGGTGCTCAGTCTCGCCGTGAGCTCGGTGGCATAGACCAGCTTGACCTTCGCCTGTTCGGTGAAGGTGACTAGGGCCGTTTCCAGAGGCCCTTTCGGAATCGACAGGGACACGCTGTCCCCCTGTCGCGGGGCCGAGGCTTCGGGAGCGAGGGCGATGATGCTCGCCTTCCGGTCCTTGGCCGATGGCGGGCGCTTCGCCTCCTGGCTCTGCGCGGCGGCGGGGACCATCACCAGCATCGACACGCCGGCGAGGAACACCCTCGCGCGCCGCTCCCCTGCAAACCCAAGCTCTCGCGCCGCCATTGCACGCCCCATCCGTCGGTTGAACAGGACGGTGCGCTTCGCGCTCTCTCGTCCCTTACCGATTGAGATCAACGGGCCCGCAATCTCCTGACGTCCGAGAACGGAATTATTTCGGCCTCCTATAGCGGCGACCCGACCAGGACGAGGAGGGGCGTGAGCCGGGTGACGCGCACGTTCATCGTCGCCGCGATCACGTCCAGCGCCTCGTCCGTATTGTGGGGGTCGAAGGCCCCCGTGACCCGCCGCTCGCCGGCCTTGGCGTCGATGAGGACGACGCGGCCGTGGCGGTAGCGGTCGAGTTCCCCCAGGACGGCGGAGAGCCGTTCGCCCGAGAAGACGAGGCGACCCTCCCGCCAGGCCACGCTCCGGCTCGGATCCGCCGTGACGACGCCGAAGGGCGCCCCGTCCTCGCGGCGAACCGCCTCGCCCGCCGATACCAGCATGTGCCGGTGCTCGGCCGCCACATCGACGCGTCCCTCGGTGACCCCGACGGGGCTGTCCGCACCGTCCGCCCGGACGAAGAAGCGCGTGCCGATCGCCCGCACGCTCAAGCCATTGCCGCGCACCACGAAGGGGCGCCGGGAATCCGGGACGACGTCGAAGAACGCCTCGCCGCGCAGGAGCTCGATTCCGCGTTCGGTGTCCGTGAACCGCAGCGCCACCGCCGTATCGGTGTTGAGGTCGATGCGGCTCCCATCGGCCAGGACGGAATGGCCGATCTCGCCGACGCCGCTCCAGAGGTCGGAGCGGAACCGGTCGATCAGGCCGAGTTGATGGATCAATGCCGCGCACAGGATGGCCGCCACGGCGAGGGCGGCGAGTCCTGTCGGCGAGGTGCGGCGTCTGCGTGGGTCGGGCACATGGCCGAGCCTGCGCCAGAGCGCATCCATCTCGGCATGAGCCTCGGCATGGGCGGGATCGGCATCGCGCCATTCCGCGAAGGCCTCGCGGTCCTCGTCCGTCGCATCGGGGGAGGAGAGCCGCGCGACCCAGCCGGCCGCGGCCTCGAAGACGGGATCCTCGTCGTCGCGCGCGTCCGCGTCTGTGGTTTTGTCCTTGGTCACGGTTCTGCTTTCCGGACCCAATCCCGGCTCGGATCGCCGAGCCGTGTGTCCCTACCGTCTCAGATCAACGAGGCGGCCGATCCCTGACGTCGCGTGTCACGAACGTTCGCGGCTCCGGCTGCGGCAATGCAGGAGGGCCTTGATGAGGTGCTTCTCCACCATGTTGCGGCTGATGCCCAGGCGCGTGGCGACCTCGCCGTTGGAATGGCCGTCGATGCGGACGAGGAGGAACACCTCCCGGCACCGGGGCGGCAACGCGTCGATATCGGCGGCGAGCCGCCGGAGCTCCTGGCGCGCCATCACCTGCCGTTCCGGCAGCGCATAGGCATCGACGATGTCCGACATCTCCGCGTCGCTCACGGAATGGAACAGCGTCCCTTCCAGCCGCTGCCGGTTCCGCATCCGCAGGGCGACGTTGTTGGCGACCTGGAACAGGAAGGCGGAGGGGTTCTCGACGCTGGTGCGCGAGAGCGCCGCGAGCATGCGCAGGTAGGTCTCCTGGTGGGCGTCGGCCGCGTCGGCGGAATTGCCGAGCAGGCGCAGGAGGAAACGCTGAAGCTTCGCGCCTTGGCTACGATGCAGCGCATCCATCGATACCGGCTGCATAAAACCAGCTCCCACCACCTTGGGATCACCGCGGGACCGCACGATCTCTTGGCGTTGAAACAAGCGGGTGGATTCAAAATTATGCAAGCACGTCAATAGTTTATATGATTTCTAAAATGTCCTGCCCCCGACGGATCAAGCCCTTGTGTTTCTGTCGGAAACATCTTGCCGGCCGGCCTTACCCGCCGGGACGCCCTGCTTCTCACTGGGCGCGAAAGCCCCCGTCCTGTTGCGCTGCGGACACAGATATCGGCCACCCGCCGCCGGACGGGCCCCCGGAGCGTGTCGGGATGGCCGGCCCGGCGCGGAACGCCCTGAGGCGTCGGCGTCACGCCACGCGGTCGAGGCTCGTCTCCGTGGCGTCGCGGAACTGAACGTTCAAGCCCGTGCCCGAGCGATGCCGGACTTCACAGTCGAACCGGCGTCCGTCCTCGTCGATGGTGACGGCGAACCGGTCGGGAACGTCGGCGCGTCGCGACACATGCAACCGCGCGCCTCCCTCCGACAGGTCGCGGACCGAACATGCGATGCGTTCGCCGCCGGGGAGGTGAATATGGGCCGGCAGCAGGACGCGCCTCCGGCGCTCCGCGCGGCGTTCCTCCATGCCGACGGTCCAATTGTCGAGGCCCGTGCTGATGCTCGACACGCCATCGGCCGCCTGCCGCATGCTGACCAGGATGTCCCCCGTCGTCCGTGCCTGCTCATCCACCGCCTCGGTGACTCCGGCCACATGCGTGCTGATCGTCCCGATCGCCTGCGTGATGGAGGCCAGGGTCGCCGCCACTTCGGTGGAGACCGCCTGCATGCCGGCGATCTCGCTGCTGATCCGGTTCGTGGCGGAGGCCGCCTGACTGGCGAGGCTCTTGACCTCTGTCGCGACCACCGCGAAGCCGCGCCCCGCGCTGCCGGCCCGCGCCGCCTCGATCGTCGCATTGAGTGCCAGCAGATTGATCTGCTGAGCGATGCCGGCGATGACCGAGGCGACGCCGCCCATGGCCTCGGTGGCGGTTCGCAGCCGCTCGGTGGCGGCATCCGCTTCACCGGCACGCCCATGGATGTCGTCCACCACCGTCTTGGACTGGGCCATGCTGCGGGAAATGGCCTCCGCGGACGCGTTCATGGCGTCGGCGGCGTCGGTGACGGACTGGACGTGGTCGAGGGTCCGCTCCGCCGCCTCGACCGCGACGGATCGCGCCTCCATGTTGGCGGTGACGTCCGAGGCGTATTTGACGATCTTGGTCAGCCGGCCGCTGGGATCGAAGATCGGGTTGTAGCTCGCCTGGATCCAGACCGAGCGGCCGCCCTTGCCGAAGCGCTGGAACATGCCGGAGGAAAATTGTCCTGCCCGCAGGCGGTCCCAGAAGGCGGCGTAATCCGGCGTCCGCGCATAGCTGGGCTCGACGAACATGGCATGCGGGCGCCCCCTTATGTCGTCCAACTGGTAACCGACCGCGTTCAGGAAGTTCTCGTTGGCGTCGAGGACCGTGCCGTCCGACGCGAACTCGATCACTGCCTGGGACCGATTGACGGCCTCCAGCTGCCCCATGGCATCGGCGGTCTGCAGCTTCTGCCGGGTGATGTCGCTGGCGAATTTCACCACCTTGATCGGGACCCCGTCCCGGTCGCGGATCGGGTTGTAGGTCGCCTGAATCCATACTTCGCGGTCGCCCTTGGCGATCCGTTTGAACTCGCCGGAACGAAACTCGCCACGGGCGAGCGACGTCCAGAATTCGCGGTAGGCGGCGCCCACCCGCTCCGACGGGTCGACGAAGAGGCTGTGATGCCGCCCGCCGATCTCCTCGAGCGTGTAGCCCATCGCCGACAGGAAGTTCGCGTTGGCGGTCAGGATAGTACCGTCGAGGGCAAACTCGATCACGGCCTGCGAGCGATGGAGGGCGTCGAGTTGCCCGTCATGTTCGATGTTGCGCAACACTTGAGCGGTGACATCGGTCGCAAACTTGACAATTCGGCTGACCTTCCCGGCGCGGTCCAACACGGGATAGTAAGTCGCCTGGATCCATACCTCGCGCTCATGCTTGGCTATGCGCTTGAACTCGCGCGTCTGTGCTTCGCCGCGGCGCAAGGCCTCCCAGAACAACCGGTAATCGTCGCTTTTCTGATCTTCGGAAGAAACCAAGAGTGAATGATGTCGACCTTTTAACTCGGAAAGGGAATATCCCATCGCATCGAGGAAGAGCGGATTGGCATCCAATACTATGCCGTCTGGGTTGAATTCGACCCGAGCGCTGGACTCGTCTATCGCGGTCATGAGCGCGCGGCGGTCTGCATCGAAAAATAACACAGGTCTCATTCCCTGTAGCATCGGTGGCGTTCCGCTACCCTTGGCACGACTTGGTTAAATGAAAACAAGTCATCCCTCAGCTTTCCGGCGCGGCGCTCGCCAAAGATGGACGGGCCGCGTGAGGCATTTCGTACCAGGGAGTCTCCGTTCGACGTTCGATGGAGACGGGACGTGAAAGCTTTTCTCCGCAGCCTCGTGATCGATCCTCGTCGTCGCGACATCCGGCTCCCCTCCGAAACCGTCCGGCTCGCTCCTCCCGGTCCGGTCCGCTGGGGCCACGGTGCCGATGTCGCGCTGCCGGCCGACATCGTCGAGCCTCATCGGCCTCGCGACCCGCTCGTCCTCTTCGATCGCCGGTCGCGCGGCGGCCAAGCAGTTGTTTTGCCTCTGGTATATCACCGACAGAAGAGTAGCCGGGTCTAATCCACGATGCTGAGTGCGGCTCAGCACGTCAGGAATGAGATTGCTGCCCCATATTCAAATCACACAAGACGAACGAGCCGAGTTGTTCGGCATCGACGTCAAGAAGGAGCTTGTAATACAGATGAAGACCCGTATCGCCGCTATCGCCACTGCGTTTGTTCTTGGCGCTGCTTCGATCTCGTCCGCGATTGCTTTCGAGCGCCCGACCCGTTACAGCTCGTTCAATGCCTACGACGTCGAGGCCACGGGGTCTCTCAGTCTCCGCGACGGCAATGCCGGGCGCAACCCGGCCACCTGTCCGATGAGCTCCGCCGCCGAAGGCAATGCGAACCAGCAGAACTTTCCGGTCCAGCAATATGGTCAGACCTCGGGCGGGAATCGCTGCTGAATGAAGATCTTCTCATACGCCATGGCGGCCGCCGCCACCCTCATGCTGGCAGCGACGCTGGTGAGCTCGGCAAGCGTTTTGATGAGCGTCTGAACTCCGGCTCGAACACGGATAGTCGCGCAGAAAGGCCGCCCCTCGGGCGGCTTTTTTTGCTTTCTCGGATGAGAATGTGAACTAAGTGAATGATGGGGACTTAAGCAGTTTCGCGGGCAGATGGACTGCCCGTCAGCGAACCGGCGCCGTAGCCGACAGTTTTACCCCATGAACGACAACCCGCTCAATATCTGGCAGCTTCGCAGCCATGCCAGCGAGGCTATGCCGTTCAGGGACGGCGTCGACCGGGCCATGGCGAAGGCCTTTCCGCCGGTCGAGGGGGAAATCCCCGACCGTATCGCGAAGGCCCTGCAGGCCTTGGAAGCCGCGATGGGCGGGACGCTGGCGAGCCGGCCGTCGTCACGCTGCGGATCGAGCGGCACTCCTCGGGATGCGGCGCATTGGCATCTGATGTCGCCGATGGCGGCGATGACCAGCTCGGCCTTCCTCCCGAACGGCATCCGCCACGGCCTGCGCCATCCCTCCGAGATCGGTATCCGTCCGTAGAACGCGGAGGGCTGTCGGGTGCACGGTTCGACTGTGCGCCTCGGTGACCGCAGGTTTAGCGAATGTGACGAAGCCCCGGCGACCCGAGAGGTCCGGGGCTTCGCGCGTTGAACACACCGATGAAGGATGCGGAGTCAGCTCGGCTGCTCTTCTGTCTTTTCGATCTCCGGATCGTCTTCCTCCGGGATCGAGGGCGGCTGCCGCTCAGGCTTTTCGGGGGCAGCCGGCGGAGTCTCGATGGGCTGCAGATCGGCGCCGGGCTGCGGTGTGTCGGCTGTCTTCACGGATGTGCTCCTTCGTCGTTGCAGGGAGCAAAGCCCCTTGGATCGGAAGCGTTCCAGCGTGCGTCCGGCGCCCTCCCTCGCGCGAACCTCACGGATATCCAAGGCCGCGCTAAGCCGTTGCGCGATCACGGAATGCACGCTGACGTCGCGAGTCCGATCGACACCGCCGGCCTCCCTCTCGCCTGAGCCATTCCGACCTCTTCGCCGATCCGATGCGGGTCAACTGTCCGCCTTTGGCTGTCGGCGCAAGTCGTCGGCGCATGTGCCGCCTGCCGGCTCGCTTTTGGGCCGAGGTGGCGAGACCGGCGATGTCGCGACGACGAGCAACCCCGGTCCGGCCCGGCCAAGCTCGATCCGCTCGAGGGTATCTCAGGAAATGAGATCGCATTCGCTGCGGCTTATGGGCACCGAGCAAGCGTATCCGCATTTTGAGCGAGGCTTTAAGCAACCGGCCGCAGCGTTAACAGTTAGAGAGACAAGGATTTCGTCCAATCGAGACATAACACAGTTTAATATTCGGAGACAGTCTACATGGCACTCGACCCGCGCTCCATCTATGTTACTGCCCTGAAGAACACGCATGCCCTGGAGTTGCAGGCGCTTCAGATTATGGAAAGGCAGGTCGAACGCCTGCAGCGCTATCCTGAAATGGAAGCGGCGTTGCGTCGCCATATCCAAGAGACGCATGGCCAGCGTGACCGGCTCGAAGAGGCGCTGTCATCCCTCGGCGATGGCCCTTCGGCGATCAAGGAAGGGTTCCTCGGTTTCGTCGGCAACATGATGGCGCTGGGGCACGTGCCGGCTCAGGACGAAATCCTGAAGAACACCTTCGCCAATCATGCGTTCGAGAATTTCGAGATCGCGGCCTATACCTCGCTGGTGACCATCGGGGATGCCGCCGGGCAGAGTGCGCACCGCACCGCATTCGAGCAATCCCTGAGGGAGGAGCAGGCCATGGCGAAGACCGTCGCCGAGCTCATCCAGCCGACGACGTTGCGCTATCTGGAACTCAGCGCATCCGACGAAAAAGCCGACCGCTGAATTCCGGGCGCTGAGTATTCGCCGGGCGCCATGGGGTCGACGATCGCCCTGGCGAACGGTGGAAGCTCGGCGCCAATCCGGGTGAGCCGAATACCGTCCGCTTTGGCTGAGAGTCGTCGCCGTGGGGAGCCTCCGCGGACGGCCCAGGGATCAGGATTCAGGGGAGGACCCGAGACGTGTTGGCGATGAATTATCGCGGGCCCTACAGGGTTCGGGTCGACAGGAAGCCGGTTCCGGTCTGCGAACATGTTCAGGATGCCGTCGTGCGGGTGACCCGCACCTGCATCTGCGGCTCGGACCTTCATCTCTACCATGGCCTCGTTCCCGATACCCGGGTGGGCATGACCTTCGGCCATGAATTCATCGGTGTCGTCGAGGAGGTCGGCTCGCAGGTCGGCAACCTCTCGGTCGGCGACCACGTGATCGTCCCGTTCAACATCGCCTGCGGCCAATGTCATTTCTGCCGGCAGGGTCTCTTCGGCAATTGCCATGAAGCCAACCCGCAGGCGAGCGCGCTCGGAGGCATCTATGGCTATTCGCACACGGCCGGCGGCTACGATGGGGGGCAGGCGGAGTATGTCCGTGTCCCCTATGCCGATATTGGCCCCTGCAAGATCCCATCGACGATGGATCTCGACGACGCGGTGCTTCTCACCGATGTCGTGCCGACAGGGTACCAGGCGGCCGAGATGGCCGGCATTCAGCCGGGCGACACGGTGGTGGTTTTCGGTGCCGGTCCCGTCGGGATCATGGCGGCCCGGTGTGCGTGGCTGTTCGGTGCCGGACGTGTGATCGTCATCGACCACATCGACTATCGGCTCGATTTCGCGAGGACTTATTGTCCCGCCGAAGTCTACAACTTCCGCTCGATGGACGATCCCGTCGTCTTCCTGAAGAAGACCACCGATTCCCTCGGTGCTGATGTCTGCATCGATGCCGTCGGCGGCGACGCGGCGGGCAGCGCCCTGCATACCCTCCTCGGTACGAAGTTGAAGCTCGAGGCGGGTGCCGCGACCGCACTCCATTGGGCGATCAATTCGGTGAAGAAGGGCGGCGTCGTGTCGATCGTGGGCGTCTACGGTCCCACGGGCAACCTCATCCCCATCGGCAATGTCGTGAACAAGGGCATTACGATCCGGGCCAACCAGGCCTCGGTGAAGCGCCTCCTGCCGAGATTGATCGAGCATATCGAGGCCGGACGCCTGAACCCGAAAGCATTGATCACGCACAAGGTGCCTCTGGAGGAGATCGCAGACGCGTATCACATCTTCTCGGCCAAGCTCGACGGATGCATCAAGCCCGTACTCGTCCCCCCTTCGGCGCGCGGGTGAGGAAGACCGACATGCGAAACCTTCCGATCGACCCATCCAAGATCCCCGGCTGGGGTGCCGATGCCAATCCGGAGAACGACCCGACCTACCCGATGCGCGACCGATCGCGCGACGACAAGGGCGGGATGAACTGGCCGCGGCCGCCGCAACAGCGACAGACGGTCGAGATCCTGCAATCCATCGAGCGGAACAACCTCACGGCGGTGTTCGGCACCTCGACACCGCCGAGCGGCGTCAGTGGTGCCATGCGGCGTCAGGCCTTCAAATACAGTGAGTCCGAATGGGCTCATTGGTTGATGTTGATGGCGGCCGACCGGGTGAATGTCGTCGAAGGCCTGGTGCAGGATTTCGGTCGCGGCACGGTTCCGAACATCCCCGCCGAGATGGGTTTCCGTTCGGAACTCCAGCACAACCGTGCCGGGCTGGTCAGAAAAGCCGCGGTTTCAGGGGCCGTTCTGGCCCTCGGTGTCCTGGCCTTCCGCCTGCTGTCGTCAAAGGACGGCAGCCGCCATACGCGGCGGCGTGGTGGTTGAGCATCGCTAGAACGGCCTGACTTTTAAAACCGTCTTCGCTGTCGAAACAATAGCCTCCGCCATGAATTGTCCCATCGAGTGAGGTGATCGACAGCAAGGTCCAGGGCAACATAGCTATTGTTTTTGTTAATGCTGTGTGTTCTCGCCATCATTTCTGAATAAGAATGGATAATGGCTTTTCATGGCTTGCCGTGCTGACGGGTAAAGCTTGCGGTCACCTCATGCGCCGCCAACGCAGATATGATAGTTCTTGCAAGGATCGCTCGAGATGACCGATTTCCCGAAGCCACCATTCGAGAATCAGCGGCCCCTGACGCCACCGGGCCGCGATGCCGATATGGACCCGCGCCCGGATTACGGCGAGGCGCATTACAAAGGGTCGGGGCGCCTTTCCGGTCGCAAGGCGATCATCACCGGCGCCGATAGCGGCATCGGACGGGCCGTGGCCCTGGCCTATGCCCGCGAAGGGGCGGATGTCCTGGTGAGCTATTATGACGAGCATGAGGATGCCGACGAGACCTGCCGGCTGATCGAGTCCGCCGGCCGCAAGGCGGTGCGGATGGCGGGCGATGTGAAGGATCCCCGGCATTGCCGTGCCATCGTCGAGACAGCCGTCTCCGAGTTCGGCCAGGTCGATATCCTGGTCAACAACGCGGCCCACCAGAAGACATTCGCCAGCCCCGAGGAGATCTCCGACGAAGAATGGGAGATCACCTTCGCGACCAATATCCACGCGATGTTCTACCTGGTGAAAGCCGCGCTCCCGCATATGAAGCCCGGGAGTTCCATCATCAACACGACCTCGGTCAATGCCGATACGCCGAGCCCGCAGCTCCTGGCCTATGCGACCACCAAAGGGGCGATCCAGAACTTCACTGGCGGTCTGGCCCAGATGCTGGCCGAACGGGACATCCGGGTGAATTGCGTGGCTCCGGGTCCGATCTGGACGCCGCTCATCCCCGCCACCATGCCGTTGGAGAAGGTGAAGAGCTTCGGATCGCAGGTGCCGATGAAGCGTCCGGGGCAGCCCTGCGAACTCGCCCCCGTCTATGTGATGCTGGCAGGCTCGGAAGCGAGCTACGTCTCCGGCGCCACCGTCGCGGTGACCGGAGGCAAGCCGATCATCTGAGACGCACCCGGTCTCGGATGGACCGGACTTCGGAGGCGGCCCCAAACGCTGCCCCGAGGGCTTTACCGTCCGCGAGACCCACGAAAGATCCCTGCCGCCTTCGCGGCAGCAGCAGGCGGCTTCGTCGTGCCGCCTGCATTCCTGCGTCAGTCGATGAACCCACGGCTGGATCTTGTTGCCTGCCGCTGACAGTAAACATGCAGACAAATACGGTTCAGGCTTCGCGATGATTTGCCGAGGATAAATATCGGAACTGACATTGCGGTGAATCGTTCTCTCTGCAAGGCAACGCTATTCGATAGGTGTACCGAATGACTGCTAAGCCGCCACCCGTTCCACCTGCCAACCAATCCGACAAAGGGCCCGGCAGCGCGCCGGAGGCGCCCGTGTCGACGGCACCCAAGGGCTCCGCCCAGACGCAGAATCCCGACAAGATGGGCCAAGCCGGAAATTCCAAGGTCAACACGACGCATCAAGGCTATCAACAGGACCGCTGATGAGCACCTCGAAGAAAACTCCGGCTGCCGATCGTCATCATGGTGGGCCCGGTAGCAGCCACCAGGATGCCACCGAACCTCGGTCCGAACCGGATCGCGGCCCGCGCCCGGGCAGTCCCACCAACGATCCCATCTCGCATGTGTCGGGCGGCGGCGGCGAGCGCGACCGCCACCATGCGCATGACGCGGAAGGGAAGGGCGGTCACCGCTCGCACTGAGCGGCGGCATAGGGCTTCGAACTCGGACACAGGAGGAGATGTTTCATGGCCAAGGCCGATCGCCATTCCATGGGGCCGGGTGCTCAGGGCAAGGGCACCGGAACGGGCGCGATGACGGATCTGCCCGAGGGAATCCTCGAAGAGAACATGGTCTTGAGTAACCGCGACAAATCTCGGCATACCGACCAGCGCGGCTTGGACAGCAAGACGGTCCAGACCGAGCAATACCAGGATCACGCGGCCAACCGCGAAATTCCCCCGGATGCCATCGAATCCGGTGTTTCCGGAAACACGAGCGGCCTGGCCAATCCGAAAACCGATCTTTCGGGCGGGGAAAGCAGCCTGAAAAGCCAGGACCGGGACTAAAACCCGTTTCGATCGTTCACCTAGCCAATGGTGCTCCGGTCTTCACGAGGCAGCGGGGGCGATCCGGCCCCCGCTGCCTCGACGCTGGGACGTCGAGCACGAGGTGGCGTCGCGTGTGCGGGCCATGAACCGCCAGTGGAGTTTTCTCATGGGCCTACGATCCGAGACGCCTCCGCCGCCCGCCGACCTCGCGGTCGAATCGCCTGCGGATTCCGATCGCCCCACCAGCGCGATGCTGAAAGCGGACATCGATTCCGGCAGGACGGGTGACAAGATCCCCCATTACGATGTCGGCCTTTCGCCGCTTGGCACCGATGACGAGGCCGCCGGGAATACGCCCTCGAAGGAACGGATCGCGATGGCGCGGGGCACGGAGGCGGCCTCGCCACGGGTTCAGGCCACCGCCCGAGCGACGGGACGCGATTCCTGGGTCATGCCGCTCTATATCGGCCTCGTGGTGCTTGCGGCCATGGTGATCGGCGGTTCGCTGTATCTGTTTCGGGCTTGACGCGACGACATCGACGGAAGCTGCGGCGCGCTAATCTTACATCGCGGTGCGGGCCTGTTTACATCGCTGCGCGAGCCTGCCTACACCGCTGCGCGAGCCTTGCCGCGTCGGTACAGGACCCAGCCGGCGACGAGCATCGCCGCGCCCCATAGCAGGAAGCCGACGTCCCAATAGACCCACTGCGCCCGTGGCACGGTCTCGTTGACGTGGTGAAGGCCGAGGAGGTGGTGATTGATCGTTCCCTCCACGAGATTGAAAATGCCGAAGCCCATCAGGATGCCGCCCGGAAGCAGCCAGCCCGACCACCGGAGATGGTTCTGCCGCGAGTAACGCCACAGCACGAACAGCCCGGCGAGGGTGAAGAGATAGGTGCAGGCGTGAAACAGACCGTCCCAGAGCGTGTTGATCTGCAGGTTCTCGACGCTGTCCGCGGGATATCCGGCGCTGCTGAGCATGTGATGCCATTGCAGGATCTGATGGAGCACGATTCCATCGAAGAACCCGCCGATACCCAGGCCGAAGAGAATGGCCGCCGAGAGCGGGAAGCCGGTCGGACGCGCATCGTCGCTTGTCATGGGATGTCCGGGTGATCTGGGGGAAATCAGGCGGCGAACAGGTGAAGGCTGAAAAGGCCCGCTTGGTCGAGCCAGACCCGTTCTGGCCGCCACCCGGCGCGCTCGGCAAGTGTCCGGAACGTCTCGGGCGCGTATTTGTGCGAGTTGTCGGTGTGGATGCTCTCGCCCGCCCCGAACCGGATCTCCGTCCCCGCGAGAAGGTAGCGGCCCGGCTCCCGCGCCACCAGATGCGCTTCCACCCGGAAAGGATCGGGCAGGATGCGGGGTTCGTGCCGAAAGTTGTCCAGGTCGAAATCGGCGTCGAACTCCCGGTTCAGCCTCTCGAGGAGGTTGCGGTGCAGGGCCGGCATCAGCCCGTCGGCATCGCCATAGGCGCGGCGCAGGCGGTCCGCGTCCCGGTTGGGGTCGGCCCCGATGAGAAAACGGCTCGGCCCCAGGGTGGCGCGTGCCCGCCCCAGGAACAGTTCGGCCTCGGCGGGCGTGAAATTGCCGATGCTGGTGCCGGGAAAGAACCCGAGCACCGGCCCTCCCGACAGGTCGACCGGTAGCCGGACCGGTTCGGAGTAATCGGCGCAGACCGGGATCATCTCGATCTGCGGATAATCGCGAGCGAGCCGCCGGATCGCGGCGTCGAGATAATCCCCCGAAATGTCGATGGCGATGAAGCGCGCCGGCCGGTCGAGGGCGTCGAGCAGGGTGCGGATCTTGCGGCTCGCTCCGCTGCCGAATTCGACGATGGTGGCGCCGGGTCCGATCAGGGGGGCGATTTCGGCCGATACGGACGGCAACAGCGCCATCTCGGTTCGCGTGGGATAGTAATCGCCGCTGCTGCAGATGCGGTCGAACAGGTCGGAGCCGGTCTCGTCCCACAGGAGCTTGCCGGGAAGACGCTTCTGCGGCTGCGTCAGTCCCGCCAGAACCTCTTGCAGCAGGTCGGCCTGGTTCGGGGACAGGGCGGCGTCACCATCGATCATGGAAGGGCCTTCCTCGGTTCAGGCTGGGCGCGTCGCCGTCAACACCACCAGGGCGATGCGATCGGCCTCGGCATAGGCCGGGTCCTCGAGTTCCTCTCCGTAAGCATCCGGATCGAACTCGCGATACTGCGTGCGCAGCCCGTGTCTTTCACAGGTGGCCAACGCGGCGTCGCGGAAGGGATCGGCGCCATCGACGATGACGGAGCCGGTGAACAGAACGAGGCTGCCCCCCGGTGCCAGACGTTCGGCCGCCGCCTCGACCACGGCCTGTGACAGCCCTTCGCCGAAGGTCCCCCCACCATGGCGATAGGTACGGCCGCTCCGGTCGATCATGAAGGGCGGGTTGGAGACGATGAGGTCGAAATCGCCCTCGACGTCGTCGAGCAGGTTGCTCCGTCTCGGCTCGATGCCGGCGACCCCGGCGGCCCGGGCATTGATCCGGCCGGCCTGCAGAGCGGCCGGATTGATGTCGACGAGGAGTACTTCGGCGCCCGCGGCGCGCTTGGCGATGGCGATCCCGGCCGCTCCCGATCCCGAGCCGATATCGACGGCCCGGTGAACCGGTTTCTCGCGTTGGGCGAGATGAGCGATGACGGCGGAGACGAAGCGCATCGTATCGGGGCCGAAGAAGACCGCGTCCGTCGAATCGGGCGGATAGGCCGAATGCAGGAAGAGTTCGTCGTCGAGGCTCGAGAGGCGGATCGTGGCGCGCCGGAACTCACCCTCGCTGTCGACGACGCCCGCCCGTTGCAGGGCGGCGAGGACGCCCGACGGCACGGCGTCGTCCGAGAACGGGCGGCTCCAGCCGAGGACGTCGCGCAGGTGGCGGGCGCGCGCCGCGTCCGGGCGTGCATTGACACGGGCATGGCTCGCCGGCGTCACGGTCGTGAACCTGTAGCCCGTGTCCCGCACCGTGCGGATGAGATCGACGAGGGCGTCCTCCGTTTCAGGTCCCACACTCTGCACTCCGGTCATCTCCCATGGTCTGTTTGCCGGGTTCGGCCCATCTTTTCGCGTCGGAGCCGGATCGCGCATCCGCCCGTGTCGGGTTCCTCATTCGCTGGCCGTCGGGCTCGTCGCGCGGGTGGACGCGCTGGCCCCCTCTTGGGCGGCGTAGATCTCGGTTCACCGGCGGGCGGCGTCCGAAAGGAAAGGCGATCCGTGTTCGGCCAATGTTGCGTCGCTGGGGCTTGATCCAGGCTGGATATACGCGACCACAACCGGGCTTGACTGTGGTTGTTCCTAGTTATGGCGGCGTTGCATTGGTAACCTCGGTTAAAACTAACTTCGATCAAACATTATGCAGATGTTAATCGAAGCGCCTTGCCTGATACTGGATCGGGTTCTGGCGAGGCCGATGACCCGAAGAGCGCCATCCCGGACGTATCGCGCGCCGCCGCTTCACTCACCGATGACGAGCCCGATGGGCCGATGAGGCATGATCGATGGATGCGCGGACCGGCCGACAGCTTCACGGAGAAGAGCGGCGTTTCCGGGAATTGACCCTGCGAGGCCTGGTGCTCGGAGCGGCCATCACAATCGTGTTCATGGCCGCCAACGTCTATATGGGCCTGAAGACCGGCATGACGTTCTCGTCATCGATTCCCGCCGCGATGCTGTCGATGGGCCTGCTGCGGTTGTTCGGCGAGACCTCGATTCTCGAGAACAACATCGTGCAGACGCAGGCCTCGGCTGCCGGCACGCTCTGCAACGTCATCCTGGTCCTGCCCGGCCTCGTGCTGATCGGCCATTGGCAGGGATTTCCGTTCTGGCAGACCGGAGGGGTCTGCCTCGTTGGCGGCTTGCTCGGCGTCGCCTTCTCGATCCCGCTGCGGCGGGCGCTCGTGGCCGAGGCCGGGCTGCCGTTTCCCGAAGGCGTGGCCGCCGCCGAGGTGCTGAAGGCCGGTGCCGGAACCGAGGACGGAGACGGCAGCCGGCACGGTCTGCGCGATCTGCTCCGCGCCGGAGGGGCGGCGGCCCTGATCGCAGTCGCGACGAGCGGCTTGCGCGTTCTCGGCGAGGGCCTCCACACCACCCTGCAGGCCGGTGGGGCCGTGTTCCGGCTCGGGACCGGCTTTTCCCTTGCCCTCGTCGGCGTCGGCTACCTCGTCGGCATCGGTGCCTGCCTCGCGTTGCTGACCGGCGTGATCATCGCCTGGGGTGTGGCGGTCCCGGTCCTGACGGCCCTCGGGCAGGGGGAGGGGATGGACCCGGGCGCGGCCGCCGAGGCGGTGTGGTCGGACCGTGTTCGTCTGATCGGAGCCGGCATCATTGCGGTCGGTGGCGCCTGGACCGTGGCGACGCTGGCGCGGCCGATCCTGGCGAGCATCCGCGCCGCCCTGACATCGGCTCGCGGCAGCCATGGGGGCCTGCGCGACCTGCCGCGCCAGGAGCGGGACATTCCGATCACCTGGGTCGGCGGAGCGGCCGTGATCCTCATGCTGCCGATGGCGCTCCTGCTCGGCCAGTTTTCGGCCGGGGCCGAACTCGGCGCGCTCTATCCCGTGCTGATCGTGGTGGCGACACTGTTCGCCGCGGGGTTCGGCTTCCTGATGGCGGCGGCGTGCGGCTATCTCGCGGGCCTCCTCGGCTCGTCGTCGAGCCCGATCTCGGGGATCGGCATTCTCACCACCATGCTGGTGGCTCTCCTGCTGCCGCTCCTCATCGGACGGAGCGCGGGGCCCGAAGGCGACCGTTTCGTCATCGGCCTGGCACTTCTGGTCGCCTCGGTCATCGTCACCATGGCGTCGATCGCCAACGACAACCTGCAGGATCTGAAGACCGGCCAACTCGTGGACGCCACGCCCTGGCGGCAGGAGGCGGTGCTGGTTGCGGGCGTCGGCGTCGGCTCGCTCGTGATCGGTCCCTTGCTGGCGCTCCTCTACAACGCTTACGGGTTCGTCGGCGCCCTGCCGCGAGACGGCATGGATGCCAGCATGGCCCTGCCGGCGCCTCAGGCGGCGCTGATGACGCAGATCGCCAGCGGCATCGTTCACGGCGAGCTGCCCTGGAACATGGTGCTGACGGGTATGGGGCTTGGCGCCGCCCTCGTCGCCGTGGAGGCGCGGCTGCGCCGAAGCGGGCGCGTGTTCCCGGCCCTCACGGTGGGAATCGGCATCTATCTTCCGCTGAACGTGGTGGTGACGATTGCGATCGGAGGCGTGATCGCGTGGCTGAGCGAGCGGTCGTTCCGGAAGCGCTTCGAGGGGGAGGGGGCCGAGCCCGCCTATGAGGCCGTGCGTCGCCGTGGAATCCTGCTCGCATCGGGCTTTCTCGTGGGCGAGAGTTTCGTCGGCGTCCTGCTCGCCGCCGCCGATACCGTCACCGGACGCAGCGCCTCCCTGACGATCGCCGGTCCCGAGTTGTCCACCGTCACCGAAACGGCGGGCCTCGCCGTGTTTCTGATCGCGATCGGGATCTTCTACCGGGTCGTATCCCGCTCTCCGCGCTGACCGGCGCGCTCTCGTCATCGGGCTCCCGTGCCGCACCGGGCCCCTTTTCGAAACCTCGCCGCCGGACTTGCGGATCGACCATTATCCAGGGCGGTCCGACGCAGTTTTACTTGAGTGACATGTTTTCCACTTCACCGTGCGATCAAGGCTATCATTTCAATCGCATTGTAATTCAATATGCATTCTGGCGATTTGCTTTTGTGTCGTGAGAGAATTGAAAAATATGGAAAAGTCTTTTCCGGAAAAAATCAGTATTATGAGATGGGCACTGATTATATGAGGCGAAAATAAGACGCTCGTTAATAAATGTTTGTGTGCGATGACTGAAAAACAGCGCTCTGTCCGGTTTTATACCAACGGTTCCTGCCCAAGGAATTATAGCTCTTGAAAGATTGTCATTCTCGCCGAAGTCAATCTATAGCCGTTGATGGATTGGCAGGAGTACCTACCACATGAGCGATGATGCCCAAGAATTTCAGGCCGATTATATCGAACTCACGGCCGACCTCGTATCCGCCTACGTCTCCAACAACTCGATACCTGCAAGCGCGCTGCCTGATCTGCTAAACAACGTTCACGCCGCGATCAGTGGTCTGGCTTCCAGAGGATCGGAGGCAACCGAGACCGACAAGATCGAGAAGGCGACACCGGCGCAGATCAAGAAATCGATTTCCCCGGACGCTCTGATCAGCTTCGAAGACGGCAAGCCCTACAAGACGCTGCGCCGCCATCTGACCCTCCGTGGTCTCAGCCCCGAAGCCTACCGGGCGAAATACGGCCTGCCGCCGGATTACCCGATGACCTCCGCGAGCTACTCGGCGCAACGCTCGGAACTCGCCCGGTCGCTCGGCCTCGGGCAGCCGCGCCGGGCCCCTGCGCCCGAACCCGAGGAGACGGTCGTCCAGGACGACGCTCCGGTATCCGAGAAGCCGAAGCGGGCGGGCCGTCCGCGCAAGGCCGCCACCGCCTGAGGGACACGTTCGGCCTGAGCCGAGGCCCGGTCGAAGCCGATCCGCACGCGACAGGCCCGAGCCGGTTGCGCGATCGGCTTCGAGTGACGCCGATCCGGAGGTGAGTGCGCTCACCTTCGGCAGGCCTTGCGCACGGGGAAGATCAAAGGCCCAGGAAGATCAAAGGCCCGGGAAGATCAGAGGCGCGGAATGCCTGTTCGGGATCATGGAGACACCTTGATCGGTGCCGGCCTGGCCTTCACCGCGGGGTTCGTGGACGCCGCCGCCTTCATCGCCCTCACCGGCCTCTTCACGGCGCATGTGACCGGCAATTTCGTGCTCATCGGTGCGGAGCTTGTTTCCACATCGAGCGGCGTCATCGCCAAGCTGCTGGCGTTGCCGGTCTTCATCCTGGCCGTCGCCCTGACGCGACTGGTCACCCTGGTCCTGGAACGGAGAGGGGTGGCGCCGCTTCGGCCTTTGCTGGCCCTCGAGGCTGCCGTTCTCATCGCCTTCGCGGTTGCGGGCATCGCGCTGTCGCCCCTCGGATCGCCGGACGGCATCGCGGCGATCACCGTGGGCATGCTGGGCGTCGCCGCCATGGGCATTCAGAACGGGATCGGCCGTCTCGTCATCGGTCATCTGGCGGCGACGACCGTGATGACCGTGAATGTCACGCAGGCCGTGATCGACCTGACCGATCGCTTTTGCGGCGCGCGCGCCACGGCTCAGACCAATACCCGCCTGAAGCGGACGCTCTCGGCCGTGCTGGCTTTCGCCGTTGGGGCGTTGGCCGGGGCTTTCGGCGTGGCGGCCCTGTCCTTCTGGTCGATCTTCGTGCCGGCCCTCATCCTGACCGGGTTGATGATGATCCCCGCGCTAGGCCCGAACGCGTGAAAAGGCGCGGCGGCTGTATGGTCAGGGGCGAGGTCGACGGTCGTCTTATCCTGAAGCAGCCCCGCCGCCCCGATCTGCTCACGGGGTCGGCGGGGTGCATCGTGTCGTGTCCACACGACGGGAGCCGATACGCAACTTGGCTCGACATCAGGATGCACCGCTTCGGTTAGCAGAAGGCAAACTCCCCGTCGGGCGACTGGCCCGGATCGGGAATGCGGGGTCGTCCCGTCTCGAACCCCCTAGGGTCCGGCCTTCGCGACTTTTCGCAATCCCGAATCCTCGCGGAGACAATCCAGGCGACGGCGCAAGCATGCCTGCCCGTGGAAACCGTCTGTCCGCCACCATGCATCCCCGCGGCGTCTGAAGAGTTTGATGGAGGCACGACCGCGTGAATCGAGGGCGCTCGACGAGTCACATCTCGTGAGATCACACTGGGATCGCAGGGAAAGCCTTGGCTGTTTGAGGCCGCGGCCCCGCTGGGAAGAAAGCCGGACATGACGGCAGATCGATCGATGCCTCCGGGGGTGCCCATGGAGCAGGGAGGCGGAGCCGCGGAGCAGCTGGCCTACCGGCTTCGCCAGCAGGAACTTACCGCCGAGTTCGGGTTGTTCGCGCTCAGGACGCGATTCATCGACACGCTCCTGCAGGAGGCGACGCGTGTCTGCGCGCAGGGGCTCCAGAGCCGGTATTGCAAGATCATGGAATACTTGCCCGCCGAGCATCAGTTCGTGGTGCAGGCGGGGATCGGCTGGAAACCCGGAATCGTCGGTATCGCAAGGACGGGGGCCGATGCGGCGAGCCCATCCGGTTACGCCTTTCAGACCGGGCAACCGGTCATCTCGAACCATCTCGGGGGCGAAAGCCGCTTCCGCACGCCCAAAGTGCTCGAAGACCATGGGATCCAGCGGGCGATCAACGTCATCATCCGTGGCGAGGGCGAGCCGTTCGGTGTCCTCGAAGTCGACAGTCCGACGGAGGGGCGCTTCACCGAGGCCGATATCGCGTTCCTCCAGGGGTTCGCCAACCTGCTGGGCGGCGCGATCGACCGGCACCGCAAGGAAGAGGAGCTGCAACAGACGGAAGCCCGTCTACGGCAGGCCTTGGCACATCAGGAGGTTCTCACACGGGAAATCAGCCACCGGGTGAAGAACAGCCTTTCGATCGTGGCGAGCCTGCTGAACATGCAGGGCGACATGGCGACCGATCCCGTCTTGCGCGCCGCTCTGGGCGACGCGCGGAGACGGGTCCTGACCATCGCGACGGTGCACGACCGGCTATGGCGCACGGACGAGGTCCAGGTCCTAGATCTGGCCGAGTTCCTGGCGGAGCTCTGCGAACATCTGGGCGCATCGGTGGGGCCGAACCACAGACTGACCTGCGAGGTCGCACCGGTCCTGGTGGCGACGAACCATGCCGTGCCGTTGGGGCTCATCGTCAACGAGCTCGTCACGAACGCCTTCAAATATGCCTATCCCGACGGGGCCGGCGAAGTGCGGGTCTCGGTGACGCGGGAGGAGCCGGGACGGCTCCGGCTCGAAGTCTGCGACAGCGGCATCGGCCTGCCAACGGGCTTCGACCCGTCGCGGTCGAAGAGCCTCGGCATGACGGTGATCACCGGGCTCGGTCGCCAACTCGGCGGTCAACCGGAATGGCAGGATCTGCAGCCCGGCACACGGGTCGTGCTCGCATTTCCGTACCGGGAGGCCAGTGTACGAGTGGGGGCCGAGGACCTGGACACCCTCTCGTCCTGAAGCCTCACAGTTCTCATAGTTCAGGGATGAGGAGGCAAGATCTTTTGGTCAGTAAGATCTTTTGGTCGGCAAGGTCTCTTGATCGGTATGTCCTGATCCCGCATCGCGTCATGCTGCCGATCGTCGGGTGACGGTCCGGCACGCCATGCTCTGGCTGGGTCGCTGCGTGACGTCCAGTCGGGCGGACGATCCTTCTTCCGGGGTCGCTACGGTCATCAGACTTTTCTATCCTACCCGAGGCATCTCAGGCGGACCCGTGACACCCGAATGCGCAGGTCGTACCCGCAGCTAGGGGAAGGTCATCGATCGTAGCGCCGGATCCCATGGCCAAGCCGCTATCCTCCCAATGTGCGCGCCAGATCCCCGACCCGTTTCAGGTCGGCCACGAAGGCTGCGTAAGCGTCTTCCTTGGCTTCGTCGGGGAGGCGCAGGAGGTAGGAGGGGTGCACGGTGATGAAGCCCTCATAGGGCTTGCCGAAAGAAGCCGGGCCACGGGCGCGGGTGATCGGGATCGCCTTGCCCGTCAGGGCCAGGACGGCGGTGGCGCCGAGGGCCACGACGAGTTTGGGGGCCACGAAATCCAGCTCCCGGTCGAGCCACCAGCGGTAATGGCTGACCTCGCCGGCAGTGGGCTTCTGGTGGATGCGGCGCTTGCCGCGCTCCTCGAACTTGAAATGCTTGACCGCATTGGTGAGGTAGGCCGCGTTCCGCTGAATGCCCGCATCCGCCATGGCGCGGGACAGGAGCTGCCCGGCCGGTCCAACGAAGGGGCGGCCCTGCCGATCCTCCTGGTCGCCCGGCTGCTCGCCGACGAAGGCGATGTCGGCATGGGGAGGGCCTTCGCCGAGGACGGCCTGGGTCGCACCCGGCACCAGGGGCTCCGAGCGCCGGATGATGGCGTTGAGCTCCTCCAGGGAGGTGGGATCCTGGTCGGACATGGCGGCGACGGCCTTGGCGGGGTTACGCTTGGTCGGCATCTGCGGCTCCCGTTCGATCATGGCTTCCGTGCGGGCTGAGGCGGCGCGGACGAGGCCGGGAATCGCTGCTGTTTCCGGCATGTTGCGCCAATACTTCTTCGGCATTTCCGCCCGCATGGCGGCAAGGTTGGTGCGGGCGGGGTTGAAGGTGCTCTCATAATAATCGCGCCAGCCGGCCTCGAACCCGTCGGCCTCGGGCGCATCCTCGCGTCGTCCAGGCGGGCCGAAGGTCAGGGTCTCCCCATCCCAGTGGGCGGAGCCGTCCGGCGTGAGGATCGTCCAGTGCAACGACCGGAAACGCGAGACGAAGAACGTGGTTGCCGCCTCCAGGATGTGATGGTCCGGCTCGAACCAGGCGACGAAGCGCTCGACACCGTCGGCCTCAGTCCGCCGGAACCGCAGGAAGGCGTGCATCTTGTGCAGGTCACGGGCGATGGCCTTGCGCATCCGGTCGAGCCGATGGACCAGCGGGTCGCTTCCCACCTCCAGCAGGCCGCGCTCGCCGTGCGTGATGCGCCAGATCAAGGTGTAGAGCAGGGCGTAGCGCTCGGGGTCGCGGTGCGGGACGACCATGCGGATCAGGTCGGCCACCGCGCGCGGCAGGCTTAGGGGCGCATCGGAGCCGGATTCCGGCTGGGAGACCTGTCCGAACAGGCCGGGGGCCTGCCCGATGGACCAGACTACTCTATCGGGCGGGACCGATGCGGCGGCGAGCCGGCGCGCTGCGGTGCGGAACCCGTCGAGATCGGCACCCTCGTGGAGGATGACCGTTTGGAGTGATCCACCCGACCTTGCCCCCTCCGCGGGGGAGGGTGGCCCTCGCGTGAGCGAGGGTCGGGAGAGGGGAGCGCCATCTCCGGAAAGGTCGTCCCCTCTCCCGCCTGCTCCGCAGGCACCCTCCCCCGCAGAGGGGGGAGGGGATGCAGCAGCGGCCGGTCCGGGCCACAACAACCCGCCCCCGCACATCCCGACCCTCTCGGAAGTGGTCGAGACCCTCGCCACCGTGAAGAAATCCGACCTGCCGGCCCATATTGCCGGCTGGCTCGACGCGCTCGACGAGACCGGGCGCTGGGCGCTGTTGAAGCTCATAACCGGGGCGCTTCGCGTGGGCGTCTCCGCCCGCCTCGCCAAGACGGCGGTGGGGGCGCTCGGCGGCCACGAGGCCGATGCGGTGGAGGAGGTCTGGCACGGGCTGGAGCCGCCGTATCTCGGCCTGTTCGCCTGGGTCGAGGGGAGGGGGGAGCGCCCCACCACCCTCAACCCCGCGCCGTTCCGCCCGCCGATGCTCTCCCACCCGATCGACGAGGAGGCGGACTTCGCGAAACTCGATCCGGCCGCCTTCTCGGGCGAGTGGAAATGGGACGGCATCCGCGTCCAACTCGCCGGGGGGCGCGACGAGGCCGGGCAGCAGGTGGCGCGGGTCTATTCGCGCACCGGCGAGGACATTACCGGCGCCTTCCCCGATCTCGCCGAGGCGATCACCTTCTCGGGCACGATCGACGGCGAATTGCTGATCCTGCGCGAGAGCCGCGTGCAGAGCTTCAACGTGCTGCAGCAGCGCCTCAACCGGAAGGCCGTCACGCCCAAGCTGCTGGAGGAATTTCCGGCCCATGTGCGGGCCTACGACCTCCTCACGGCGGAGGGCGAGGATCTTCGCCCGCTGCCCTTCGCGACCCGCCGCGCGCGGCTCGAGGGTTTCGTCGCCGCCCTGGATCACGCCCGCATCGATCTCTCGCCGCTGGTGACGTTCGAGACCTGGGACGACCTCGCCGAGGCTCGCGCCGATCCCGCGAGCGTGGGGGCGGGCGAGGATGCCGACGCCATCGAGGGGGTGATGCTGAAGCTGCGCGACAGCCCCTATCTGCCCGGCCGCCCCAAGGGGCCGTGGTGGAAGTGGAAGCGCGAGCCGCATCTCGTCGACGCCGTGATGATGTATGCCCAGCGCGGCCACGGGAAGCGCTCGTCCTTCTACTCGGACTACACGTTCGGGGTCTGGCGCGAGCGGCCGGAGGGTGGGCGAGAACTGGTGCCTGTGGGCAAGGCCTATCACGGCTTCACCGATGCGGAACTGGCCAAGCTCGACCGCTTCGTCCGCAACCACACGACCAAACGCTTCGGCCCCGTGCGCGAGGTCGCCTATGGGCCGGAGGAGGGCCTCGTCCTGGAGATCGCCTTCGAGGGCGTGCAGCGCTCCACCCGGCACAAATCCGGCGTCGCCATGCGCTTCCCCCGCGTCCACCGCATCCGCTGGGACAAGCCGGCCGCCGAGGCGGACGGGATCGGAATTCTGGAGACCATCCTGGCGCGCGGCGAGCGGGAAATCGCGCCGGGCGCATCGATCGACGAGGAGGCATCATGACGGCTGCAGGCAGGATCGGCGGGATCGAAGGTTTTCAGGAGGGCGAGATCCGGCGCCAGGCCAGCGCCCGCTTCACCGTCTCGACGCGGGGCCAGGGCTTCACCGATGTCACGGCGGCGGTGGCCGATTTCCTCGCGCGCAGCGGTATCGAACAGGGCCTGCTCACGCTCTTCTGCCGGCACACCTCGGCCTCCCTGACGATCCAGGAGAATGCCGATCCCGACGTTCAGAGCGACCTGATGACGGCCCTGGACGGGCTCGCCCCGCGCCATCCCGGTGGCGGCTACATCCATTCGGCGGAAGGCCCCGACGACATGCCGGCGCATATCCGCACCCTGCTCACGGATTCGGGCCTGACGATTCCCGTCATCGACGGACGTCTCGTCCTCGGCACGTGGCAGGGCATCTATCTCATCGAACACCGCGACCGGCCGCACCGGCGCGACATCGTCCTGCACGTCGCCGGCGCATAGGCGACCGGCGGCGCGCCGTCATCGGGCGCGCCGCCGGTCCGGGTCACGCGGCCCGGCCGTTCCGGCGGCAGCCGACCGTCGGGGTGCCGTGTTTCGAAACCCAGACCGCCGCCTGGGTCCGGTTGCTGACATTGATCTTTCTCAAGACGTTCTTGACGTGGATCTTCACCGTCGCCTCGGAGATCCGCAATTCCCGGGCGATCGACTTGTTGGAATGCCCGGTCGACAAGCAGGCGAGGACTTCGATCTCGCGATGCGAGAGATCCGATGCCGCTGCGGGCGCCGTCTCTACGCCCTTGGCGAACCGCATGAGAGCCGGCCTCGGGAAGCCGTTGCTGCCCCCGGTCAGGTGCGAGGCGGCACCGATGGAGATCACGATGTTGCCGCCCATCACGACGTTCAGCGATCGGATCAAGGCGATCGGCTGCGCGCTCCGGTTCAGGCAGGCCTGGATGCCCCGCTGCAGCAGGTACCGCGGCACCGCCGGATCGGTCTCGGCCGTCAGGGCGACGATCCGGGCCGTGGGAAAGTGGGATTGCACCAGGGGAACCAGCGCTCCCTCGATCTCATCCTGGCCGAACTCGCTCAGGATGATCAGCTCCGGCATGTATCCGATCTGTAGATCTGCAATATCGTCTATCGAATCGAGGACTGAATATCCGTTCTGGTTCAATATTCCAACGAGACCGTCCCGTTCGAGCCCTCTCGGACCAATGACGATGGCGGGTATGGCCGTGGTCGCAGAGGTCAGACTATCCGGTCCGACGATCATGCTGGGAAGGAAATCGGATTGGGGAGGCTCGGAAGAAGCAGTGATACTGAGTGGCATCGGGCTAACTCCAATGAAGACTTGGAAATAGATGGCATGGCCATCGCTCTGCCGGCATGAATGAAATGCCGCCGTATGAACGTCGCACTGTCGTCCTGCTGCGAAGGCGAGACGCAGTCTCATAGCAGTCGATCGAAAATCGGGTCGTCGTGCTGAGCAGTTGATCGTTATGAAACAAATGTTATTATTTCAGGTTACAAATATCCGCGGATCGTCGTTGCCCCCTTCCTCAGTGTCGAATTCCATGACGATTGAATAACATGGAGGCATCGCGTGCAACAAGGAAAAATGAACACTTCAAATCTGCCGCATCGAGTGCGTATGACTGCCTGTAGGTCAATGATTCCGCGCTCGCTGAAGTCTCGATTTCAGCAAGCCTCGGGTGGTAAAACGCTCTTGCACGTAGGCGTGGAAGCCGAAACCGACGTCTTGGAGCGGCCCCCGTCATCCCGGCCTCCGAAGCCTGGAACAGTCGAGACCTGCGAAAGGCCGTACCGTGGTATGACTACTTAGATCCGGTCCGAACCAGGGATTGTCCAAGGTTAGAGCAGGTTACCGGCCCTCATGGACCGGCGCGATCCTCGCCGTGCCGAAAGCTGCGCCCGAGGGGGGAGCGGAAGATCATGCTGGCGCCGATGCCGAAGCCGAAGACGCACCAGAACCAGATCCCCAGCATCGGTCCTTCGAGCGCCACGTCGAAACACGCGTCCACGAACATGCCGAGGCCGTAGCAGCCGATCCAGATGAACAGCTTGGCCCAATGCTCCTCCCCGCGCCGGCGGGCCCAGAGCAGGCTGTGGAACAGCATCGTGAACCAGGTCGCCAGCACGCCGAGCCACAGCACGAGGCCAGGGACGCCCGAGCGCGCCAGATAGGTCATGTTGACGTTGTGGGGGCTGCGCAGCACCGCGTCGGCCGTCACCCATTGCTTGTAGCCGTCCTCGAGGGCGATGTTCACGCCGAAGCCCTTGCCCGTCCAGAAATACGGCCCGCGCAACGTGTAATCCTGGATCGTCGCCCACCAGCGCAGGCGGAACTCCTTCGTCGCCTCGAAATTCGAGGCCTCGCTGACGCCGACCACGCTCTTCAGGCCCTCGACGATCTGCTTGGGTCCGGTCGCCCGCTCGTTGCCGGGAAGCTGGACGCTGAGATCGAACAGCGTCGCGATGATCGCGGCGACGAAAAACACCAGGACGATGGGCATGAACTGCCGCAGCCGCCGCCCGGCGATGGCCGCGACCACCACCGGCGCGAGGCAGGTCAGCATGGCGCCGCGGCTCGAGGTGACGACGATCATGCTCGCCATCAGCACGGCGATCCAAAGGCGCGAGAAGCGGCCGAGCCCCAGCAGGACGAAGACGGCGATGGCCGCGAGGTGGCTGGCGGCCTCGCCGGCCCGGACGCTGGGGATCTGGATCTCGGTGCCGGGGATCTTCAGGAACGCCGAACTCAGGCCGTACACGATGCCGCCGGCCAGGGCATAGAACCGCGCGAACCGGCCATAGGCGTCCATGGCTCGCCCGAACCGGCCGGGTTCCTCCAGCAGCAGGGCGACGACGATCAGGGCGAACAGGCCGTAGAGGGCCAGCACGCTGTCCCGGGGGGCGTCCATCCCGTAGGGGCCCAGATACGGCACGGTCCGGTAGAGGACCCAGCCCATCAGGACGATGAGCATCCGGCTCGCCGGCGTCGCCAGGATGGCGAGCCAGCAACCGGACCGCAGCAGCGCGATGAGCCCCCCGGCCAGGGCCATCTCGCCGACGAAGAGCGGCGGGATTCCCAGATAGGCGAAAGTCTTCCCCAGCACCGCGTAGCCCAGGAGCACGATGACGAGGGCGCGGGAGTAGCGCTCGTTGAAGTCGTCGGCGGCCCGGCCGAGGGGGAGGGCGGTGTCGAGGCGGGACTGGATCACGCGGGCGACTTCTTTAGAGGGGGCGGGACTTATGTCGGCACTCTCAGGGTCGTTCGATTGGATGGTTCGGCCGGTTCACTTGGCAAAATCCATCATCCCACCGGATCACCTCATCCTGAGGTGCCCTTTGCTTCGGCAAAGGGCCTCGAAGGAGCGCTCCAGTCTGCTCAGTGGGTTCTGGAGCCCTCCTTCGAGGCCGCTACGCGGCACCTCAGGATGAGGTCGAGCCTCGGAAAACGGTTCAAAGAGGCTTCTAGACCGCGATCGGCATCGTCCGGTGCGAGTCCATCGCCTCGGCGTAGATCCCCAGGAGCTGGTTCGTGGTGACGGTCTCGCTCCAGCAGGTTTCGTATTTCAGCCGTGCCGCCCGGCTCATGCGCTCGGACGCGGCACGATCTGACAGGACCCGCGTCATGGCGCGGGCGAGATCGGCGGCGTCGCCCGGGGCGGCGTGCAGGCCGGTCACCTCGTCCGAGACGATCTCGGCCAGCGAGCCGATCCGCGACGCGATCACCGGCAGGCCCATGGCGAAGGCTTCGACCACCACCATCGGCAATCCCTCGTACCAGAGCGAGGGGACGATCAGGGCCCTTGCCCCCCTCATCGCGGCGCGAACCTGCGCGGGGGTGACCTGGCCCCGGTCGTCGAGATCGGGCGAGGCGGCGACCTGCGCGGCCAGCGGCCCCGTTCCGATGACCGTGACCCTGCAGCCGGCGATCCTGGCCGCGGCATCGAGGGTCTCGACGCCCTTCTCGGTGGTGAGGCGTCCCACGAACAGTAATCCCTCCCGCGCGTCTGCCGAGACCGGGCCGGGATCGGCGAGCCCGTTCGCCTTCACGGCGATGCGGTGTCCGGGCAGGCCCGCCGCGATGAACCGGCCGCGCTCGAACTCGGTCAGCGCGATGAACCGGTCGACATGGTTCGCCCAGGTGCCGGTCTGCCTGTGATGCTGGATGGACCGCGCCACCGCGAGCGATCCGAGCCGGGAATCCCGGTAGCACCGGTGCAGCACCGCGTTGTAGGCGGAGCCGCCGACGCAGACCTCGCAGGGCGAGCCGTTCCGCGTCAGCATCGCGTTGGCGCACATGATCCGGTAATTGTGCAGCGTCTGGATCGTGGGCGTTCCCGTCTTGCGGACGGCCACATGCACCATCGGCGAGATCAACGGGAAGTAATTGTGGACGTGGACCACGTCCGGCCGGAAGAGATCGATCTCCTTCAGGACGAGGCCGATGTTCTTCGGTGAATTCACCGACTGGAACGCCGCGCGCAGGCGGTCGACCGGCGTGACGATGGATTTGTTGCTCAAGGTGAAGAGGCGGACGTCGCAGCCGGCCCGTTCGAGGGCGCCGATCTCCTGGGCGACGACGGAATCTTCGCCCCCGTGGAACTGGTACTCGTTGTGGACGATCAATACGCGTTTCGACATCTCGATCGCCTCACAATCGTTGCTGTGACCGCTGGTCAGTCTTCGTCCGGCCGCGGGCGCGGCGTTACTCGGCCGCCACGGAATGCAGGACCGGCTGAGCCTGCGCGATCTCTTCCTCGATCCAGCGGTAGGTCGGCACGAGCCCCTCGCGGATCATGATCTTGGGCTCCCAATCGAGAACCTTGCGGATCAGGCCGTTGTCGCTGTTGCGCCCACGCACGCCCTGCGGCTTCGTCAGGTCGTGGCGCTTGGTGATCGTCTTGCCCGCGATCTCCGCCGCGATATCGACGAGGTCGTTGATGCTGATCATCTCGTCGGTGCCGAGATTGATCGGCGCGCAGTAATCGGAATGCATCAGCCGGTACAGGCCCTCGACGCAATCGTCGATATACATGAAGGAGCGGGTCTGCAGACCATCCCCCCAGACCTCGATCTCACCGCCATCGGGGCAGAGCACCACCTTGCGGGAGATCGCGGCGGGCGCCTTCTCCCGGCCGCCGTCATAGGTGCCGAGCGGACCATAGACGTTGTGGAACCGTACGGACCGGGTCGGGATCTTCCAATCCTCGGTCATGTATTGGCACATCTTCTCCATGTAGATCTTCTCGAGCCCGTAGCCTTCCTCGGGCTGGGCCGGCCAGGCGACGTCCTCGGAGAGCGGGGTGACGTCGGGCGAGAGTTGGAGATGCTGGGGATAGACGCAGGCCGAGGAAGAGAAGAGGAACTTCTCCAGGCCGCTGTAGCGCGCCGCCTCGATCATATGCGCGCTGATCAGGGTGTTGTTGAGCGTGATCTCCGCATGCGAGCCGCTGATGAAGCCGATGCCGCCCATGTCGGCCGCGAGGTGGTAGACCTCGTCCATGTCCTTGACGGCGATGGCGCAATTGTCCCGCATGCGAAGATCGACCTGCATGAAATCATGCGCGGCCGAGGCTTCGTATTGCGGGAGCTTGATGTCGGCCCCGCGGACCCAATAGCCCTTGTTGACGAGGCTTTTCACGAGATGGTGTCCGATGAAACCACCGGCCCCGGTCACAAGTATCTTTTTCATGACAGACAGCCCTTATTCAATGCGTGTCGTCAGAAGAACTGCATGATCGCCGAATGTATTGGTAGGAACCTTGAGGGTTAGATCGAACGCGCTCACGGTGTCGCGTATAGTACCCTTGCGCCGGATGTGGCGACTTGGCGGTCAGAGGTGCCGGGCAAATGTGAGCCCACGGCCTCCGCCATCCTCCGGATGCCCTGCTTGATGGGACTTCTTAGCGGATGCTCATGCCGAAGTCGCTCGTCTGCCAGAGCAGATCATCCGAGCCGACCACCTCAGGATCGGGGCTTCGATTTCTGGTCAATGGGGGTTTCGACAAGACCATGAGAAGACCACGCCGTCATTCCGGAGCCGCCTTTGGCGCCCCGGAATGACGGGCTGGGTGTCAAAACCGATGTGAACTTTCCCGCAGATCGGATGACATTAACCCAAGTTCGGATCTCTGACCTCAGGATGAGGTCGTGCCTTGGAACAACAACGCGAAGAGGTCCTGAATTCCGTCCCGCGCGGACCCTGTCGGGCCACCGAATCGGGATGACGAAATGTCGGATCGCGTGTTCGCCATCAATCATTATCGCCGATCCTGTAGCTTTCGGACTAGTTTCCGACCACTCGGAAGAGATGTTCTCCAGGACAGGATGATATTTTAAGGTTGTCGCTTGCGGCGGTTGCTGTTCCAAACCCGTGACCGCCTTTGCTCATCTGAATGATCCATGGAGGCTGGAATGCGGGTGGCGGTCATCGGCGTCGGATATGTCGGTCTCGTATCCGGGGCGTGCTTTGCCGAATTCGGGCATCATGTGCATTGCGTCGACAAGGATCCGCAGCGGATCGCCGCCCTGCGCGCGGGTCGCATGCCGATCTACGAGCCGCATCTCGACGCGCTCGTCGCCAACAACGTCGCCGCCGGGCGCCTGAGCTTCGGCACCGATCTCGCCGAGGCGGTGGGCGACGCGGAAGTCGTGTTCATCGCCGTCGGCACGCCCGCCCGGCGCGGCGATGGCCATGCCGACCTCGCCCATGTCTTCGCCTGTGCCCGCGACATCGCGCAAGCGATCCGGGGTTATACCGTGGTGGTGACGAAATCGACCGTCCCGGTGGGCACGGGGGACCGGGTCGAGCACATCATGCGCCTCGTCCAGCCACAGGGCGCCTTCGCCGTCGTCTCGAACCCCGAATTCCTGCGCGAGGGCGCGGCCATCGCGGATTTCCAGCATCCCGACCGGATCGTCATCGGCACCCAGGACGAGCGGGCGAGGGCGATCATGACCAACCTCTACCGGCCCCTGGCGGAGGCGGCGGTGCCGCTGTTCTTCACCACCCGGCGCACCGCCGAGCTGGTGAAATACGCGGCCAACGCCTTCCTCGCCATGAAGATCGGCTTCGTCAACGAAATGGCCGATCTGTGCGAGCGGGCGGATGCCGATGTGGAAGGGGTCTCCTACGGGATCGGCCTCGACCGGCGGATCGGCGCGCAGTTCCTCCAGCCGGGTCCGGGCTTCGGCGGCTCGTGCTTTCCCAAGGACATCCAGGCGCTGATCAAATCGGCGCAGGATTACGGCGTCCCCTCCCGGATCATCGAGACAGTGGCGGCCGCCAACGAGCAGCGCAAGCGATTGATGGCGCGGCGGCTCATCAAGGCCTGCGGCGGCTCCGTCAGGGGGCTGACCATCGCGGTGCTCGGCCTCACCTTCAAGGCGAATACCGACGACACCCGCGAGGCGCCGGCCACCTCCATCATCACCGCCCTCCAGGACGAAGGCGCCGAGGTGCGGGCCTATGACCCCCAGGGGATGGACCAGGCGAGGGCGCTCATGCCCGACATCGCCTACGCCACCGACCCCTATTCCTGCGTGGCCGGCGCCCATGCCGTGGCGATCGTGACGGAATGGAGCGTGTTCCGCACCCTCGACCTCGCCCGTCTCCGGGCCCGCATGGCGGGGTCGGTCCTCGTCGATTACCGCAACATCATCCCGGTGGCGGAGGCGACGGAGGCCGGTTTCCGCCATGTGGGAATCGGCCGGCGCAGCGTCACGGCGGAGCGCCCGGTGCCACGGATCGACCTGACGCAGCCGCAGGGAGCGGTGCTGCCGGAACTCGCCATCGCTGCGGGGTAATCCAGCGAGGGCATGGACCGAGCGAAAGCCGCCCCGCGACTGGGGGGCGGCTTTCGTGTGTCGGTTCTACTTGGGGGGTACTTGGGGAAGTCTGTATCGTTGCAAAACCACGGATCTTCCCGCCCTCTCACCTCATCCTGAGGCGCGCTTTGCGCAAGCAAAGGGCCTCGAAGGAGCCCTCCAGCTCGCTGAGCGAGTGTTGGAGCCCTCCTTCGAGGCCGCTTCGCGGCGCCTCAGGGTGAGGTAAGGGGTTGGAAAGACGGAAGAACAGGTTTTGGTGGGAACCTATTCACCGTCCGGTCGCGGTCCTCAGGGCGGGCTTCGGCCAGAACGCGGAGGCCTGGGCCAGCACGGTCTCGATCACCTCGTCCTGCTCGTCGATGCGCAGATCCGGGAAGAGCGGCAGCGAGAGCGTGCCCTCGCCCCATTCCTGCGCCACGGGCAGGGACGATGCTTCCGGCACGTCGCGGTAGAGGGTCAGCGTGGGCACGCTGCGGTAATTCACCGTCGTGCCGATGCGGGCCTCGCCCAGCGCCCGGAGCATGTCGTCGCGGCGCCCGTCGGGCACGTGGATCGGGAACAGGTGCCGCGCCGAGACCACGCCCGGCTCCATGGCCGGCCAGGTGAACGGGGTGCCGGCGAGCGCGCTCTCGTAGCGCCGGCTCAAGGCCTCGCGCCGGGCGCACTGAACCTCCACCTGATCGATCTGGGGCGCGAGCAGGACGGCCAGCAGGTCCGGCAGGTTGGCCTTGGTGCCGAGGCGGTCGATGTCCCAATGGTTGTAGGTCCCGCCCTGGAAACGCTGGGCCGCGCCGGCGGACATCCCGTGCAGCACCGTCTGGACCAGGGTCCGGGCGAGGACCGGATCGCGGGTGACGACGGCGCCGCCCTCGCCGCAGGTCACGTTCTTCGTGGCGTAGAAGGAGAAGATCGCCGCGTCGCCGTCCTGCCCCGGCCGGCGCCCGTTGCGGCTGCCCTCGAAGCAATGGGCCGCGTCCTCGATGATCCGGATCGAGGAGGGGATCGCCGCCCGCAGAGCCGGGATGTCCACCATCTGGCCGTAGAGATGGACGGGGATGATCGCCCGCGTCCGCTCCGTCACGGCCGCCGCCGCGAGACCCAGGTCGATGAGGAGCGTGTTCGGGTCGCTGTCGACGAAGACCGGCGTCGCGCCGACGAGGCGCACCACGTTGGCCGTCGCCGCGAAGGTCATGGCCGGTACGATGACCTCGTCGCCGGGGCCGATCCCCATGGCGAGGAGGGTCGCCACCGCCCCTTGCGTCCAGCTCGAGGTGAGCTTGGCATGCGGCACCGCGAAGAAATCCCGCAGCAGGTCCTCCACGCGCGCGCCCTCGGGGCCGGTCGTCAGGAACGCACTGCCGAGGACCGAGGCCACCCGCACGGCGTAATCGGGCGAGAGCGCATGCCTATAGAACGGGACTGCCATCGGTTGCCTCCATGTCTTCGCTGAGAGCCGGCGATGCCGGTGTGGTTCGGTAGAGGGCGTGCAGGCGCGCCGCGACCACGGTCCAGTCGGCCGAGCATCCCATCCGGTGGGCGCCGCGCGACATCGCCCGCCATTCCGCGGAATCGAGGGAAGCGGCCCGGGCGAGCGACTGGGCCACGGCCTCGGCCGTCAGATCCTCGATGAGGAGGCCGGCGCCGTGCCGCGTCATCGCCTCGGTCATCCCCGCCTCGGCGGTGATGAGGAGCGGCACGCCGAGGATCTGGGCTTCGAGGGCCGCCGTCGGCCAGCGGTCGAGGCGCGAGGGAAAGGCGAAGAAGTCCCAAGACCGGACGATGTCGTCCCGCTCGGCCCCGTAGCGCGGCCCCTCGAAGGTCACGGCGGATTCGATGCCGAGGCGGCGGGTCGTCGCCATCAGCTCGTCTCGCTCGTCGCCGGGGCCCATGACGACGAGGCGGCCGGTGCCGCCCTGCCGCCGGTAGAGGGCGAACCCTTCGATCAGCAGGTCGAGCCCCTTGTGGAACACCGCCAGCCGGCCGCAGAAACCGAAGACCGGCGAGCCGCCGGCAGGGCCAGATGACCCGCCGGCAGGGCCGGACCTGTCGACGAATCCCGGACGCCCGCCGAGCGCGCTCGAATAGACCCCGTGGGGCACGAGGACCGACCGGGCCTTGGGCGCCAGGCGGCGGAGTTCGGCCTGTTCGAGGGCCGTGATGACGTGGACGAAGCGCGCGCCCTCCAGAACCCGCCGCTCCAGCAGCCGGACGTAGAGGGCCGTCGACGGCTTCACCAGCCGGCCGGCCCGGTCGTAGAAATGCGAGAAGCAGGCATGGAGGCTGATGACGTAGGGGATGCCGCGCCGGCGCAGCATCCGCGTCAGGGAGACCAGAAGCGGTTGGCGCGCGCCGTGGAAGTGAAAGATCGTCCGCGTGTCGGCCCCGTCGAGGAAAGCCTCGCGGGAGCGGCGCGACAGGCTGACCGTGCGGCCGAGGATCCTGAGCCCGTCCAGCGGGACATGATCCATCCGGATGCCCGCCGGCACCGTCATCCCGTTGGGATCGCGCGACAGGAACAGGATGCGGGACGCCTCGCCCGACACGGTCTGCTCCGTGACGAGGGAGCGCGTATTCTGGTGAATACCGTTGGCGAAGGAGGGATATCCCTCCTTGTTCTCGATGATGACGTGTCGGACGGACAAGGGGGAGCCACCATCCGGCCGTCGGACCGTGGACGAGGGAGGCACGTCATAGGCTCGCATGGATGTCCTCTCGGGCCGGCCGGTCGGAGATGCGGGTCCGGGCGGACGCGGACCCGTTTCGTCTCAGGCGCGCGCCGCCTCGGCGCCGGCCTCGAAGGCCGGGCGGGGAAACACGCCCGGGGTCGCGGCGATGGCCTCTTCGGCCGGGATCGGCAGGCTCAGCCGCTGGAGCGGGTCGGCGAGCAGCATCTTGTACCACTTGACCGTGTTGCAGACGGCGGTGTTTCGCAGGATCTTGGCGTCGATGGCGTTCTGGATCTCGATGACGGCATCCTCGATCCGGTGTCTCGCCCCGAAGCCAAAACTTTCCCGCGCCTTGGCGAAGCTCACATGGTAATCGCGCCGGTCGAGCCCGCAGGGCATGAACTCGATCTCGCTCGCCTTGGTGACGGTGTTCTTCACCGCGAGCGCGATGTCGACGATCTGGCGGTTGTCCCAGCCGATGTTGAAGGCCGCACCGGCGACGACGCCGGACGGGGCGCGCAGGGCGCTGAGGAAGGCGGCGGCCACATCCCGCACATGGACAACCGGACGCCATTGCGATCCGTCGCCCCCCACCGTGATGCGGCCGCGATCCAGGGCGTCGAAGGTCATCTGGTTGACGACGAGGTCGAACCGCATGCGCGGCGACAGGCCGAACACGGTGGCGTTCCTGAGCGCCGTGGCGGCGAAATGGCCGGTATTCAGGGCGAGCACCGCCTCTTCGGCCCTGGCGCAGGTCTGCGCGTAGATGGTGAGGGGCCGTAGAACCGCGTCCTCGGTGAGGAACATGTCCTGGCCGGCACCGTAGACCGCGCAGGAACTGGCGAAGAGGTAGCGGCGGACGCCGGCGCGCTTGGCGGCCATGGCGGCCCGTATCCGGCCCTTCTCGTTGATCGACCGTGTCAGCTCCGGGTCGAGGTCGCCGGACGGATCGTTCGATAAAGCGGCCAGATCGATGGCATAATCGCAATCGTCATAGGCATGATGGTCGATGAGCCTGATGTCCTGCTTGACGATCTCAAGCTTGGGGTGGCCATCATATTTCGAGAGAGCAAGGTCTCCGAAATAAAAGGCATCTATGGCTCTGACCTTGTACCCGTTCCGAAGTAATTCTCCGACCATGACGGAGCCAATGTAACCGCCGGCTCCCGTGACAGCAACTTTCGCGTTCATGATTGTCATCCATCGCAGTCTTGAGAACAATGCTTCAGTCTTGATGTTCAATTTAATGTGATGAATTTCGTAAGGCAAAAGAACAATGGGACTAGCAGCGATGGTTCGGGGTGCAGTTCAGTAATACGAAATCAAGATGCCGCGGCGCGAATGGATTAGCCGGGGGTGTTTCCTATGTGGCGCGTCTCGTCGGCGACGATCGACTGAACAAGGAGCGCTCGCGCTCGGTATCGACGCGCGTCAGCGCACGGGCCGTCCTTCGACGATTTCGGCGAGCGCATGGCCGTTCACGGGGAGCCGACCTCGCGGGAGGCGGGGTTTCCCAGGCGTGCGAGCGTGGCGGTGGTGTCGAGCGGGAGGAGCGTGAGGCCGGACGCCGAAGGCGTCGAAAGGCATCGGGCCAAGAAGGCATCGGGCCAAGTATGATTGGCCAGGGGACCGCGTAAGACGGCACGGGTCCGAAGAGAGATGTAGGACGAAAGATGAAGGACGATCTCTCTGAGACGAGAGATGGGATTAGTCTCAGCCGAATCCGCGCCTCTGCTCGGCGCGGGTCATGTCTTGCGAGATCCACCCCGTCGAACGGGATGGATCCGCCCAGATGGCGGCGCCTCTATACGGCCGCCATCCCTTCGAGCGTATCGTTGAGCGATGCCGCGCCGGGATGATGCTTGGCGAAGCTCGCTCGGTCGCCCGAGTTACAATATTTGATACCCCAAAGAGCCGCTTGTGTCCTGTTCCGTACGTTAATCTTTCGGAGGATCGCCTTCACATTACCCTTCACCCGTCCTTCGGCGATGGACAGGCGCTCGGCGATGGCGCGGTTTGAATCGCCCTTGATCAAGCAGGCGATGATACTGAGTTCCCGGTCTGACAGATGAAGTGTCTGATCCTGAGAGGGGAACGGCTCGTCGGCCTCAGGTTCCCCGCTTTCCTCCTCACCGGGAAGGGGGTCGGCCTCGGCCCCAATGCACAGATGGGGCACCACGCAGTGGTCGAGCAGGATCAGTTCCAGGGCCTGCACCAAAGTATCAGAACACGCACTGTACAAAAGAATAGCCGCCGCACCGCATTCCAGCATGGGCGCTACATGCTCGGCCTCGCAGGTCGCGCAAATGCAGATGATGAAACTGTTGGGAAAACGAAGACGAGCGTTCAAGATTTCCTCGGTCGGGGCGTTCGCCGTCGAGGGAATACTCATGATGACAATAAGGTTCGAGTCGGAAGATTCGGGTAAATCCTGGGCCTGATCGAGATTTCCGACCATGGAAATCACGTCGAACCCGCTCTTCAGCAATATGTATCGTAACCCTTCTCTGTAGAGCGCAGTTCCACCGCTGATCACGGTTGCGGGTCGCGCCGTAGATGCAAAATTGGGTCGTGGAAAGGTAGTTCCGGAAACGTGAATCATCGTCAGCCCCCCACCAATTCGTACTGATAAAGTCGACCGCTCCACTTACAAGTAATGTACAAATCGATACATTAAAGTGAGAATCTGGTATGGATCGGAACAATCTGACCGTCAATGAAAAAACGATTAAATAATCCTTTTTTGGTCATCCCATTTGATCGATAGCCGCGCCCGACTGTGATCTGCCATCCGAAAGCTCTATACGGATGTTAATTGCGGATGGTTCTACAGGCGAACATTGGGGAGTGTGCCCGCGGATTCCTGGCATATCTCGAAGTCATCGATTGTATAGATTCCCTCGTGTTCGTTCAGACTCGCTCCTCGTCCCAGATCGACCGTTCGGAGTAGGTCTCTTTCGATCTCCGTTGTCTGGCAGCGCGAGGTACAATCACCGGCATTCAGTTGCGGTGATGTAGGATTCGCTATGCTGGGCAGGTGGTTAGACAAGCAAAACAGCTTTGCCGGCTCTCAAGGCGCGCTGGGTGCCGGTGGGCGGTGCTTGGCCGATTCGGCGCAGGCTGGTTCGGCATCCTCGTCGGCCGGCGTAGAATCAGGGTCCGGCGGGGCAGGAAGCTGGGCCGAGTCGTTCAGGCTCGACCATGCCGAGCTCATTGGCCCGCACCGGCCGGGCCCCCGTATTCCCGGCAGTCTCACCTGGCTGCTGGCGACGACATCGATCCTTTCCGCGCTGGTCTTCGGTCTCGTCGTCGAGACGACCCGGTCGGTCGGTGCGCGCGAGGCGCGCCAGAGCGAGGACGGACATCGCGTCGCGTTGCAGCAGGCCGAAGACCGGATCGCGACGCTCGCCCTGGAGCTCCGCTCCGAGAAGGACGCGGCCGAGATCTCGCGCTCCCTCCTGAGCCGGCAGCTCGATGAGGGAAGCCGGGCATTGGAGACCGTCGAAGCCGATCTCAAGCGGGCGCAATCCGAGCGGCAGGCACAGGCCGCCCGCGCGGACGACCGCGAACAGGCGCTCCGTCGCCTCGAGGAGCAGTTCGAGGCGAGCCGTCGGGAAGCCTCGACCCTCCGGTCCGAAGCCGCGGATCTCCTGGCGCGCACCGATGCGGCGATGCGCGCGCAGGCGGCGGCGGATGAGGCGCGCCGGGCGGCCGAAGCGGTTCTGGCGAATGCCGGGGGCGCCCGCGACGGCGATGCGCCGGCGCGGACGGAACTGGCCTCGATCGATGACGACGCGAAAAGCGATGTCCGGTCCGCTGCGCTGCCGGTCGCCATGGACAGGTCAGCGGAGGCCGCGCCGCTGGCGGTCCCGCCCGTGACCGATCCGCGCCCGGGATGGTTGACGCATGGCAGCGCCACCTTCGCTTCCCTCGACGCCGTCGCCCATTCCCGTGGCCTCGGGCCTGTGAAGGCCCAGCCACAACCAACGGCCTCCGCCGTTCGCCGCGCGCCGCCGCGCCCGAACCGTGGGCGGACTCAGGCGAGCGACGCGGTGTCGATGCCGGCCTCCTCCGCCGCTCAGCCCGTGGCGAAAGCGGGCCTCGACGGCGGTGAGGCCGGTCCGGGACCGGACGGCGCGCCACAGCGTGTGCCGGTCTCCGCCCTCTTGCGTCCGTCACCGGTCCGGGCCGCGCCGCAGCAGAAACCCGCCCGTGGCGAGGGAGTATCCGCGGAGAAAAAGCTAAGTAATCCCAAGTAGCGCTTCTCCTGGGCGCATTCGCGCCGCATTCTCCTTGCCGAGCTTGGATTAAAGTCATTCTCTAAGTCGCGCTGAGTGAAAAATCGTTATCCAAGTGATTTAACGTCAAATTTGTGCCAGTTATATTCCGCGATGATGCATTTATAGTTTGGTTGCGTCGATGTATTCGTGATTTTTTTCGAATGACGGCGCGATGCATCGCCGTCTTTGCGCGGTGAATACGAAGCCTTGGATGCGTCATCGCCAAACATCGATCTCTGTGACGCGCAGCGATGCCGGAGCCTGTCGAGATGGAATTCATCGAGAACCGTTCCCAGGACGAAACGGATATCCGTCAGGCCGACGACGATGGGCGGTCCACCGCCTACTTCATCGGCGACGGAACCTTGCTGATCCGATGCGCGGAGCTCTTCCTGGCCGCCGGGCATGCGATCTCTGCCGTGATCACGCGGGACCGGCGCGCCGCCGAATGGGCGCGCCGCGCCGATATCGCGATCATCGACAAGGATGCGTTCCTGGCCGCCGGCCATCGCGATCCTCCGGTGGATTTCCTGTTCAGCGTCGGCAATCTCGACGTGATCCCATCGGCCGTGCTCGCCCGGGTCCGGCGCCGGGCGATCAACTTTCACGATGGCCCCCTGCCGAGGCATGCCGGCCTCCATGCCACGACCTGGGCGATCCTCGCCGGGGAGACCTCGCATGGCGTCACCTGGCATCAGATCGACGAGACCATCGATACCGGCGCCATCCTGGCGCAGGAGCATTTCGACATCCTGCCCGGTGACACCGTCTTCAGCCTCAACGGCCGCTGCTACGAGGCCGGCGCCTCCAGTTTCGCCGCCCTCCTCGACGGGCTCGTCTCGGGCCGCGTGGAAGCGAGGCCGCAGCGGGGTGAGCGCCTCTACCATGGCCGGCTGAAGCGCCCGGATCGCGCCGCGACCCTGGATTTCCGCCAGCCCGCCGCCCGGATCTCCGCCCTCGTCCGCGCCCTGGATTTCGGCCCGGTGCACAATCCGCTGGCGCGCCCGAAGATCTTCACCGGGCAGGATCTGGTCCTGGTCCGGGGCGCGGAGATCGGTCCCGCCTCCGCTCACCTCCGGCCCGGTACGATCATTCGGGTGGGCCCCGATCTCATCTCCGTCGCGACGGCGGATCGCGAGATCGTCCTTTCCGGCCTCACCACTCTGCGCGGCGAGCCGGCCGGCACTCTGTTCAGCCCCGGCACGGTCCTGCCCGAGATCGAAGGGCCGTGCGCCGAGGCGCTCGCGTCCGCCCAACGCCTCGCCGCCGCCCACGAGGCGTTCTGGATCGAGCGCTTGGAGGCCGTCGCCGCGCCGACCTTGCCCTATCCCCGTCGCGGGGACGGCAGCTCCGAGGTCGCGCCGCATTCCATCGCCATCTCGGTTCCCGGCGCGGCGAGCCTGGACGATGCGGCGGCGGCCTTCCTCGCCTGGATCGGCCTCGTCTGCGACACGCCCCGGGTCACGCTGGCGCTGAGCGAGGCCGCCAAGGCCCAGGACGAAACGGGGACCGGGCTTGAGCCGTGGTTCCTGCCGGACCGTCCCCTGACCCTGGCCGTCGACCGGGACGGCTCGGTTGCGGAGCTCCGGGCGGTGTTCGCAGCCGAGCGCGCCGACCTCACCGCCAGGGGTATTCTGGCCGCCGATCTACCGCAACGCGCCGCCTCTCCCGAAATGCGCGAAAGGGCCGTCGCATGGCGCAAGATAGGCCTGGTCCATGGCGGTGCGAAACCGGGTCTCCTGACGCGTTCCGGCTCCGAATTGTTGCTGGTTCTGAGCGAGGGCGAAAGCCGGGCTGAGCTCCTCGCCTGCGGCCGGACCTTCGAGGCCGAGGTGGCGCAAGCCATGGCGAGGCAGTTCGCGGCCTTCCTCCAGGCCTTCCTGGCCGATCCAGAGATTCGCCTCGGCGCGCTCCCCCTCGTGCCGGAGGAAGAGGCGGCCATCGTGGCGGCGCTCAATGCCACCACCCTGCCTTTCCCGCACAATCGCACGATCCAGGACGAGATCGCCGCCAGGGCGGCCGAGCTGCCCGAGCGGGACGCCGTCGTCGCCGGGAAGGCCCGCCTCACCTATGCCGAGCTCGACCGCGCTGCCGGGGAACTCGCCGGCCGCCTCGTCGCGGCCGGAATCGGGCCGGGGACCATCGTCGGCATCTGCCACGAGCGGGTACCCGATCTCGTCGTCGCCGTCCTCGCGACCTTGAAGGCCGGTGCGGCCTACCTGCCCCTCGATGCCGATTATCCGCGCGAGCGCCTCGCCTACATGCTCGAAGATTCGGGCGCCGAGGTCCTGCTGACGAGCCGCCCCATCCAGGATCGCCTCGCCTTCGCTCCGGCGCAGGTGCTCTACACCGCGGAGGCCAGCGGCGAGGCCGCGCCGCCCCCCGGTCGCGCCGGCGGGCAGGATCTCGCCTACGTCATCTACACCTCGGGTTCGACCGGCCGGCCCAAGGGCGTCGCGATCACCCATCTCAACCTGATGAATTTCTGCGCCGGCATGGATGCCCGCATCCCGCACGATCCCCCCGGCACCTGGCTCGCGGCGACGAGCCTGTCCTTCGACATCTCGGTACTCGAAATCCTCTGGACCCTGGCGCGCGGCTTTACGGTGGTGCTGCACGGCCAGCGCTCCGAGCCGAGTTCCGGCCCCGGCTTCAGCCTGTTCTACTTCTCGAACGACGACGCGGCGGACCCGCAGGACAAGTACCGTCTGCTGCTCGAAGGCGCACGTTTCGCCGATCGCAACGGTTTCGAGGCGGTGTGGACGCCGGAGCGGCACTTCCACGCCTTCGGCGGCCTCTACCCCAACGCCGCCCTCAGCGCCGCCGCCCTCGCCGCCTGCACCGAGCGCGTCAAGATCCGCGCGGGCAGCTGCGTCCTGCCGCTGCACCATCCCCTGCGCGTCGCCGAAGACTGGGCGATGATCGACAACCTGTCGAAGGGCCGGGCCGGGATCGCCTTCGCGTCGGGATGGCAGCCGAACGACTTCGTCCTGGCGCCCGAGCGCTTCGCCGAGCGCAAGGACAAGATGGCGGGGCAGATCGATGACATCCGCCGCCTCTGGCGCGGCGAGCGCCTGCCGTTCCCCAACCCGCTGAGCAAGGTCGTGGAGATCGGCACGATGCCCCGGCCGATCCAGCCCGAACTGCCGATGTGGCTCACGGCGGCCGGCAATCCCGACACCTTCGTCCAGGCCGGGCGGCTGGGATGCGGCGTCCTCACCCATCTCCTCGGCCAGACCCTCGAGGAACTGGCGGACAAGATCCGGCAATACCGCATGGCCTGGCGGGAGGCCGGGCATGCCGGTGAGGGTCATGTGACCCTCATGCTCCATACCTTCGTGGGCGAGGACGAGGACGCGGTCCGCGAGACCGTCCGCGAGCCCATGAAGCGCTACCTCGGCAGCGCGATGGATCTGGTCAGGCAGGCCGCCTGGACCTTCCCGACCTTCGTCCAGCGCGCGGCCTCCGACGGTCGCACGCCGGCCGAGATCCTCGACGCCGAGGATTTGTCACCCGCCGATCGCGACGCGCTGCTGGACCACGCCTTCGAGCGCTATCACAGCACCGGCGGCCTGTTCGGCACCCCGGAATCCTGCCTCGGCATGGTCGAGGCGGTGCGGCGCATCGGGACCGACGAGATCGCCTGCCTCGTCGATTTCGGGGTGCCGACCGATCTCGCCCTCGACCATCTCGAGCATCTGAAACGCCTGATGGTTCTGGCCGGAACCCTCACCGCGACAATGCCCGCCTCGGTGCCGGAGGAGATCGTCCGGCACCGGGTCACCCACTTTCAATGCACCCCCTCCATGGCTCGGATGCTGGTGGCCGATGCGGCGGGCCGGCGCGCCCTCGCGCAACTCGGCACCATGATGGTGGGCGGCGAGGCCCTGAGCGTGGACCTCGCCGGAAGGCTGCGCGACCTCCTGCCCGGCAGATTCCTCGGCATGTACGGGCCGACGGAGACGACGATCTGGTCGGCCGTGGTCGAGATCGACGGCGTGGAACGCGGCGTGACCCTCGGCGAACCCATCGCCAACACGGTGCTGCACGTGCTCGACGCGCACCGGCGCCCGTGCCCGGCCCATGTGGCGGGCGAGCTCCATATCGGCGGGGAGGGCCTCGCCCGTGGCTATCTCGGCCGCGAGGATCTGACGGCCGAGCGGTTCATTCCCAACCCCTTCGGTCCGGGGCGGCTCTACCGGACGGGCGACCTCGTCCGCCGGGACGCCTCGGGAGGGCTCGTTTTCCTCGGGCGGCTCGATCACCAGGTCAAGGTCCGGGGGCACCGGATCGAGCTCGGCGAGATCGAGACCGCATTGGCGCGCCAGCCCGGCATCGCCGCCGCCGTCGTGGTGGCGCGCGAGGATAGCGACGGCGACCAGCGCCTGGTGGGCTACGTCACCGCCAGGGACGGCGCGACCCTGCGGCCCGAGGCCCTGCGCGAGGCAGTCGCCTCGACGCTGCCAGGCTTCATGGTCCCGGCCGTGATCGTCGTTCTGCCCGCCCTCCCGATGACCCTGAACGGCAAGGTCGACCGAGGCGCGCTGCCCGCGCCGCATCAGGCACCGGAGGGCGCTGCTCCGCCCGAAGTGCCGATGAGTTCGGTGGAGGCGCTGATCGCCGGCATCTGGGGCGAAGCGCTCGGCCGGCCGGTCGTCGCCACAACCGAGAACTTCTTCGACCTCGGCGGTCACTCCCTCCTCGTGGTGCAGGTCCAGCGCCGTCTCGGCGAGGAGCTCCGCCGGGAAATCGCGATCACCGACCTGTTCCGCTTCCCCACGATCCGCACCCTCTCGCTGCATCTCGGAGGATTCGCCACCGGCCCCTCGGCAACCGACCGGGGACACGATCGGGCCAAGGCGCGGCAGGCGCTGAGACGGCGCCAGGAGATGCCGGCGCCCGTCGCGTAGCCATCGGCCAGTAGAGAAACGTGAGGTAGGTCATGATTTCGCCGACCCCTGAAACGGCAGGTGATGCAACCGGCAGGATCGCCATCGTCGGCATGGCGGGGCGGTTTCCGGACGCAGCCACGACGGGCGACCTCTGGCGTCTGCTGAGGGCGGGGCGCGAAGCGACGCATTGGTTCAGTGACGAGGAGCTGCTGGCCTCCGGTGTCTCGGCCACGCATCTGCGCGACCCGCGCTACGTGAAGGCCGGAATGGTTCTGCCCGACATGGAAGCGTTCGATGCGGGATTTTTCGGCCTGAGCCCTCGGGAAGCGGCCATTCTCGACCCCCAGCACCGCCATTTCCTCGAATGTACCTGGGAGGCGCTGGAGGATGCAGGCCATTGTCCCGAGACGTTCGAGGGAGCCATCGGCGTGTTCGCGGGCTGCGGCATGCAGGCCTATTTCGCCAACAACCTGCTCACCAATGCCGAGCTCCTCGAACAGGTGGGGCTCTTCCTCCTGCGTCATACGGGCAACGACAAGGACTTCCTCGCGACCCGAGCCTCCTACCTCCTCAACCTGCAGGGGCCGAGCATCTCGGTGCAGACCGCCTGCTCCACATCCTTGGTGGCGGTCCATTTCGCGATCCAGAGCCTGCTGTCGGGCGAGTGCGACATGGCTTTGGCAGGCGGGGTGACCATCGAGGTGCCGCACCGACAGGGCTACCGGGCTGCTGAGGGCGAGATTCTCTCGCCGGACGGGCATTGCCGCGCCTTCGACGACGAGGCCAACGGCACCCTGTTCGGCAGCGGGGCCGGTATCGTGGCCCTGCGCCGGCTGGAAGACGCCATCGCCGCCGGCGACCACATCTATGCGGTCATCTGCGGTTCCGCCGTCAACAACGACGGCTCGACCAAGGCCGGCTACCTCGCGCCCAGCGTCGAGGGGCAGGCACGCGCGGCGGCCGAGGCCCTCGCGGTAGGGGGGATCGACCCCGGCAGCGTCAGCTACATCGAAGCCCACGGCACCGGCACGCCGGTGGGAGACCCCATCGAACTCGCGGCCCTGAGCGAGGCCTATTCCGTTCCCGGCCGGCGCCAGTTCTGCGGCATCGGCTCGCTGAAGACCAATATCGGGCATCTCGACACGGCGGCCGGGGTGGCGGGTCTGATCAAGGTCGCCCTGGCGATGCATCACGAGGAACTGCCCGCGAGCCTGAACTGCGCGCGGCCCAATGGCCGGTTTGATTTTTCCGCGAGCCCGTTCTCCGTGGTCACGTCGGCCAGGCCCTGGCCCCGCACCGGCACGCCCCGGCGCGCCGCGGTGAACTCCCTCGGGGTCGGCGGCACCAACGCCCATGTCATCCTCGAAGAGGCTCCGTCCGTTTCCTCAGCGAATCCCGCCTGGGACTGGCAGATCCTCGCCCTCTCGGCACGGACCGCCGAGGCCCTCGACGGGGCGAAACGCAAATGGCGGGAGGCGCTGGCCGATCCCTCGCCGGATCTCACCCTGGCGAACGCGGCCTTCACCACCCAGACCGGCCGCCGCGCCTTCCCGCATCGCTGCGCCGTCATCGCCCGCGATCACGCGGGGGCGTGCGATATCCTGGCCAGCCACACGCATCGCCGCATGGGCACGGGGAGCGTCGGCGCCGGGACCGTCGGCGCGGTCTTCATGTTCCCCGGCGGCGGGGCGCAGTATCCCGGCATGGGCCGCGATCTCTACCGGGAGGTCCCGGCCTTTCGGGAGGCGCTGGAGGCCTGTCTGGCGCTGCTGCCGCCCGATGCCCCGGACGGCCTGCGGGCGCTGCTCCTCGACAGCGCACCGGGCGATGCCGCCGCCGCCGCCCTCCTCGCGCGGCCGCGCTACACCATCCCGGCCCTGTTCATCGTCGAATACGCCACGGCGCGCATGATGCTCGCCTGGAACATCCGCCCCGCCGCCGTGATCGGGCACAGCATGGGCGAGTATGCCGCCGCCTGCATCGCCGGCGTGATGTCCCTCGCCGATGCCTTGTCCGTCGTCGTCCTGCGCGGGCAGATCTTCGAAGCCGCGCCCGCGGGCGCCATGCTGGCGGTGTCGCTACCCTCGGCCGAGCTGCGCGACCGGATCGGCGACGCTCTCGACATCGCGGCGGAGAACGCCGCGACGCTGACCGTAGCGACCGGGTCCGTCCACGAGATCGCCGCCCTCGAACGGCGGCTGGCGGAGGACGAGATCGAGTTCCGCCGCCTACGCATCGACGTCGCTGCCCATTCGCGCATGCTCGACCCCTTCCTCGACCGGTTCCGCGCGCGTCTGGACGCGATCGTCCTCCACGAGCCGACGCTCCCCTTCGTCTCGAACCTAAGCGGCGCCTTCGTCGGTCCGGGTGAACTCACGCGGCCGGACTATTGGGTGTCGCATCTCAGGCAGACGGTCCGCTTCGCGGCCGGCGTTTCGGCGATCCTGGCCGAGCCGGACCGGGTGCTCCTCGAGATCGGGCCGGGCCACAGCCTCGGTGCCCTCGCGCGTCTTGCGGAGGGCGGGGCCTTCGCGCCTCTGGCCATCGCTCCGACCATGGGCCAGCCGGGGGACACGGAATCGGACGTCTGCGTCGCGCTGACCGCAATCGGCAAGCTCTGGGCCTGCGGCCATGCCGTCGATTGGGCGGCGATCAGAGGCGGCGATGCGCGCCGTGTGTCCGCGCCGACCTACGCCTTCGAGAAGCACAGGCATTGGATCGAGCCGACGCGGTCGGGTGCGATACCGGTCGTCGCCGAGGCCGAGGCGCCCGTGCTGCAGCGCCTCGACGCGATGGAAAACTGGTTTTCGGTGCCGCAATGGTTGCCTGCGTCGGTCGCGCCGAACCGGGCCACGCCGGACCGGACATGGCTGGTCTTCGCCGACGCGTCGCGCCTGAGCACCGCGATCCTCACGGCTCTCGAAAACCGGGGCGCCAGCGTGGCGGTCGTGCGCTCCGGCGAAACCTTCACCGTCCGCAACCGCCTGTTCCAGTTACGGCCCGACCAGCCGACCCAATACCGGGACCTGATCACGGCCCTCGACCGCGAAGGAATGGTGCCGGATCACATCCTCCACCTCTGGTCGATGAGCATGCCCGACCCGTCCCTGGATCGCCCCTCGGCCGAACAGGTGCTGGGTTTCGACAGCCTTCTCTCCCTCTGCCAGGCGATGCAATATTGCGACGTCGCTTCGCCCAAGCGCCTGACCATCGTGACGCGGGAGAGCCAGTCGCCCCCGAACCATGCGGCCCGCCACCCGGAGCGCGCGACCCTCCTCGGCTTGTGCCGTGTCCTGCCCCGCGAGATGCCGGGCCTGGCGACGCAGGTCATCGATCTCGGCGGCGAGGATGGCCCCATCCGCGACGCGGATCCGGTGGCGGAGGCCGCCCGTATCCTCGCGGAATGCGATGCGGAGCACGGCGTCGATTTGGTGGCTCATCGCGCCGGCATACGCCTGGTTCAGCGGATGGTCCCGGCGCGGATCGAGCATCCTGCCGGGCTACCGCACCGCCTGCGCCAGAGCGGCGTCTATCTCATCACCGGCGGGTTCGGCGGACTCGGCCTCACCCTCGCTGCGTGGCTGGTGAGCGACGTGAAGGCGCGCCTCGTGTTGGTGGGGCGCAATGCCTCCGCGCATGCGGCAGCGATCCACACTCTGGAGGCGGAGGGAGCCGAGATCCTGTCGCTGAGCGCCGATGTGACCGACCACGCTGCCATGGAGCGGGTGATCACCGCCGCGCGGAAGCGTTTTGGCGCGATCCACGGGGTCTTCCATGCTGCGGGCTCCATCGACGACGGCCCAATCTTGGAAAAGACCCTGGAATCCAGTCGTCGGGTCATGGCGCCGAAACTGGCCGGCGGTTTGGTCCTCGATGCACTGCTACCGCAGGGAAGCCTCGATCTGTTCGCGGTGTTCTCGTCCACCAGCGCCCAGATCGGGCCTCCCGGACAGATCGATTACGCCGCCGCCAACACCGCCCTGGACGCCCTGGCCGCCCGCCGTAGCGATGGCCTGTCGGTGGCATGGGGAATCTGGGGCGACATCGGCATGGCGGCCCGGATCCACGGGGGGGCGTCCCTGTCCGGTACCCCGGAAGGGCACCCGCTCCTCGGGGCCGAGACGGGTCGCACCGAGACCACCATCACCTTTCAGGCGCTCTACGATCCTGCGCACATGTGGGTCCTGGCGGAGCACGTCCTCGACGGACGTCCGATCCTGCCCGGCGCGGCCTATGCCGAGATCGCTTTGGCCGCCGCCACGGCGGGGTTCGCATCGACGGGTGTCGACCTGCGCGGGCTCACCGTCGATCTTCCCCTCGTGTTCGAACCTGGGGTGAAGCGTCTCGTACGGACGACGCTCACGGTCCTTGCTAGCGGCGGGTACAGAATGTCTGTCGAGAGCCGCCCCCTCCTGGGCGAAGAATGGGTCGAGCATGCGCGCGCCACCCTGTGGCCGGGATCGGCCCTGCCCTGGGCTGTCCGGAGGGTGGCCCGCCGGGCGGCGCGTCGGGAAGGGGCGCACGCGCTTCCGGGCCTTGGTTTTCCGCAGGGTGAGACCGTGACGTTCGGGCCGCGCTGGCACACGATACGCTGGATCGAGCGCGGTGATTGGGAGGCCGTGGCCGAACTGGAACTGCCCGCCGAGTTCGCTGCCGACCTCGACGGCATCACGGCGCACCCTGCGCTCACGGATCTCGCGACCACCTTCGGGCTGCATCTCCTCGCGCCCCCGGCCGACGACATGGTCTACGTCCCTACGTCGATCGAGCGCATGCGGCTTCCCCCGGGGCGCTGGCCTCGCCGAATCCGCAGTCACGTACGACTGACGGCGCTTCAGCACGGTGCCTCCGCTCGGTTCGACGTGGTGATCGGCGACGTGAACGGGGTACCGCTCGCCGTGTTCGAGGACTTCACCCTGCAGAGCGTGTCCCGATCGGTGAAGTCCTCGCAGGCAGATGCCCGTCCGCCGAGCCTGGAGGCGCGGCTCAATGCCGGCATCATGGCGGCCGACGCTCCCGAACTGCTCCGCCGGGTGCTCGACTGCCGGGGCGCCGGGATCGTGGCCTCGTCGATCGCCCTGTCCGACCTGCGCCGGGAAACCCTTGCAGCCATTCGCCCGAAAACGATGTCGGCGCAGCGTTCGGCCAAGCCGGTCGGCGGCGATCTCGACTACGCGAACGCTCTCGAGCGTCAGATCGCCGGATACTGGGCGGACCTGCTCGGCATCGCCGTCGTGCGTCCCCAGGACGACTTTTTCGAGCTTGGCGGTTTTTCCTTGCTGGCAGTGCGGTTGTTTGCCCGGATCCGCAAGAATCACGACGTGGATCTGCCGATCGCCACCTTGTTTCGTGCATCGACCCTGCGCCAATTAGCGACTCTGGTCGGCGGAATGGTCGCGCTGGAACCCACGGACGAGGGCACCGCCGGGGGAGGCGAGCCGGACAAGGTGCTGGTCATGCCGTCCGTCGCCTGGTCGCCTTTGGTGGAGATCTGCCGGGGCGTGCCCACCCGTGCCCCGATCTTCTGCATCCATGGCGGCCAGGGCAACGTCCTCAACTTCGAGAAGCTGAGCCGGCGCCTCGGCCGGGACCAGCCCTTCTACGGATTGCAGGCGCGCGGCGCCGACGGGCGGCTCGCGCCCCTCGAATCCATCGAGGAGATGGCGGCCTCCTATATCGCAGCCATCCGCGAGGTCGATGCGCACGGTCCCTACCGGATCGCGGGTTATTCCGGTGGCGGGGTGATCGCCTACGAGGTCGCGCAGCAACTGACGCGCGCGGGCTATTCCATCGCGCTCCTGGTCCTTTTCGACACTCTGTCGACCACCAGCGTCGCGCAGCATCACAGCACGGTCGAGCGGCTCTGGGCGGTCCGCCGCTGGAGCCTCGGCTACACGCTGGGATGGCCGTCCCGCCTGATCGAGCGCCGCCGCCGCGCCGCGGAATTCGCGCGGGAGCGCTTCGACCCGAACGTCCCGATCCCCGACATGTACCGCGCGCAGTTCATCATGAACGCCTATCTCGTCGCACAGAGCCGCTACACGCCCGAGCCCTATGCCGGGAGCATGCTGCTGTTCCGCTCGACGGACGCGTATGTCCCCTATCTCCTCGCCGGCCCGGATCTCGGCTGGGGCGGTCTCGTCCGGGGGGGGATCGACATCCACAAGATCGCGGCGACGCACGAGACGCTGTTCCAGGAGCCCGCCGTCGACAAGCTCGCCGCCATCCTCCGGCGCAGGCTCGACGGCCTGATGCATTATCCCGTGCGCAAGAGCGCCTGATCCGGGGGCCGCATCGTCCGTCGGTGCCGTCCCGTTCCGCGATGGACGACACCCCGTTGCCCGGCAGGGAGACCGAAGATGGATTTCGTCGATCGCGCCTACAGGCACTACAGCGACGTCAAGCAACTCGGCCTGCCCGTGCTCCTGCGCGGGCTGCACCGCCGCGCATCCTCCCGCGAGGCCCGTCTGGTCCGGACGGTCCACGGTGCGTTCTACATCCGGCCGCACACGTCGGACATGGAGGTGCTGAGATCCGTCTTCGGCCGCATGATCTACGACCTCGACCGGGTCCGCCAGGGGGCGGCCACCCGGAGCGAGTACGAGCGGATCTGCGCGGCGGGACACACGCCGATCATCATCGACGGAGGCGCCAATGTGGGAATCGCGGCGCGCTATTTCGCGCGGGCCTATCCGAGGGCGGTCGTGCTGGCGGTGGAGCCGGACGAGGACAACCTCGTCGTCTGCCGGCAGAACACCGAGGTCTGCGCCAATATCTGCGTCGTCCCCACCGCCCTCGGCGGCCGGAGCGGCTGCGTGAACCTCGAACACGGCAACGGCAACGCCGACAGGGGACGGACCGAGCGCTCCGACCACGGCATCCCCATCACCGTCATCGCGGAACTCAAGGACCTGATCCCCAATGGCGAGTTGCTGATCGTCAAGATCGATGTCGAGGGCTTCGAGAAGGACGTGTTCTCCGGCGAGATCGGCTGGGTCTCCGAGCCGCATGCGATCATCGTCGAACCGCACGACTGGATGCTGCCGGGCGACGGAACCAGCTTTCCGCTGCAGGACATCCTCCTGCGCGAGCGGCGGGAGATGATCTTGTCGGGCCACAACCTGATGCTCTTCAAGTCCCGCGCCGCATCCGCGAGGGGCGACACGTCGCGCTGGCCGACGAGGGGGCTTCTCAAGGTGGTGCCGTCCGCGTGACGAGGCGGCCGAGCTTCTCCTGCCCGGCATCGCGAAAACCGGCATAGTCGATGGGCGTCCGCCCCCAGATGAAGACCGGCTTCACGTCGGCGGGCGCGGCGTAGGTGTTCCTGTCGAAACTGTTGCCGCCCTCCTCGATGATTCGGGCATTCGGGGCGGCCTCGTTCGTATCCGTGACGCCGCCGGCGCTGCCCCTGCCGGTGAACAGGATCCGGTTGTCGTGGACGCGGTTTTCGGTCGTCCTGTAGAAGCCGCCGCCGTCCTTCTCGCGGCCCTGGTCGACGAGCACGATCGCGCGGCCGTCGGGCCGGACGGTGATGGTGTTGTCGAAGACTTCGACGCCGCTCGAGGCCGCCACCTGGATGTCGGCCCCCCAGAACCAGACCGGATGGCCCGCGCCGTTGAAGCGCAGCGTATTCCCGCGGATCACGGCGTCGTAGGAGATCTCGAAGAAGATCCCGGCGGTGGAATTGTTCTCCACCGTATTCTTCTCGAACAGGACGTCGCGGCAATCGATGTCGCACCAGAGGCCCGGACCCGCATTGTCGTGGACGCGGTTCCCGCGCAGGACCACCTCCTGGCTCTGGGTGATCTTGAGGCCGCCGGCCTCCCATTCGGGGTCGAAGCCGGCCGTGTTGTTCCAAGCGATGCGGTTGTTCTCGATCAGGATCCGCTGGCCTTGCGCGGCCGCGCCGAGCTGGCCGTTCCGCTCGATCGTGCTGCCGGTGATCGCCCCGTCGGAGCCCACATCGACGCCGAGCCCGGCATTCAGGCGGATCTGCGAATCCTCCACGCGCCACCCGGTGCCGTCGCCGCCGCGGATCGCCCCCATCTGGGTCGGCGTGTCGTATTTCTCCACGACGAGCCCCTTGATCCGCACATCGGCGGCCCGGCTGCGGAAGGCGAAGCGCGCCGCGCTGACCTCGACGCGGCGTCCCTCCGGGTTGTCGGCGAGGATCGCGCGGCCGGCCGCCGCCTCCACCACGTAACGTCCGGGACCGAGATCGCTGCGCGACGCGACGCGGGTGAGCGGCTGTCCGTCGAGGAACACGGCCAGCGACAGGAGGCAGAGCGAGCCGCCGCCGCGACACCGGCCGGCGCCCACATGGCGCGGGTACAATCCAGTGAGGGACCAGTACGGGCCCGCCCGTTCGAACTGCCGGACGATGCGCGAACCGTCGAGGACGCTGCCGGGCTCGCCGAGGAACGTCTGACCCCGCAAGGGCGCGATCTCCTGCATCCGGTAGAGGCCGGCGCCGATGCAGATGGTCCCGCCCTCTCCGGCGCGGATCGCGGCCCGCTGAATCGACTCGCCGGCGGCGACGCGCACGGCCTTGCCGGGGCAGCCGCCCTCCGCGCCCTCTCCCCGCGCCGGGTCGCCCCCCTGCCAGAGGATCAGCCCGGCGAGGGGCAGCGCATGGCGGAGCGCGCGCCACGTCATGGCTCCCGCCGTCCGGTGAGCGAAGTGCGCGACGGGGATCGCTGCCGGTGAGGGCTGTGCCGAGCGGTCATCCACCAGTTCGATCCTGCAGGGAGCAATTATCACCTTCCGTAACAGTTGCGGCCGGCACGAGATCTCGATGCCGCCGGCCCTGTACCGGTTTCTGCAAAACAGTGAGGGTTACTTTTCGCCGAAAGGAAGGTGAAAAACGGTCTAGAGCGCCGGGGCGAACGAATTAGTCCGTGATCTCACTTCCCAAGCCAAGTCGAAATCCCGCTCAATCACATCGACCAGACGGTGGATCGGCCGGATGGTGGATGAAAGCTCCGCCGTCATGGCCCGGATGCCCGGAAGACGGCCGATCCTCCGACCGGAGCGCCGCACATGCCACGATCAACGAGGACGGAATGAACCGGGTTCTGGACCACTCGAAGAGCGGGGTCAGCGTCGTGCTCCGCCAGACCTACGAAGCCCAGACCCTGGGGTTCCTCACCGCGATCCTTCGGCATCGCCGGGTGATCGTCGGGCTCGCCGCCGCCGCCCTGGTGCTCGCGACCGCCATCTGCTGGTCGCTACCCGACAAGTACAGCGCCGAATCCCTGATCCAGGTCGATCTCAGCCGCGTCGCTGCCTCACAGGCCACGTCGCCGAACCAGCAGGCTGCGACCAGTCTCGACGCCGGGGCCATCGTCGAGAGCGAGGCGCGGGTGATCCGTTCGCTGGCCACCGTCAGACATGCGGTCGAGGACCTCAAGCTCCAGGACGACCCGGCCTTCGCGCGGGGGCCGGGCTTCGTCTCCCGCATCCTTTCCACGGTACTACCCGGATCGACGAAGGAGGCCGCCGATTCCACCGCCTCGGTGGAGGCGGTGACCCGCGAAGTCTCGCGGAACCTCACCGTGACCAACGACACGCGGGCCTACCTGATCAACGTGTCCTACAACTCGACCTCGCCGGAGCGTTCAGCGCGGATCGTCAACGCCGTGGTCGACGCGTATCTGCGCAACCGCCTGGAGATGGGGGTGGCGGCGGCCGAGCGGACGAGGACCTGGCTCGAGGAGCAGATCGGCGAGAGCCGGAGGGAACTCGAGAACGCCGAGGCTGCCGTCGATCGCTACAGGCGGCAGACCGGCTATGTGGAGGGCGGCACGCAGGGCATGAGCCTGCCGCAGCAGGAGGTGCGCGATGCCGTGGCCCACCTCGCCGCCGCTCGCCAGACCCGGATCGCCGCCGAGGCGCGCCTGTCGCGGGCGCAGGAGGTCTTCGCCGCCGGCGGCACCCCATCGGCGCAGGACCTTTCCGGCGCGCCCCTGATCCAGAGGATGCTGGAGAGCGCGGAATCGGCCACGCGGGAATTCGCCAACGTCGCCGCGACCGGACCGCGTCATCCGGCTTACCTGCAGGCCAAGGCCAATATCGAGGCCGCGCAATCGCGGCTTCGCGAGGAGATCAAGCGCGCGATCGGCAATCTCGAGAGCGACGTCAAGGCGGCCACCGCCGACGAGGCGAACCTCGCCGACAGGGTCGACGTGCTGAAGGCGAACCTCGTCGAGGGAATGGGGCAGGACGCCAAGCTGCAGAGCCTGCAGACCAACGCGGTGGCCATCCGCGAGCGCCTCAAGTTGCTCAGCGACGGCCATGCCCAGGCGCTGGCGCTCACGGGAATGAAGTCGTCGACCACGCAGATCGTCATGGCGGCCAAGCCTGTGACGGTCCCGTCGGGGCCGAACCGGCTCATGCTGATCTGCCTCAGCGTCCTCGGGGCGAGCGGCGTTGGGATCGGCTACGCCGTGATGATGGACCGGCGCGACACCGGCTTCCGGTCCGATGCCGAGATCGCGCACGAAACCGCCCACCGCTGCCTCGGGATGGTACCGGAACTCACCGGCAGCTCGTCGACCGCCGAGGTCCGGATGTTCGACGAATCGATACGCCTCGTCAGCGCATCGCTCACCGGAGCCCGCGCTCTGGCCGAGCCCCGGGTCGTCATGGTGACGTCCTCGGTACCCGGCGAGGGCAAGTCGCTTCTCTGCATGGCGATGGCGAGTCTCCTGGCTCAGCGCGGCATCCGGACTCTCGTGATCGACAGCACGCCGCGCCGCTACGCGGAGGCCGACCAACCCAGCCTCGAGGATGTCGTGTTCGGCGACCCGGCGGGATTCCCAATGCGGAACGACCCCGGCAGGGTCGTGGTGCTGCATCGCGCCGAGAACGGCGACTCGCACGACCTCTTCCTGACGCCGGCTTTCGAGAGTTTCATAGAGCGGGCTCGAGAGAACTTCGATCTCGTCCTCATCGAGGCTCCCCCGGTGATGCTGTCCATCGATGTCCTGACGATGGGCGGTCTCGCCGACGTCACGGTCATGGCCGTTCACTGGAACCGGACCCCGCGCGAGACGGTCCAGGCGGCATTGCGGCGGCTGCAGGACAATTCCGTGCGCCTGCGCGGCCTGGTCCTGACGCATGTCAATCTGACGGAGCACAAGGACTTCCGCGTGGTCGACCAATGCTCCCACTACAACGATTACCGGGGGCATTTCGAGGAAGCAGGGTCGCATCACCCCCGCGGCAACCTGCTGCCGTCCAAGCTGTCCTCATAGGACCGGGCCAACGGCCCGTTCCCTTTCTGCACGATTTCTTCTCGGCGGCCATCCAGCGGATGTCGATCATGGCTTCGATCATCATCGTGTTCACGCCTGTCGGCGGAGGCGGCGCGCCGCTGTCCCGCGCGGCCGTGGCCTGCCCGACGCCGTCGGCGGTGGAGCCGGCCGGTGCTCGCTAGAGTGCGGGCTGCACGGATCGCCTGGCCCCTGATCGATCAAGGCGTCGCGAGCCTCGGCAACTTCCTGTTCACGATCGCCCTCGCGCGGACATTGCCGCCTCAGGAATACGGTGCCTTCGCGCTGCTCTTCGGGATCCTGATGATCCTCTACACCGTCATGGCGTCGGTGCTGTTCTATCCGATGTCGGTCCTGGCCGATCCCGCGGACAGGGACCGCATCGGCGAACTGATGAGCGTGAGCTTCATCCTTCTCGTCGGCCTGTGCGTTCCGGCCGGTCTCGTCCTGGCCGTCACGGCCTTCCTCATCGGCCGGCCGGATCTCATCGCGGCCCTGCTCGTCTACTTCCTCGTCTGGCAGGTGCAGGAGGCGTTCCGGCGCTACCTGTTCGTGGAACTGCGCTTCGGAGCCGCCGTCCCCGGCGAGATCGTCAGCTATATGGGGCAGATCCTGATCGCCCTCTGGCTCGCGCTCCGGGGTGACCTGACCCTGGAGACCGCCCTCTATGCCATGACCGTCACATCGGCGGCGGCGGCCGTCCTCCAGGGGATACAGGTGGGGTTCTCCCTGCGCCGGCATGCGATGATCCGTATCCGGACCGTCGCCCTGGAATTCTGGCGCCTCGGCGGATGGGCGCTGGCGAACAACCTCTGCGCCGCCTTGCGGGTCCAGTTCCTGTTCTGGTTCCTGGCCGCCCTGTCCGGGGCCGCTCTGCCGGCGCTGCTCCAGGCCGGCTTCAACATCGTCAACCTGCTCAACCCGCTCATGATCGGGCTCGGCAACGTCATCCTTCAGGTCTCCTCACGGGCGCATGCCGGGGGAAAGGCGGAGGCATGGCGCGCCACCCACCCCCTCGCCCTGTCGGGGATGCCCATCGTGATCGTGTTTCTGGCGGCCATCGTGGCATTCCCTCACGAGGTGCTGGGCCTGATCTACGGTGCCCACTCGCCCTATGCGGACATCGCGACCCCGGTCCGGCTCCTCGCCATCGCGGCCCTCGCCGCGTTCGTGACGGACATCGTGTGCGCCTATTTCCACGGCGTCTCGCAAGCCAAACAGGCCCTGATCGTGAACGCGGCCGGGGCCGTGGCGACGATCCCGATCGCCGTCCCGCTCATCATCGGGTTCGGCCTGAACGGAGCCTGTATCGCCCTCTGCCTCGCCAACGCCGTCCGCCTCGTCGTACTGCACCTCCTCTTCACCAGGATGATCGCTACCGACACCGCCGACGCTTCCTCCGGCCGGGTGCGGGACCAGGCCGTCCCGGCCCGCTCCGCGGACGATCCGGGTGAGGCCATAGGCAACGCCGTGGCGTCACGCGTGGCTGCGCTGCCGGCCTCGAAACTGAGGCAGACCTGATCGGCGCTCACGCCGAATCCGGCACCGGCGGACGAGTGCATCCGCCGGTGCCGCAGGGCCTCGCCGTACCTGTCCAACCAGCTTTTGCGAGGACTTCCATCAGGCCGACGCGCGAGGTGGGTCACTTCCATCCGAGAGCCTGATCGTCCGGCGCCCTTCGAGACCACTGCGCGGCGCCTCGGCGCTTTTGACATGCAGACCCAACGCGCCGTCAGGGAAATCGACGCTGGTTCCGTTCGATGCTTGGCCTCGGCGCGTTCGGCGGACGCCCGCCGTCGCACGGGCGGCGGGTGATGAGTTCCCTCACCTCCGTCTGGTCTCAGATGAAGGGGCCAATCAGTCGTTCGTACTCGGCCTCGGCGAGACCATAACTGTCTCCGGCCAGTTCGACGAGCTTGAGCCGGTCACGGATCGTGATCTGCCCGCGCCGCATCACGATCATGCGCGTGCGCTCCAGCTCGTGCAGGGCGACGGTGACACGCGGGCGGTGCATGCCGAGCATCAGCGCCAGCATCTCGTGAGTCATGACTACGCGGCCCTCATCGAGCCTGTCGCTAGCCAGGAGGAGGCAGAGCGCCAGGCGTTCCTCCACCGAATGGTGACGGTTGGCCAGCGCCATCTGGCTGGTCCAGAGGATGACGACCTGGACGTAGCGCAAAAGGATATCACGCAGAGCACTGCTCTGGGCCATCGCCTGGCGCAGAGCGCCCGCGCCGATCCGCAGGGCCCGGCCCGCCACGCGGACCTCCACGGTGAGCGGCGTATGCTCGATGCCAAGCACCAGGGCGGTGCTGACCATGCCGTCGCGCCCGACGACGGCGATCTCCACGGTGCCGCGTTCGGCGATGGCCATGGTCACGGACGCTAATCCGCTTTCGATGAAATAGGCGTGCGGGATGGGTTCGTTGGCGATGACGATCCGCTCGCCGACGACCAGAGCCACCTCCTCCAACTGCGGCAGCATCTGGTTGAAGACCTCGATGGGAAGCGCCCGCAGGAGACGGTTCTCGACCAATGGTGCCTGGAGTGGCTGGAGTCGTGAGTTCATCAATGACGCTCCGCCAAGCATCTCGCCTGTACTTTCAAGGAAATCGAAATCCGCGTAGGCGGGAGCCAGTATTCTGCAGGGTAATGAATAAAATTCCAGTACAATAATGCAATATTAAGTACTATAATTTCTGTAGTAGAGCAATTTGTTTCAATGTGTTTGCAGGTGCGCCGCGTGTCTGAGCAGTTCGGGTATCGAGGTGAAGCTGCGATACCGATACGTCCGAGGAAGTGTCCGGTGCCAGCCTGTGCCGATGTGAGTTCGGTAAGCGGTTGGAGGATCGCCGTCTCGGCATCGACGAGCCAGCGGCATCCGGGGCGAGCCGGTCTTCGCTGGGAAGAGTCTGCGTCTTGGATCAGCGCGGGGGGAGGGCGCCCGGTTCGGGTAGGACAAGGCTCGTCCTGATCGATACCGTCGGCGGCTCGCGACGCACATCGATGATGTCGCCTGGCTGGAGGAGCGCCCGCTCATCGGCCTCGAAGGTTTCCGTCCGCTCTCCTACGGTTCGCGTGATGAAGACCTTTCGCGCCGGGGCGCCGGGGCTGGCGGCACCGAGCGTGCCGCCGGATTGGAGGCGCGCCTCCCGGATCTCGCGGGCGCTGGGCAGCTGCATCTCTACTTCGGTCAGGCGCGTGGTGACGTCCTGCAACTCGGTGAGGATTCGGCGATGATAGGTGTCGGTGAGTTCCTGCACTCTCAGTCCGAGATCACCGATCGCCAGGTCGAGCCGGGCGAGTTCGGAGTTCAGCCGAGCGATCGTACCCTTGTTCCGGGCCTCCTCCCGCTGCAGCTCGATGCCCTGGTATCGTCGTGCCAAGCCATTGCTGATGAGTTTCTCGTAATCTTCGAGATGGGACTGAATCAGCCGGAGTTGGGTTTCTTCCGCCTTCCGTTGCGCCTCGACGCCGCCGATCTCGGCCTCGATCCGCGGTTTCTGCGCTCGCAGCATCTCCGCGGATTGCACGAACGCACTCCGCTGCGCCTTCAGGATCCCGCGTTCCTCCGCAAGCAGTCGGGAGAAGCCCTCGTCGTGCCCGCTGCCGCGCGGTGGCGTGAAGTCCTCCCGGTCGTGCCGTTGCGCCTCCAGCCTCTCGCGCCGGAGCATCAGCAGGCGCTGGGTCGCCTCCAGCACACGGACGCGCTCGTCGGAGCTGAGGAACTCCGTGCGTTGGGCGATCTGCGCCTGTTCGGGCAAGGCGAAGCCGCCGGCCAGGGCGATGCCGCTGAGGACCGAGGCGCCGTAGCGGAAGGGATAGCTCCCCGCCACGCGCACGTCGCCGAGGAGGTAGATCGGCCGCATTTCGGTGATGCGCAGGCTCACCACCGGCTGCTGCAGAAAGCCGTCGGCCAGATGGCTGACGATCTGCTTCTGCGCCTCCGGCAAGGTCATGGCGGACACGGAGACTTCACCCACCAGGGGTAGGAACAGAGCGCCGCTGCCATTGACCACGAACTCGCCCGACAGTTCGGCCTGCCCATAGACCGATAACCCGACCCGGTCGCCGGGCGCCAGGCGATAGGTCGAATCCTGGGCCAGCGCCGCCCCGCCGAGGGCGACCCATAGGGCAAGCGCTGCGATGCGATGGGATACGCGCCCGGAGCGCGTCCGCTGATGCTGTTTCATCCTGGATCAACCGACCTCTCGTCTCGTGAGGCCCATCCCGCACGTTCGCCAATATTCTAAACGTCGGGAATTCGAGCTTCGGCATCGCCTTTCGGACAAGCTGGGTTCTACGACGAGGTAATCCTTTCGAAAATACGTATTTATGCGACAGAAAAACAGTTATTCATAATCGATTTCGTACGATTATTCGATAGTACTATTCCTTATTCGGGGCATGTGATTGTCAAATGCACCGGATGCGCCACTTGTAGTCAACGGTCATTGCCCGCCATGGTTCAACAACGCTCCGAGTTCCCGGCAAGGGAGCGGTAGGGCGAGATCACCGACGGAACGCTCATTCAACGCCCGGACGAGACCGTCGTCAGTCCAGGGAATGAGCCGGAGGGGCACCGACAATGAAGCGCATCCTCGTAACGGGTGGGGCCGGGTTCATAGGATCTCATCTCTGTGGCAGGCTGATCAAACAGGGAAATGAAGTTCTCTGCGTCGATAATTTCCTGACAGGTGCGCGCTCGAACCTGGATAAGCTGCTCACGCATCAATCCTTCGAGCTCCTTCGCCATGACGTGACGTTCCCGCTCTATGTGGAGGTCGACGAGATCTACAATCTCGCCTGTCCGGCTTCTCCGGTTCACTATCAGCGTGACCCCGTTCAGACGACGAAGACCAGCGTGATGGGTGCGATCAACATGCTTGGCCTGTCCAAGCGCCTTCATGCTCGCATCCTCCAGGCCTCGACCAGCGAGGTGTATGGCGATCCGGACGTTCATCCGCAGCCCGAGGGCTATTGCGGCCATGTCAGCATCGTCGGGCCGCGGGCTTGTTACGACGAGGGCAAACGCTGCGCCGAGACGCTGTTCCACGATTACCGGCGGCAGCACCGGATGTCGGTGCGCGTCGCGAGAATCTTCAACACTTACGGACCGAACATGCATCCGCAGGATGGTCGGGTCATCTCGAACTTCATTGTCCAAGCACTGACGCATCAGCCGATCACGATCTACGGCGACGGATCCCAGACGCGCTCGTTCTGCTACGTGGACGATCTCGTCGAAGGCTTGCTCCGGCTGATGGCGGTGGATGAGGAGCCCGGCGACGCGGTCAATCTCGGCAACCCTTCCGAGATCAACGTCCTCGCTCTGGCCGAACGCATTGTACAGCTGTGCAATTCGCGCTCGACCATCGAATGCCGACCCTTGCCGCAGGACGACCCGAAACGGCGTTGCCCCGACATCTCCCGCGCCCGCGAGAAGCTGAGATGGTCGCCGCGTGTCGATCTCGACACCGGTCTGGTGCGGACCATCGCGTATTTCGAAGCGAGGCTCATCCAGAAAGGTTCGCCGATTCACGCTCTGCGCGAACTGGCCCGTTCTGAACCCCTGACGCAGGCCGTGTGATGACCGAGGATCTCTCGCCGACCGGCGCCGACCTGAATCGCTGGGCGCGATCCGTGCTCCCAGCGACTCACCTGCACCACGCGGTCGAGGCGATGGGGGGAGCATCGCCGGCCTCGGTGGAGCACCGGGAGTTGCCACGCGCCGAGGTTCTCGGCCTTAAGGTCAGCGCGATCACCTTCGCGGATGCCCTCGCTGCCATCGATGCCTTCGTCCGCTCGCGGACGCCGCATTACGTCTGCATCACCGGCGCCCATGGGGTGATCGAGAGCCGGAGCGATCCGCGATTGCTTGCCATCCACAACGCGGCGGATCTCGTTACGCCGGATGGCATGCCGCTCGTCTGGATGTCGCGCTTGCTGGGCCACAAGGCGACCGAGCGGGTCTACGGCCCCGACCTGATGCGTGCCCTCACGGGCCTTTCTCCGGCCCGCGGCTATCGACATTTCTACTATGGCGGGGCGCCCGGCGTGGCCGAGGCGCTGAGCGCACGCCTTCAGGACGCGCATCCGGGGTTGTCCGTGGTCGGCACGTGCTGCCCTCCCTTTCGCAGCCTTTCGCGGGAGGAGGACGAGGCAGTGGTGGCGCAGATCAATGCCGCGCAGCCCGACATCGTCTGGGTCGGCCTGAGCACGCCCAAGCAGGAAAACTGGATGGTCTCGCATCTTGGGCGCATCGATGCGCCGGTGATGATCGGCGTCGGCGCCGCCTTCGATTTCCTGGCAGGCACCAAGCGCCAGGCCCCGGTCTGGATGCAGAAGCGGGGCCTCGAATGGCTGTTTCGTCTCGTTACCGAACCGAGGCGGCTCTTCGCCCGCTACATGAAGATCGTACCCCTGTTTCTTCTGCTGGCCGCCGGCCAACTTTTGAGGCGCTGGTTCGCTGCTCGCTTCCGGGGGGGAGCCTCACCGGCGCCTCATCGTCCCGGGTGATGCCTGCTCCTGCGCCGTGCCGGGTTTTTAGCCTAGTCGCGACGGTGTCCCGCCTCCTCTCGTTCCAAGGCCGGCATGGCCTCGCGCTTCCGGAATGGCTTCCCATGAGCACCACCGACAGCATCGTTCTCGTGGGCCCTACGGTCGAGCGTACCGTGCCGGTGCGAGCAGAACTCCGGCCAGGACGGCGGCGGGCAATCGTCACCGCCGTTCTGGTCGGAGGCGACCTGTTCTTTTCCGGACTGGCCGGTCTGTTTCCCCAACTGATCACCGGCTGGCTACCTGCCGAGCATTGGCTTGGATCATCTACCCCGATGCCGATTCCCCCGGTCGCTCTTGTGTTCGTCCTGGCGGCGTTCGGGCTCTATTCCAGCTACGGGCCGAGCCCGCCGGAGCGGTTCCGGCTACGCGTTCTCGGTATCGGAATCTACGCGATCAGCTGCCTGCTGGTCGCAAGCGCTCTCGGGACATCCGCGCGTGGCGTCGCCGATATCGCGGTGGTGTCGGCGCTCCTCATCGTGATCGGGTTCTATGGCGAATCCGCGCTGAGGAGCGCACTGATCCGCTGGAAGCTTTGGGGGGCTTTCACCGTGATCGTGGGGGCCGACACTGCCGGACGCGATCTGGCCAATACGCTCCTCGCCCAGCCGGAATTGGGGTTCCGTCCGGTGGGCTTCCTCGTCGAGCCTGGACAGGAGTCGATCCGGACGGAGGGACTGCCCGTCCTTGGCGGCATCGACGAGAGCCCGGCGGTGCCCGCGGAGGTCTTGCTGTTCTCGTCTTGCGCGACCCTTGCCCTGTATGATGGGAAAGGCACGGGCCAGCTTCCCGCTCCGCGCACCGTCCTGGTTCAGCAGATCCACGAGTTACAGAACATGTGGGTCCAGGTTCAGCCTCTCGGCAGCGCCATCGGCCTGGAGATCCGGCGCGAACTTTACCGGTCGCGAAACCTGGCCCTCAAGAGGGTGATCGACTGCACGCTCGGAGGGATCGGCCTGATCCTCGCCCTGCCGGTGATCGCGATCCTCGCCGCAACGATCCGTGTGCTCGATCCCGGCAGCCCGTTCTATGTCCAGATCCGCGTGGGACGGGACGGGCGACCCATCAGGGTCTTGAAATTGCGGACCATGTATTCCGACGCCGAGCGCCGGCTGCATGCCCATCTCGAAGCCTGCCCGGCCGCCCGCGAGGAATGGAGGCGCTTCTTCAAACTCTCCGATGATCCGCGAATCTTGCCGAAGATCGGGAACTTCATCCGGCGAACGAGCCTGGATGAGCTGCCTCAGCTCTGGAATGTCGTGCGCGGCGATATGAGCCTCGTCGGCCCGAGGCCATTTCCCGCCTATCACATGGACGGGTTCGATTCCGATTTTCGAACTCTTCGCACCAGCGTCCCGCCCGGGCTGACTGGCCTATGGCAGATTTCGTCGAGAAGCGACGGAGATCTTGGGGTCCAGCGTAGCCAGGACACCTATTACATCCGCAACTGGTCACCCTGGCTTGACTTATACATCCTGCTCGCAACGGTCTCGGCCGTCCTTGGCGCCAAGGGTGCCCGGTAGCTTCCCACCGCCGTGACACGGTCATGTCCTTCGCTCTCGTCACGACTTTGTCTTGGTGGTGCGCTTGCCGTGAAGTTGATTTCCTTGAAGCAGGCCCTTGCGTGTCTGTGATCTAATTGGTCGGATGATCATCCCATTCGATGCGTTGGCGTTTTTCGGGCCATAGAAATATACATATCAACCCAATGCTGCCGAATACGGACACAAGGGCGGAGATCCAAAATATGATTTCCAGCAAGGCACCCTCCGGTGCTGCAGTGACACCGGATATCTTTTGCGGATGATGGATTGACTGTCAATTGCCCCGCGAATTCTCGGGCGTCACGGTTGAAGTCTAGGAAGGCTGGTGACCATAGTCCTGGTTAGGACTGATTTCGCCAGTTCAAGCTTCAGACGATTGGGGGGCGGTGAGGTCACCGGACGGACGGGCAGCGTTCGCCACCGCCTCGGCCACGAATTTCGCATGGCCCTTCGCGCGCAAGTCACAGGCGGGGCAGGTGCCGCAGCCATAACCCCAGGCATGGCGCTGGCCACGCTCGCCGAGGTAGCAGGTATGGGTGTCCTCGACGATGAGGTCGACCAGCGGCGGGCCGCCGAGATCCTCCGCGAGTTTCCAAGTCTCGGCCTTATCGATCCACATCAACGGGGTGTGGAGTACGAAGCGTCTGTCCATGCCGAGATTGAGGGCCACCTGAAGCGCCTTGATCGTATCGTCGCGGCAATCGGGATAGCCGGAATAATCCGTCTCGCACATGCCCCCGATGATGTGGCCGAGGGATCGCCGGTAGGCGAGAGCGGCGGCGAAGGTGAGGAAGATGATGTTTCGGCCGGGCACGAAGGTGTTGGGCAGCCCCCCCGCTTCGAAGGCGATCTCGGTGGTGCGGGTGAGGGCGGTTTCCGACACCTTTCCCAGCGCATCGAGCGAAATCGTGTGGTCGCGGCCGAGACGTCGGAACCAGCCTGACTTCATGCCGGCCATGCTCTGGCGTAAGGTCGCCCGCCGGTCGAGCTCGACCTTATGGCGCTGGTTGTAGTCGAAACCGAGGGTTTCCACCCGCGGGAACCGCTCCAGTGCCCAGGCTAGGCAGGTCGTGGAATCCTGCCCGCCGGAAAACAGGACCAGGGCGCCTTCGTCGTTCATCGTCAGCCTTCGTATTCTGCCCAGGACATCGGGGTCTCCAACACCTTGACCGAAGATAGGCCGGGCAGAGCCGGCTTCGTCCGATGCCAGATCCAGGCCGCGATGTTCTCTGCAGTGGGGTTCTCGAGCCCCTCGATCTCGTTGAGGCAGTAATGGTCGAGCTGGAGCAGGATCGGCGCGAAGGCATGCTCCACATCGAAGAAGTCGATGACCCAGCCGGTTTCGGCATCGACCTCCCCCGAGATCGTCAGCTCGACCCGGTAGGAATGCCCATGCATGCGATGGCAGCGATGGGTCTCCGGCACGTTGGGCAGGCGGTGCGCCGCCTCGAAGGTAAAGGCTTGGGTGATCTTCATCGACTGACTCTGGGGTTCCTCACGCGCTGACGTGACCGGTTCGGGATTACGGAATACCGATGATCTTGTGGGTCTGGAGCGACAGCCGCCAGCGCGCGTCTCGACGGCAATACTCCACCGCAGCCTGCGTATGGGCAACCCGGTCCGGCCCGTCCATGGGCTGGAGCCAATGGTGGCGGAAGCCGAGGGCGGCAAACAGATCGGGCATCGCTGCAGCCTGCGGATAGACGAGTTTCAGTTCGTGGCCCGTAGTCTGGACGAGGGCGTTGCCCGCCTTCGGGCTCACGCAGATCCAGTCGATCCCCTCGGGGGCCGCCAAGGTGCCGTTGGTCTCCACCGCGATCTCGAAGCCGCGCGCATGCACTGCCGCGATAAGTGCGGCGTCGAGCTGCAGCAACGGTTCGCCGCCAGTGAACACCACGTAATGATGGGAGGCGCCACCCTCCCAGGTGGCGGCGATGGCGTCGGCCAAAGCCTCCGGCGTCGAGAAGCGTCCGCCGCCCTCGCCGTCCATGCCAATGAAATCCGTATCGCAGAAGGTGCAGGCGGCCGTGGCGCGGTCCTCTTCGCGGCCGGACCAGAGATTGCAGCCGGAGAACCGGCAGAACACCGCGGCGCGGCCCGCTTGGGCCCCTTCACCCTGAAGGGTATGGAAGAGTTCCTTGACCGCGTAAGCCATCGATTCCTCGGCCGATCTCCTTGTGGAACCCGTATGGAATTCCGTCCCGCGATGGCGCACGGCCATCCTCATCGCCTGAACGCGGTGAGACAGCCCATAGACTCACCGCCGCTCCGAGGCCATGGCGCAAGGCCCAACGCATCCATGCACTTACGGCAACGTCGTTTCATGCCAACCGTGCGGCGCACCATGATCCTGGCTGCGCCGCCATGCTGTTGCCACGGAAACGGCGTTGGTACTCTCGCCGGATCCCTCCTATGGGGAACGGTCGAGAGGACGATCGACGATTGGCATCCCTCGCCAAAGCTCGGCCGTTGCGCTAACTTTTTCCGGACGCACCGGCCGTTATGGCGTCGGAGCGTTCCCAGCCGAGACAGGCCCGATGTCGAACCGAGTGTTGAGCCGCGTTGTCCTTGGTCTAGCGGTCGCGGCGGGACTTCTCGGGTCGGGTACTGCTGGCGCGGTAACCTCGCCTATCCTGGTGGTCGAGGTCGATTCGGGCAAGGTCGTCTACGCCCAGGGCGCCACCGACCCGTGGTTCCCCGCCTCCATCACTAAGCTGATGACTGCCTACGTCGCCCTGGACATGGTGCGGCAGGGTAAGGTCTCCCTCGATTCCCTCATCACGATCTCGCCTGCCGCGGCCGCGGAGCCGCCTTCGAAGATGGGGTTCCGGCCGGGTACGAAGCTGACCCTCGACAACGCCCTGAAGATCATCATGGTCAAGTCGGCGAACGACGTGGCCTGGGCGATCGGCGAAAATCTCGGCGGCTCGGTCGAAGGCTTCGCCGCCATCATGAACGAGACTTCCGCCCGAATCGGCATGCATGAAAGCCGGTGGACCAATCCGAACGGCCTGCCCGATGCGCGGCAATGGACCTCGGCCCGCGACATGGCAGTGCTCGGACGAGCGCTGATCCGCGATTTTCCCGAGAGCCGCGCGCTATTCTCCATCAGCGCCATCCAGTTCGGCAAGTCGATCATGGCGAACCATAACGGTCTGCTCGGGCGCTATGCCGGGGCCGACGGCATGAAGACCGGATTCATCTGTGCGGGTGGATTCAACGTGGTGGCGAGCGCCACTCGCAACGGCCGCCGTCTCATCACTGTGGTGATGGGCCAGCCGAGTGCGCGCGAGCGCGACCTGAAGGCCGCCGACCTGTTCGACCACGGGTTCAGCCAGTCCGCCGGCTGGACCGCCCAGACGCTCGATGCGCTGCCATCCTCGTCCATCTCCGAGCCGCCGGATATGCGTCCCTATATCTGCGACAAGCGTAGGCCGATGCCGGTCGACGAAGGGCCGGGGGCCATCGCCTCGCAGGCCGGCAACGAGAACGCTTCGATCCTGGCCGCCGCGGCACCGGTGGGCTCGGCCCTGGCCTTCGCGACGCTGAACAATGGCTCGATGAAGGGCCGCGCCCTGCCGCCGCGCGCCCCGCTGCAGCCCATCCTGGTCTGGATCGGCCGCGATCCGGCCGAAGGTGCCATTGCCCTGAACGAGCAGGCCGAGGCGGAGAAAGCCGAAAAGGCCGCCAAGCTCGCCGAACTCCGCAAGGCCAAGGTCGAGGCTGCGAACGCCAAGCGCGAGGCATCCAGGCTCACTAGGCCGGACGCGAAGTCAAAGGCTGCGAGTGGAAAGGCCGCCGTGCCTGCCAGCGCCAGCGCCTACGCTCCGGTGGAAACGACGCCTGTCATCGCAGGGGGCGGAAAGCCGTCGACCAAGGCTGAGGCCGGGAAGAAGCCTGCTGGAAAAGCCGTTGCCAAGCCGGGCCAAAAGACGTCGGATAAGCCCGCGGCGAAGGCTGAGGCCAAGCCCAGCGCAAAGCCTGGCGTCAAGCCTGCAAAAAGCACTGCCAGGACGTCCGGTAACAATAAGACGTCCGCTGCCAGTTCGGCCGAGGATTGAGCCGGCGGCGTTGCCGGGGTAGGGCGGGCTCATGCCGAATCCTTCCTCGACCGCTCCGGTAGACACCGCTTCCCGTCGTCCCGAGCCGATCCCGCTCACGGTCCTCACCGGCTTCCTCGGGGCCGGCAAGACCACGCTCCTCAATCGCATGCTGCGCGATCCGGCCCTGTCGGACACCGTGGTCATCGTCAATGAGTTCGGCGAGATCGGTCTCGATCACCTGCTGATCGAGACGGTGGACGAGGACATGATCCTTCTCGGCGCCGGGTGCTTGTGCTGCACCGTGCGCGGCGACCTCATCGCTACCCTCGAGGATCTGCTGCGCAAACGCGACAACGGACGGATCGCGCCGTTCCGCCGGGTCGTCATCGAGACGACCGGCCTCGCCGACCCGGCTCCGATCCTCCATGCCCTGATCTATCACCCCTATCTCGCCATGCGGTACAGGCTGCAGGCGGTCGTCACGGTTGTGGACGCGATCAACGGCGCCGCCACACTCGACGTTCATCCCGAAGCCCTGCGCCAGGTCGCCGTAGCCGACCAGCTCATTCTCGCGAAGGAGGATCTCCTCTCGGGTGGCAGCGAAGCCTTACGCACCCGGCTTCATGCCGTGAACCCGATGGCGCCGATCCACGGCCCCGACATCGCTCCGACCGATCTGCTTGGCGGGTTCTTCGGCCTCGATGGCAAGAGCGAGGAGGTCCGGGCCTGGCTCGGCGCTGAAGCCTTCCCGGATCACGATCCCCATCATAGCCACCACCATCACGACGTGAACCGGCACGATGCCGCGATCCGCGCTTTCACACTCACCAGCGACGTGCCGGTAAAGCGGGCGGCTTTCGAGATGTTCCTCGACCTGCTGCGGTCCGGACATGGCCCCAAGCTCCTGCGCTTGAAGGGGCTCGTCGCGCTTGCTGACGAGCCGGATCGTCCCGTGGTGGTTCACGGCGTCCAGCACGTGATCCATATGCCGGTCCAACTCGCCGCTTGGCCCGACGACGACCATCGCTCGCGCCTCGTCCTGATCGTGCGCGATCTGGAGCCCGCCTTCGTCACCGGCTTATGGGATGCCTTCCTCGGACGGCCGAGAATTGACGCGCCCGATACCGCAGCCCTGACCGCCAACCCGTTGGCGATCCCAGGGGCCTGATCCATCAGAAATCTCCGCAAAGACCGTCCCGTTTCAGGAATAATCGGGCGGCATTCGATTTGATTCTATATACCATACTTCGCCGCGAGGCGAAGAATTCTGTCCCGTTTCGGGACGGAGCGGTAGCGGGATCGCCGAATGAAACAGGGGCTGAGCATCATTGAGGGCGGGCTGCTCATAGAGGCGGGTGGCATCGGGGCGGATCAGGAACCGGCGGAGTGGCACATCGACCTGCGGCGGCCCAACCTGGTGGAGCCGATCGAAGCCGAGGCGTGGCGTGCGTTGCTCACTCGCATCCGCTGGCCGGAACCGATCTACGCGGATCCCGACTACCTGCTCACGGCTGCCGTGCACCAGTCCGCCGGCCGTGACTTGGTCTTTGCCTTTGCCTGGAGCGGGTCGGGCGAGCGCGCTCGCCTGCGCGGCGTCATTCCACTCGCCATGCCGCACGGCCTGTGGGGCAATGGTCGGGTACAGGCCTGGTATCCGCCCGGTCCGGTTCTCGCGCCCACCATCGAACCCGGCTTCCTCGATGAGGTCGAAGCCGCGTTGCGGGCTGCGATCAAAGCGGTCCATCCCCGCTCGACCCTGATCATGGTACCGTCTCCGGCCGCGCCTGCACCGAAACAGGCGGCCCTTCTCGCACAGCCGGTGCCTGCGGAGGTCGTTCCGGCGAGGGATCGAGTCGGCATCCGCCTTGTCGGACCTTGGGCCCGGGATGGCGTTGAGATCGAGCGCATCACCGAACCCCGCAGCATTCGCGATGCCGTCGAAGCCTATCTCTCTTTCGATGCGCAGGTGTCTGGAAACCCCATCGTCGCGGATCCGTCCGCCTCGTCCATGGTCAGGGTGGTCACGCGGCGCTTCGCCCAGCGTCGCCAGACCAGCGTCGATTTCGCCCGCAAGGACGGCGTCATCGTCGCGGCAGCCCTGCGCCTCGGCGCCGGTCCGGGCTCGATCGTGTGGCGCCAGGCCGAAGCGCGAGCGGCCTGACGCGATCCGCCGGATTGTCCGGCCCAGTTGATGCCGAGAGCGGGACCCGCGACGTCGATCGTCTCGAGAATCGACGTTCGTCTCTTGGAACGGGCCCTATTCGTCCTCGCCGAACTTGTTGGCGAGGAGGTCTGTGATGGCCGCCAGGCACGCCTCGGCATCGCTGCCCGATGCTACCACGGTGATCGAGGTACCCTGTGCCGCGCCGAGGGTGAGCAGCCCCATGATCGAACGCCCGCCGACGGTTTCGCCGGAGCGCGTCACCGTCACTGCAGCCTCGAACTTCTCCACGGTCTGCACGAACTTGGCCGAGGCCCGCGCATGCAGGCCTCGCCGGTTGATGACCGGGAGAACCTTCAGGTGGCCGCCATCGGGAACCGGGACTTCGACCTCGGCATCATCGTCGTAAGCGTCGCTCATGGGCCTGTGCCGTCCCTGTCGCCGGTGCGCCAACGGTAAGCCCGAGGCGACCGGTCCGATCCTCGTTCAGTGATGGCACGGCCGCGCCGAGGAAAGGCCGCGCGAAATCGCCACGCTTGCCTGATAGGCCGACAAGGGATGTTTGGGAAAGTCCGATCGTCTCGCGGACGTGTTATTTGCCGGCGAGGACGCGAGACGCGACGTTGATGTACTTACGACCCGCTTCCTGGGCATGAAGCACCGCATCGCCCAGGGGCTCTGCGTCGCGCACGCTGGCAAGCTTGATCAGCATCGGGAGGTTGATACCGGCCACGACCTCGACAGTCCCGCCATTCATGCAGGAAAGGGCCAGATTCGACGGCGTCCCGCCGAACATGTCGGTGAGCACGACGACGCCTTTACCGGAATCGACGCGATCCACGGCGGAGACGATGTCGAGCCTGCGCAGCTCCATATCGTCCTCGGGACCGATCGTGATCGTCTCGATCTGCTTTTGCGGACCGACCACATGTTCAAGGGCAGCCTTGAACTCCGTGGCGAGCAGCCCGTGGGTGACGAGCACCATTCCAATCATAGACACGTGTTCCGACACCCAGTGGGAGCCGCCATTTTGTGCAGCGCAAGGTCGGGCGCAAGACGAGAGTTGCGTTCTCACGCCTCCTAGCCCCCTGATCATGTCATGTGGGTCGTCGCCACGCTACATGGGAGAGCCGAATTCGCATGAGACGGTGCTGAGGTGCGTCCATGGGGCAACGCTCGCCTGCTCGAATAGGGTATCGAGGACAATTCCCGGCGCCAGCCCCCGGTCGCGAATGCTGCGGTCCAGCATGATTCGGCGAATCGCCACGCCGATGAGATCGACGGAAGTGACGGGCGCTTCTGGCAACCGAGGCAGCGTCTCGACGAGATCGACGACGAGCCGGATCACCGCCGCATCCGCCAGAGGAAATGCGCGTGCGAGGCCCAGGCCCCGAATTTCGATGAGGCCGTGCAGGGCCGGATGACCGTGCGCGACGATGCGGTCGTGATGCCGATCGAGCCCGATACGGTCGTCGCCTACCAGCGCGGCATAGGAGCCGTTCTGCCGAGCCCGGTCGAGAAGGGCGAGGGCCAAGCTCGATTTACCGGCCCCCGATTCGCCCCTGATGAGAAGCCCCGCCTCTCCCATGACGAGGCAGGTGGCGTGGATCGTGACAGCCCGCGAGGAAGTTGGCCGTTCCACGGGCGGGCTCTTCTAGCGGGAAGCGGCAGGAAGGCGCACGACGAACCGCGCGCCGCGCACCGTTGCCTCGCCCTCCTCGTCAGCCGGGCCGGGGCGGTTTTCCGCTCTGATGGTGCCCCGATGGGCCTGGACGATCTGGCGCGAGATCGACAGGCCGAGACCGGAATTCTGACCGAACCCCTGTTCCGGCCGGTCGGTGTAGAAGCGCTCGAAGATCCGCTCCAGGGCATGTTCGGGGATGCCGGGCCCCTCGTCCTCGACGATCAGTTCCACATCGCCGCGGACCCGGCGCAGGGCCACCCGCACCTTGGCGTCCGGGGGCGAGAACGAGCGGGCGTTGTCCAGGAGGTTGTTGACGACCTGACCGAGCCGGCTGTCATGCCCGAAGATCATAAAGGGCGCCTCCACATCGCCGGGGGGCGTGTCCACGTCGAACTGGATGAGGGCGTCCTTCGGGCGTCGGCGCTCATTGGCGACGGAGACCACCGTGGTCATCAGCTTGTGCAGATCCACCTTGCGCGCCTCGGCGCGGGCGAGTTCCGCGTCTAGACGCGAGGCGTCCGAGATGTCGCTGATGAGGCGGTCGAGGCGCTTCACGTCGTGCTGGATGATGGCGAGCAGGCGCGAGCGGGAATCGTCGGTCTTGGCGAGGGGCAGCGTCTCGACAGCACTGCGCAGGGAGGTGAGGGGGTTCTTCAGTTCGTGGCTGACATCGGCGGCAAAGCTCTCGATGGCGTCGATGCGCCGATAGAGGGCCTGGGTCATGTCCCGCAGGGCGCCTGACAGGTGGCCGATCTCGTCGGTCCTGCCGGTAAAGTCGGGGATTTCTTCCCGTGACTTGATGCCGAGGCGGACCTTCTCGGCGGCGTCGGCGAGTCGCCGGACCGGTCCGGCGATGGCGCCGGCCAGCAGGATCGACAGGACCAGCATGACGGAGGCGGCGATGAGGAAGACCTGGAGCAGGCCGAACCGCTCGGAGGCGATGACCCGATCGATGTCGCCGCCTTGCGTCGAGAGCATCAGGGCGCCTCGGACCGTGCCTGACCGTAGGATCGGAACCGCTACGGAGACGTTCGTCTCGCCGGCCTCGTTGCGGCGGACGAGGGTGCCGCGGGCGCCGCCGAGGGCGACCTGGACTTCCTTCAGGCTGTGGCCGCTCGCCGGTCCGACATCCTCCAGAACCGGCGTCCGAGCGGTGCCGAACAGCTTGGCCTGGATGAATTCCCAGGCCTGTTCCAGCAGGTTGCGCTTGCTCCTGACGACGATGCCGTCGCTGCGGCCCATCTCGCCGCGGGCCGAGAGCGTGCGGGTGTCGAACAGCAGGCCGCCATCCTGGTCGTAGACCCGCGCCCGGTTGCCCGTCGGTGTGATGAGGCGGCGCAGGAGCGGCGCCACCCGCTCGGGGTTGAGGGAGAAGGTGAGCGGGGAGGGGTTGTCGTCGCCTGCACCGCCTTCCCCGGCCTGCAATTGGAGCAGCTTGTCGGGGTCGATGCGGATCGCGTCGGTATCCACCGAGGCCGAGGAGGAGATCGCACCGGCGATGATCTCGCCCTGGATCAACAGGCTCTGCACCCGCGCCTGGATCAGCCCCTGCCGGAACTGGTTCAGGTAGAGGAAGCCGAACAGCAGGGCGATCAGCCCGACGAGGTTGAGAACGACGATCCGGCGGGTCAGGCTCGATGAGGCGCGCTGGCCGATGCCGCGCCAGATCGTGCGCGGCAGGGCCAGGAGGCCGCGTTGCGGGGCGTCGGCTTGGTCTTGGGAATCCACGATCGTCCGAGGTTGGAGAGTCGGCCCGGAATGGGCGCCATCGTTGCAGCAAAAGCACCGCCACGGAACGCCCGAAACCACCGCCACGCGACGGCGAAACTCTTCCGTTCGAGCGGGCGGCGCGTGGCGGTGCCGGGCGGGCGGGAGTTCGGCGTCCGTGCGCCGCGCTCAGCCTTCCTTGAAGCGGTAGCCGACCCCGTACAGGGTTTCGATCATGTCGAAATTGGTGTCGACCACTTTGAACTTCTTACGCAGGCGCTTGATGTGGCTGTCGATGGTGCGGTCGTCGACGTAGACTTGGTCGTCATAGGCCGCATCCATGAGGGCGTTGCGGCTCTTCACGACGCCGGGCCGGTGAGCCAGGGCCTGCAGGATGAGGAACTCGGTCACCGTGAGGGTGACGGCCTCGCCCTTCCAGGTGCAGGTGTGCCGCTCCGGGTCCATCATCAGCAGGCCGCGCTCCAGGGAGCGGGCGGCGGCATCGGCCTCGCGCGCGGCGGCGCCCGGCCCGTCCTTGGGGGCGAAGCGGCGCAGCACGGCCTTCACCCGCTCCACCAGGAGGCGCTGCGAGAACGGCTTATGGATGAAGTCGTCGGCGCCCATCTTGAGGCCGAACAGCTCGTCGATCTCCTCGTCCTTCGAGGTCAGGAAGATCACCGGCAGGTCGGATTTCTGGCGCAGGCGGCGCAGCAGCTCCATCCCGTCCATGCGCGGCATCTTGATGTCGAAGATCGCGAGGTCGGGCGGGGAGTGTTTCAGCCCGTCGAGGGCCGAGGCGCCGTCGGTATAGGTCTGGATCCGGTAGCCTTCGGTCTCGAGGGCGATCGAGACGGAGGTGAGGATGTTTCTATCGTCGTCCACGAGGGCGATGGTGGGCATTTCGCGTTCCCTGTTGCTCGGATGCGGCCTTCGCGGACGTCAGTTCGCTCATGTCGTCTCCGCATCCCGCCCTCCGAAGACGAGGGCCGGCAAGACGCGCTGGCGAACCATTCGAGAAGCAGGGTCGCATTCGCGCGGAGAGTCAGGCTGTGTAAAGACTTCGGTTGAAAAAAGCGAGCTTGCCCGGTGGATATGTCGGTTTGACGCTTGACTGAGGCCGTCGTGCCGCAGTCCAGCGGCCTCGCGTAAGCGGTCCGAGTACCCCTATCATCGCGATTCTGAATGAAGGCCGGCGGTCGAAAAGTCCGGTCCGAGACCTCTTGAGGGCAGGGTGCACCATGGCTGACGGAAACCGGATCGAAGAGGGTCGGGGCGAGGCGGGAGGGGCACTGCCGCAGCGGCGGGGGCCCGCCGCACCGCTCCCGGCCTCCGAGGCCCCGTTCGATGCGATCGGCCTCGCCCGGCATCTCTTGCGCAGCATCCGCTCCGGGGCGCTGGCGAGCCTCGACGCCCAGGACGGGACGCCCTTCGCCTCGCTGGTGACGATCGCCACGGATGTGGACGGCACGCCCCTGATGCTGCTCTCGCGCCTCTCGGCCCATACGCGCAACCTCCTGGCCGATCCCCGCGCCTCGCTGCTGTTCAGCGCCGGCGGCAAGGGCGATCCCCTGGCCCATCCCCGGCTCACCGTCACCGGCCGCGTCAGCCAGACCACGGAGCCGCGCATCCGCGAGCGCTTCGTCGCCCGCCACCCGAAGGCGAAGCTCTATGCGGACTTCCCCGATTTCGGCTTCTTCGCCCTCGAACCCAGCGCCGGGCATCTCAACGGGGGCTTTGCCAAGGCGGCCACGCTGACGCCCGCCGAACTCCGCCTCGACCTGTCGGGGGCCGAGGCCCTGATCGCCGGCGAGCGCGGGGCGGTGGAGCACATGAATGCCGACCATGCCGACGCCCTCGCCCTCTACGCCAAGGGCGAGGGCGGCGGCGACGGACCCTGGCGCCTGACCGGCCTCGATCCCGAGGGGATGGACCTCCTGGCCGGCGACCGGACCGCGCGCATCCGCTACCCCGCGCCGGTCACCGACATGGGCAGCCTGCGCAAGGTCCTGGTGGAGATGGCCGCGAAGGCCCGCGGCGCGGAGGAGGATCGCGGCCCGGTTCCGAGCGGCGGTTGAACCGGGCCTTCCGCCACGCAAGCGACGGGCCTGCCGCTACGCAATCGAAACGACTCCGCGTTTAGGTGAGGCGAGGCAGGCCTCCCGTCGGGACGCCCATCGGCAGGGTGGCGAGCGGTGATCGGAGGCAGAGAGCGGAGGCAACACTCGGCCGTGGCGACCATGATGGTCTTTGCCCTGGCCATCGCGCTTCCTCTCATGGTGCTCACCGTCATCACCACGGATTGGTATGTCGCGGCGGAACGCGCTCGCCTGCAGACGATGGGGCAGCTCACCGGAGACCACCTCCGCGAGCGCCTCGACCGCGATCTCTCCGAGATGAGCGCGATGGCCAGGACCCTGGCGACCTCGCCCTCCATCGACGCCCAGGATTGGGCGCGGTTCGACGCCCAGGGTCGGGCGCTGGTGGACACCACCGAGTTCACCGTGTCCCTCACCCGCTTCGACGGCCGCCACATCGTGAATACGCGTGTGCCCGCCGGTCAGCCCATGCCGACCTCTCCCCGGCCCGACATCGTCGCGGCGCTGCTCGCCACCCGGCTTCCGGTCATCTCGTCGGCCGTCAAGAGCGCGGTGACCGGGGCCGACATCATCCTGATCTGCGCCCCGGTCCTACGCGGCGGCCCACCGGACATGTACGTCTCCGTCGCCATGCGGGTGGATCACTTCGCCCCGCTGATCGCCCAGGCGGCGATCGACGATTCGTTCGCCGCCGTCTTCGTCGATGGCGCGCAACACGTGATCGCGCGAACGAGCGATGTGCCGAAACCGTCCGCATCGCCGGCCGGCAGCCCGTTTCCACCCATGTCGAAGCTCCAGCTGCTGGAGGATTGGGAGAAGGCGGAAGCGAGCGTCATGGAGTTCCGCCATCGCTCCGGCGTCTCCGACTGGACGGTGGTGACCGGGCTGGACCGGGACGCGTTCGAGGTTCCCCTGCGGCGGTCCCTCGTGATCCTGTCCCTCCTCGCCTTCGCGCTGCTGGGCAGCGGCGGGATCGTCGCCTGGCTTTATGCCCGTCAGGTGGCGAAGGCGGTGCGAGCGCTGCGGCGGGCCGTCAAGGCGATCGGGCGGGGCGAGACCGTCGAGCCGCCCTCCAGCCAGATCCGCGAGGTGAACCAGATCGGCCTGGCCCTCGTGACGGCAGCCCGCGTCTCGGCCGAGCAGCGCGCCACCATCGCGGAGGCCAATGCCCTCCTGGAGGTCCGGGTGGCCGAGCGCGGTCGTGAGCTCGCGGCGAGCCAGGCGCATTACCAGCTCCTCGCCGAGACCATGACCGACGTCGTCATCCTGCGCCATGCCGATTGGCGCATCGCCTATGTGTCGCCCTCCGGAGCGGCGCTGTTCGGTACGGAGGGGCCGGATTTCGATCCGCGCGCGCGCATCCACCCCGACGACCTAGCCGCCTTCTCGGCTGCGGATGCCCGCCTCGGCCCCGACCGGCCGAGCATCGTCTCCCTGTTCCGGATGCGCCATGCGGATGGCCGCTGCATCTGGATCGAGGCGGTCAACGACCTTCTCACCTCGGCGGAGCCGGGGGACCCCAACGTGATCTCCACCCTGCGGGACGTGACGAAGCGGCAGGATCAGGCCGACGAGCTGCGCATGGCCCGCGACGCCGCAGAACTGGCCCAGGCCAAGGCCGAGAATGCGAGCCGGGCGAAATCCGAGTTCATGGGCCTCGTGAGTCACGAGATCCGGACCCCCCTGACGACGATCAAGGGCTTCACCGACCTCCTCGCGCACACGACCGGCCTCTCGACCGATCAGGTCCGCTATCTCGCTCTCGTCGGGGCGGCCACCGATTCCCTCATCGGCACGGTGGACGATGTTCTCGACTATGCCCGGGCCGGGCAGGGCGACCTGCGCCTCGACCGTGTTCCCCTCGACTTTCCCGCCCTGGTGAAGGGGGCGGCCGATCTCGTGCGGCCCATGGCCGAGGCGAGGGGTGTCGCGATCGACGTGACCGTCACCTGCGAAGGCTCCCGCCGCGTCCTCGGCGACGAGCGCCGCCTGAGGCAGATCCTCCTCAACCTGCTCCAGGACGCCATCGGCACGCTGCGCCGGGGCAGCGTCGCCCTCGCGCTGCAGGGTCCGCGCGGCGGCGAGCCCGTCGAGCGCTGGCGCGTCTCCGTCACCGCGCAGGCCGACGAAGACCCGGAACAGGCCGCGTCCCGTACCGTGGCTCTTGATGGCAGCGGCCTCGGTTTCATCATCGCCCAGCGCCTCGTCGGCCTGATGGGGGGCGGGCGCATCGACCGGAGCACACCGCTGGGCGAGGCGGCGGCTTATCGATTCTCCCTCTCCCTGGCGCCGGCGCCCGTCCTGACAGACGCCGCCCCGGCCCCGAGCCCAGCCGCGACCGGGGCGGGCCGCATCCTCGTGGTGGAGGACAACCCGATCAACCGGGAGGTCGTCCAGGCGATGCTGCATCGTCTGGGCTACGGCGTCGACATGGTCGCCGACGGAGAGGCGGGCATCCGCGCAGTCCAGGCCAGCGCCTACGACCTCGTCCTCATGGATGTGTCGCTGCCCGGAATGGACGGGACCACGGCCATCCGGCGCATCCGCTCCCTGCAGCACCCGGCGCGCCGGGTGCCGATCGTGGCCATGAGCGCCAATCTGATGCCGGACCGGGTCCGGGACCTCACGGGAGCCGGCGCCAACGGCTATCTCGGCAAGCCGTTCGATCTCCCGACCCTGTCGCGGGCGGTGGCCGAGCAGATCTCTTCCATCGTGCTGCGGGAGCGGGACGAGAGCATGCCGATGCCGGAACGGCCGCCGATCTTCGACCGGGCGGCCTTCGACGCCCTGATCGCCGAGATCGGCGCGGAGGCGGCCCGCGAGGCGGTGCGCGCCTTCGTCCGGCGCCTCGACCATTCCGCGGTGGACCCGGGGGCGGCCGATGGGGAATCACTCGCCGCCGAGGCCGACAGGACCGGATTCCGCGACCTCGCCAAGGCTTACCGGACCCTCGCCGCGCTTTCCCCCGGTGCCGCGCGCGACGAGGCCGAGGGGCGATGCCGCGTCGCCCGCGACCTGATGAACCGCATGGTCCACGAGATCACGGGGCCGACCATGCCCGAGATCCGCCAGACGGTGGCTTTGCTGTGAGGGGCTATCTCACAACGCCTGCTGCATAAGACCATAACCTTTTACGTTCGGGCGATTTATTTTTCGCTGTAGCGAAAAACCGTTTGGCATCGCCATTAAGCGCCCCTACATTTAATTGTGTGACCGCGACCTGGGACGAGCATAAGCGCAAGGCCAACCTGCTCAAGCACGGGCTGGACTTTGCCGACTTCGACGCTTTGTTCGATGCGGAGCGGGCGCTCATTCGCCCGACCCGGCCGAGCCGCACTGGCCGCAACCGCTACATGCTCATCGGCGAATGGAACGACGTCCTCGTCGTGGTCGTCATCGTTTCACCCCTGGGGACAGAGGCGTTCGATATCGTCAGCATTCGCCGCGCAGATACAAAGGAGAGGAAGGCTTATGACGACCACCAATCCCAAGCCTGAGGGCGTCAGCTTCTCCCAGGACGACTGGGACGAGGTGGCCGACTCGCCCCCGATGACCGAGGCCGAACTCGCCGAACTCAAGCCCCTCAAGGAAGGGGCGCCGGAGATCTACAAACTCATGACGAAGCGCGGGCGCGGCCGGCCGCCCGTTGAGTCCCCCAAGGTGAACCTGACGCTCCGGGTCGATCCCGCCGTGCTGGACGCCTACAAGGCGACCGGCGCGGGCTGGCAGACGCGGATGCACGAGGCCCTTGCGAGGGGCGCGGGAGACTTGGCGAGGCGCGCGGGAGACTCGGCGAGGGGTACAGGAGACTTGGCGCGATGACGGGCGAACGGATCTATTCGGTGGAGCTTCGCCGAGAGGAGGACGGCGCGCTCCACGCCTATTGCTCTGCCGTGCCGGAAGCGATCGCCTGGGGGGCGACCCGCGAGGAGGCATTGCATGAAATGGGCGAGGCCCTGTTGGCCGTCCGGCGGGGGCATGAGCGCTGGGGCCTTCCTATGCCGCCGCCAAACGAGGGGACTCCGGAGGAGACCGAGCGTGTCGCCTTACGGGACGTCGTCTCTACCAGACGACGATGACGTCGCCTCACCGTCGGCTGTTATGAGACCCGCCGCACCCGGAACCGAGGGGCGCGACCACGTGCTGATGCGGCTCCGCTTGGCGTGCCGGGGCCACACTGCTATCTCCCGACACGCGTCCACACACCGAAAAGCCGTGCGCCGGGCCCGTCCTTACGCCGACGGACCGCGACCGCGCCGGAGACAGACCCCTCGATGACCACCGTCCCCATCGACAACATCCGTAATTTTTCCATCGTCGCGCATATCGACCACGGCAAGTCGACGCTGGCGGATCGGTTGATTCAGACCACCGGCACGGTGGCGCTCCGTGACATGAGCGAGCAGATGCTCGACTCCATGGACATCGAGAAGGAGCGCGGCATCACCATCAAGGCGCAGACCGTGCGCCTCGAATACAAGGCGGAGGACGGCAAGAACTACGTCCTCAACCTGATGGACACCCCCGGCCACGTCGACTTCGCCTACGAGGTCTCGCGCTCGCTCGCGGCCTGCGAGGGCTCGCTGCTGGTGGTGGACGCGTCCCAGGGCGTCGAGGCGCAGACGCTGGCCAACGTCTACCAGGCGCTCGACGCCAACCACGAGATCGTGCCCGTCCTCAACAAGATCGACCTGCCGGCCGCCGAGCCCGAGCGCATCCGTGCCCAGATCGAGGAAGTGATCGGCATCGACGCCTCCGAGGCGGTGGCGATCTCGGCGAAGAGCGGCCTCAACATCGAGGCGGTGCTGGAGGCCATCGTCAAGCGCCTGCCGCCGCCCAAGGGCGACCGCGACGCGCCCCTCAAGGCCCTGCTGGTGGACAGCTGGTACGACGTCTATCTCGGCGTCGTCGTGCTGGTGCGCATCGTCGACGGCGTGCTCAAGAAGGGCATGAACATCCGCATGATGCGGGCCGATGCGGTGCACGGCGTCGACAAGATCGGTGTGTTCCGCCCGAAGATGGCCGATATCGGCGAGCTCGGCCCCGGCGAGGTCGGCTTCTTCACCGGCTCGATCAAGGAGGTCGCCGATACCCGCGTGGGCGACACGCTCACGGAAGACAAGCGCCCCTGCAAGGAGATGCTGCCGGGCTTCAAGGACGTGCAGTCCGTGGTGTTCTGCGGGCTCTTCCCGGTGGATGCCGCCGAGTTCGAGACCCTGCGCAGCGCCATGAGCAAGCTGCGCCTCAACGATGCGAGCTTCTCCTACGAGATGGAGACCTCGGCGGCGCTCGGCTTCGGCTTCCGCTGCGGCTTCCTCGGGCTGCTGCATCTCGAGATCATCCAGGAGCGCCTGGAGCGCGAGTTCAACCTCGACCTGATCTCCACGGCCCCTTCCGTGGTCTATCGCCTGCAGATGACCGACGGGACGATCAAGGAATTGCACAACCCGGCCGACATGCCGGACGTGATGAAGATCACCGCCATCGAGGAGCCCTGGATCCGCGCCACCATCCTCACGCCCGACGAGTATCTCGGCGGCGTCCTGAAACTTTGCCAGGACCGGCGCGGCACCCAGGTCGACCTCAACTACGTCGGCAAGCGCGCCATGGTGGTGTACGACCTGCCCTTGAACGAGGTGGTGTTCGACTTCTACGACCGCCTGAAATCGATCTCGAAGGGCTACGCCTCGTTCGACTACCACATCTCGGATTACCGGGAGGGCGACCTCGTGAAGATGTCGATCCTCGTCAATGCCGAGCCGGTGGACGCCCTCTCGATGCTGGTCCACCGCAGCCGCGCCGAGCATCGCGGCCGGGCCATGTGCGAGAAGCTGAAGGACCTGATCCCCCGCCACCTGTTCCAGATCCCGGTCCAGGCGGCGCTCGGCGGCAAGATCATCGCCCGCGAGACCATCAAGGCCCTCTCCAAGGACGTGACCGCCAAGTGCTACGGCGGCGACATCTCGCGCAAGCGCAAGCTTCTCGACAAGCAGAAGGAGGGCAAGAAGAAGATGCGCCAGTTCGGCCGCGTGGAGATCCCGCAGGAGGCGTTCATCGCTGCGCTGAAGATGGACGATTGAGGAAGGCCGAAGGCGGGGCACTGTCCGTTTTCAACCCCAGGTAGCGCTGCCGGGTTCGGCAACCCGGCCTTAAGACATCCGGCTTACGATGCCTCGTCCTAGGTATCGTGACAGGGACGGCGTCCTGGCGGGAGCGAGGGCGGCGTTGTCAGAACCAAGACCCCGAGGGGGGCTTGGGAGGGGGTGAGATGATCCTGGTGCGACGACTCGCTCGCAGGTTCCAGTCGGCGCATACGTGGATCGCCTTCGGAATCCTGGCGCCTGTGGGCATGCTCGTCGTGTCGGCCATCATGTTGCTCGACCTCCGGCAGGATGCCTGGGAGAAGGCCGAGCAGACCTCCCAGAACCTGCTGCAGGTCATCGAACGCGACATCGCCCGCAACATCGAGATCATCGATCTCTCGCTGCAGGGCGTCATCGAGAACCTGAAACTGCCCGCTCTGGCCAATCTCTCGCCCGACCTGCGTCAGCTGATCCTGTTCGACCGGGCCACCACCGCGCAGGATATCGGCGTGATCCTCGTCCTCGACGAGAAGGGCGACAGTATCCTCGACGGCCAGGCCATCCCGGCGCGCCCCGTCAACAATTTCGACCGCGACTATTTCCAGGCCCACAAAGCCCGGGCCGGCCTCGGCCTCCTCATCAGCCGGCCGCTGCTGTCGCGCCTGACCGGCGCTCGTGTGATGGTGCTGAGCCGCCGTGTCGACAAGCCGGACGGGTCCTTCGGCGGGGTGGTGCTGGGCACGCTCAAGCTGTCGTATTTCACGCGGCTGTTCGATCGCCTCGGCCTCGGCAGCGAGGGCGCGATCAACCTGTACCTGCGCGATGGCACGCGCATCATGCGCTACCCGTATATCGACTCCCAAATCGGGCTGAGCATCGCCGGCTCGTCCAATCTGCAACGATTCGTGCGGGAGGGCAGCGGCAGCTTCGTCGCCCCATCCGCCCGCGACGGGGTCGAGCGGAACTATGCCTTCACGCAGGTCGCGACCTTGCCGCTGATCCTCAACGTCGCCCTGGCGGTGAACGAGATCGAGGCCGAATGGCGCGCGAAGGCGATCGTCATCAGCGCCATCGTGGTGGTGCTGTGCGGCCTGACCATCGGCCTCTCGCTCCTGTTCGGCCGGGAGTTGGAGCGGCGCACCGCGATGCAGATCGAACTCGCCCGCCAGTCGCGCACCGATGCGTTGACCGGCCTGCCCAATCGCCGCCGGTTCGAGGAGGCCCTGGCCGCCCTGCGCAGCGACGCCGCCCTCGCGACCCGTCCCTTCGCGCTTCTGGCCATCGATGCCGACCACTTCAAGCGTTTCAACGACCGCTACGGGCATGCGGTGGGTGACGACGTGCTGCGCGGCCTCGCCCGGTGCCTGCTGGAGAGCATCCACCGGCCCGCCGACATCGTCTGCCGGGTGGGCGGCGAGGAATTCGTGATCCTGCTGCAGGACGGCGACAAGGACGAAGCCCTGCGCATCGCCGAACGGGTCCATGCCAGGGTGGCGCTTCTGTCGGTGGAGGCGGCCGGGATCGAAGCCGGATCGGTGACCGTGAGCATCGGCGTCGCGACCATGGGCGCGCCCGCGACCGATCCCCTGGCGCCATCGGACCTGTACAGTCTCGCAGATGCGGCCCTCTACGAGGCCAAGGCCAACGGCCGCAATCAGACCCGCTGCGTCGAGCGCCGTCGCGGGGAGGCGGACCGGCGGCAGGCGAGCTTTCGTCTGGCGGGCGCCTGACGGCTCATTCCGGTTCTCACCGACCCTGACCCAAGGTCGGGGTCGGTGAGGTCCGGCGGATGACCGCCGCCGCGCCGTCGCACGGGCGGACCTCGATGAGGCAGACTCAGCGAGGTCCGGTATCACACCGGTGCGGAGCCCGTAGGACTGCGTGTCGGCACAGGCCTTCAACGGGCCGAGACGGCCAGCTGCCGCGTCGCTTCGCCGAGGTCGCGACCCTGGTCGCGCAGGTGGCCCGAGGTCGCCCCGAGGGCCTGTGACGAGGCCAGCGCCTCCTCGGTCGTGGCGCGCAGGGCGTCGAGGTGGCGGGTCGCTTCGAGGATCGTACCGCGCACCCGCGACACGCCTTCGGCGATGCCGCCCGCAGCCTCTTGGTGGGAGGCGCTGACGCGGGAAATGTCGGCAGCGCTGACGCGGACGGATGTCACCTCGTTCCGCACCGAGGCGAGGGAGGCGGTCGATTGGGCGGCGACCTCCCTGAGGCGACCGATCTGCTGCGAGATCTCGGCTGTGGCGGTGCTGACCCGGTTCGAGAGGTCCTTCACCTCCGCAGCCACCACCGAGAAGCCACGTCCGGCGGTGCCCGCGCGGGCCGCCTCGATCGTGGCGTTGAGGGCCAGGAGGTTGGTCTGGGCAGCGATGGTGCCGATGAGGTCGCTGATCTGCCCGATACCGGCGATCCGCTCCTGGAGTTCGGAGAAGACGTCCACCGCCTGATCCAGGATGCCGCCCGTCCGGTCGACGATGATCTCGACCTGCCCGGCATGGGCGCTCGCCTCGCGCGAGAGCGCGACGAGGCCCTGAGCGGCATCCGACACGCCGTCGATGTCGCGGGAGGCGGCGAGGTTCGCCCGGTCCGCCTGGGCCCGGCTTTCGTCCACGGTCTCGGCCACGGCGAGGACCGTGCGGGCGCCCGCCTCCACCTGCATGGTCGTGTCCGCGAGCCCGGAGGCGATCCCGTCGAGGGCCGCCATGAGCGAGCGGACGCGCTCGCGCTGGGCATGGTCGGTGACCGTGATGGCGAGGCGGTCGGCCACGTAGGCCATCAGTTCGAGCAGGGCTTCGTTCAACTCCGCCTTCTCGCGGGAGAAGAATTCCAGCACGATCTCCACCCGGTCACCGATGCGGACCGGGAACATGAAGCAGCCGCGTACGCCGTTTTCCCGCGCCGCCGTCGCCCGGACGAAGCCGGGCACAACCGTCACGTCCTCGCAGGAGATCGCGCGTCCCTCCGCGCAGACGCGCCCCACCAGCCCTTGGCCGGGGGCGAAGACCGCCCGCTCCGAACTTGCGACGAAGGCGTCCGTCCGCCCCGGCTCGTCGGACGGGGCGAGGTACCACGCCCTCATCGACACCATACTGCCCGCGTCCCCGCCGTCCTGATCCATGCGTCGGTAGGCATGGGCGATCGGCCATTCGGTGAAGCGGCCGACGATGGCGAGGCAATCGACGATAGCGGCCTCCGGCGTCGGCGCGTTGGTGCAGGCACGCGAAATCGCGTTCAGGAAGGCGAGCACCGCGCCGAGGTCGTGCGACAGCATCCCGGCCGCAGGCGGGGTCTCTTCCCGCCGCCGCCCGGCCCTGCCGAGCCATCCGTCGACGATCGACCTGACCATGAAACCCTCATGCGAGCCTTGCGAGCCTGTCGGTCCGGGCGACCGGAAGCCGGGCCCGGTCGGCAGCCTCTTTGCAGCCGGAACTTAGCGTCCCTTTCCTTGATCAAGCCTTCGGTTCATCCCGCGCGACTGGGTAATTTGGTGTCAATCCTGCGCAAATTCTCATCAAAGATCCGGCGCGACCGTCCACGGTGTCGCGAGTTCATGGCGGTTCCGGTCCGGGCGGAATTTGGAACGTACCCGCGACGGGTTTCCTCCAGGCTCACCTCGCAATCCTCGATCGCCTCTCCGCGCTTCGCCCTTCGCTCTTCGCCCCTCGGCAAGGTCGGCCTCCCCACAGGCATCGTGCGCTCGACCCTTGATTGACAACCTGAGGTATACTAACCCGCTCTTCTCTCCTGAGGAGGCGTGGATGTCGATCGACGGTGATTCCCTGAGCGCGATCGTCGCGGAACTCTCGATCCGTCCGGGACATGAGAAGGTCAGGGCTCTGCTCTACCGCCTGCTGACCGAGGCGCTGGGCGCCAAGAGCGAGCAGATCTTCTTCGAGAGAAAGATACCTGAGGTTAGGGGCCGTCTCGATGCCCTGCTCGGCCGGACGATCATCGAGATCAAGTCCGACCTGCGCCGGGAGGGCAAGGAGGCCGAGGCCCAGCTCACCCGCTACCTGCCCGAACGCGAGGGGGCCACCGGCCAGCGTTACGTGGGGCTCGCCACCGACGGCGCCAGCTTCGTCGCCTACGAGATGCGGGACGGCGTCCTGGTGCGGCTCACCGAGCACGAGGTGAGGCTGGCGGATGCCCGTGGCCTCACCGCCTGGCTCGAAGGCGTCATCGCCGTCCTCGACTGGCTGCCGGCGGACGCGGCCGGGATCACCAACGAGCTCGGCCGCCAGAGCGCCGCCTTCGCGCGGACCCTCGGCCTCCTCGCCAAGGCCTGGGAGGCGCTGGCGGCGGACCCGGAGGCGGTCCTGAAGCGGCAGCTCTGGTCGCGCCATCTCGGCTTCGTCTACGGCAAGGCCATCGACGACGACACGCTCTGGCTCCAGCACACCTATCTGGTCATCCTCGCCAAGGCGATCGCCGCCGGAACCATGGGCGCCACCGGGCGCTCGCCCGAGGATCTGCTGTCGGGGCGCGCCTTCCACGAGGCGGGGGTCCACGGCGCGGTCGAGACGGATTTCTTCGGCTGGGTGATCCAGGCGCCGGGCGGGGAGGCCATCGTCGCCAGCCTAGCCGCGCATGCCGCCCGGTTCGACCTCGGCAGCGTCGATGTCGATCTTCTGAAGGTGCTCTACGAATCCCTCATCGATCCGGCGCAGCGCCACGATCTCGGTGAATATTACACCCCCGACTGGCTCGCCCGGAAGGTGGTGCGGCGTGCCCTCGACCGGCCGGCCGAGCAGACCTGCCTCGATCCCGCCTGCGGCTCGGGCAGCTTCCTGTTCCACGCCGTGCGCCTCAAGCGCGAGGCCCTGATCGCGGCGGGCGTGCCGCTCACCGAGATCGCGTCGCGCTGCTGCGCCTCGGTCACGGGGCTGGACGTCCATCCGGTGGCCGTCATCTTCGCCCGCGTCACATACTTGTTGGCGCTCGGCGACGCCCTGCCGGGGCGAGGCGGCGACATCTCCCTGCCGGTCTATCTCGGCGATGCGCTGCAATGGAACGTGAAGCGGGACGCGTTCGAGAGCGACCTCGTGGTCGAGGTGCCGCGCGACCCCCGCGAGGGCCGCAAAGGCGCGCCGACCCTGCGTTTTCCCCTCGGCCTCTGTGCCGATCCACCCCTGTTCGACCGCGTCGTCACCGCCATGCACGATGCCAGCGAGGCCGGCCGCACGGCGGACGCCTTCGCGCGCGGGCTCGCGGGGCTCGGCGTCGCGGCGGAGCAGCACGCGACGCTCGTCACCACCTTCACGATCTACGACCGCCTGCGCCGGGCCGGGCGCGACCATGTCTGGGGCTTCTTCGCCCGCAACCTCAGCCGCCCGGTCGCGCTCTCGGACGGCGCCAGGGTCGATGTCGTCATCGGCAACCCGCCCTGGCTGTCCTACCGCTACATGGCGCCCGCCCTGCAGGCCCTCTTCCGGGATACCGCGCGACGGCTCGGCATCTGGGTCGGCCCCGACGAGGCGCGGCTGGTGACGCAGACCGATCTGTCGGGCCTGTTCTTCGCACGGGCGGCGGAACTCTATGTCCGGCCGCCGGAGGGCGACCGGCCGGGCGGGCGGGTCGCCATGGTGCTGCCGCTCGCCGCCATGAGCCGGGGCCAGTTCCGCGCCTTCCGAACCGGGGACTGGACCGAGGTCCGTGTCGCGTTCTCGGACGCCTGGGTTCTCGACAATCAGGCCGTCTCGCCCCTGTTCAGGGTTCCCACCTGCGTCCTGTTCGCCGACGTCACGGCGGGGGAGGCCCGACCGACGCCCATGCGGGTCACGGCTTTCGCCGGGCGCCTCCCCTTCAAGGACGTGCCCGAGGAGGTGGCGGATCGCTGCCTGCGGCAGGATCAGGCCGATGCGCCGGTGGCGGCGAGTTTCGAGGCCGGGTCGCCCTATCGCCCGCTCTTCCATCAAGGGGCGACCCTGGTTCCGCGCATGCTGTGTCTGGTGGATCGCGTTCAGTCCGGCCGTCTCGGCGGCAACGCCGCAGCGCCGCTCTTGAGAAGCAGGCGGTCCCTACAGGAGAAAGCTCCTTGGCGAGACCTGCCCGCTCAACAGGGGGCTGTCGAAAGCGGTTACGTCCGGCCGGTCTATCTGGGCGAATCCATCGCGTCGTTCCGCGTTCTGAACGCATTCGAGGGCATCGTGCCCGTGGCGTCCGATGGGAATGTTCTCGACGCAAAACAGGCGAGCGATCGTGGTGTGAACCGTCTCGGCGCCTGGATGCGACAAGCCGAGGCAAGCTGGGCGCAACACAGCGCCGGACGCATCACCCTCAAGCAGCGATGGAATTTCCAACGCGGATTGTCCTCGCAATTTCCGCTGCCGCCCATTCGCGTGGTCTTCGCCAAGGCCGGATTATGGCCCGCGGCCTGTATCGTCAGGGATCGCCGGGGAATCATCGACCACAAACTCTACTGGGCGGACATTCCTTCCGAGGACGAAGCCCGCTTCCTTATCGCCATCCTCAACAGCGAGGCGGCTCGCATCCGCATCGCCCATCTGCAGAGCCGGGGTGAGCAGGGCGCGCGGGACTTCGACAAACTGATGTTCACGCTTCCGATCCCCCGCTTCGACCCGCGCGAGGCGGTCCATGCCGGGCTGGCGGCGGAAGGCGCGGTGGCGGAGGAGGTGGCGGCCGCCGTCGCGCTGCCCATGGGGGCCTCGTTCCAAAAGGCGAGGGCCCTGGTGCGGGACGCCTTGCGGGAGGAGGGCGTGTCGGCCCGCATCGACGCTTTGGTGGAGACGCTCCTCGGGCCTGATCCGCGCCTCGCCCTGCCGGACGACGAGGCCGTTCCCGCCCGCGACGAGGAGGAGACCGTCGACGCCTGATACCGAGGCCCGGCGGACGACCGCTGCCGCACGGACAGGCCTGAGTGAACCGGACCCGGCGAGGCTCGGTTCGAGGCCGCTACTGGGCCTTGTCGCCGGTTTCCGGGGCGGTCCTGTCGGCGGGCGGTTCGGCGGTCGCCACCGCCGTGCGTTCCAGCATCGGCTGGAGGCGGATGGCGAGCTCGCCGCCGAGATGGCGGGTATAGGCGGCCTTGAAATAGCGCTGGCCGGTGCCGTTGCCGAAGAGCCGGTCATGGGTGCGGATCATCGCATCCACCTCGGGGCGGCAGAGGAAGCCGATGATTCCCGCCGCCTCGTACCAGCGGCCCGCCCGGGCGTGGCGCATGGCGGCCGGGTTGGCCATCACCGTCTCGGCGAAGCAATCCGTGGCGGCGCGCTCCAGCGGCGCCATGGCCGCATGGGCGTGTCCGGGTGTGCGGGGCGCCGCGTTCGCGGCACCCGCCGTCGCGACAAGGGTCAAGAGAGCGCCAAGCAGCCGAGCTTTCATCGCGCACATACCTCGAGGTCGATCGAAATCGATTCGCCCCAAGTATTCATCGAAGACTTGGACAGGAACAGGGCACGGTGCGCCCCGAAACCTGCGATGCGAGATTTCGTGAGCCGACTGTGCCCGGCCGATCACAGGGGCCGGATCAGCCCCGCTTCTCGGCGTTCCAGCGGCCGGAGCAGCGGATCGCGCCGTTGCTCGTCCATGTGCCGCTGCCGTAGCCGCCGCGATCCAGCTGGCCGACCACGGTGGCACCGTCGGAACCGCGCATGATCGTCGCCCGCACGGAGCCGTTGCCGGAGACGCGCCCCCGGATGTCGAAATCGCCGCCGGGATAGCTCGCCTCGCCCTTGGCGATCCGGACGCCGTAGCGATAGGCGCGATCGCAGGGGCCGTCCTGGGTGATGACCTCGATGCTCCAGGCGCCGTCGTAGCGGTTGGGCACCGAGACTTTCCGCGTGGCCGCCTCGGTGGTCCCGAGGGACGTCGTGAGGAGGGCGAGGGAGCCGGCGGCAAGAAGGAAGCGTCGCATCGTAGCCTGTTCTGCAAGGACGTGATCGGGGCTGGGAACGTCCCTGATCGCGTATCGGTTGCGGTTCACGCTCCTGTGGCTTCGCCCAAGGCGGCCTGAAGCAGCGTGAGGAGATCACCTCCCGCGTGCAGATAGGCATCGACCCCCGCCGCTTTGAGCCCCTCCGCGAGATCGCCGGGCTTGCCCGCGAGGTACACGGTCGTTGCGCCCGCTTTCTTCAGAGCCTCGGCCGCCGCGATGGCGTGAGTGGCGTAGAGGGCGTCCGACGAGCAGAGGCAGGCGATGCGCGCGCCGGATGCGGCGAAAGCCCTGGCCAGTGCGTCGCTCTCCGAAAAACCCTCTTCGTTCACCGCCTCGATGCCGCCGGCCGCGAAGGCGTTGGCGGCGAAGGTCGAGCGGGCGTTGAAGACGGCGACCGTCCCGAGATTGGCCAGGAACACCCGAGGGCGCCGCCCCGTCTCGGCGAGATGGGTGTCGGAGGCGTCGCGCAGGGCCTCGTAGGGCTCGGCGAGGCGGAAGGAGGGCAGGGCCTCGCAGGTGGTCGTCCCGGCCCCGTCGAGAGCGAAGGCGGGCGCCACGACATCGGAGGGCGGCAGGTCGAGGACCGTGACCGGCTTCTCGGCGAGGAAGGGGAACTCGCTCGCCCCGGTGAGCGGCTCGCGGCGCGTGGCGACGTTCTTCGCGCGGGTGGCGCGGGTCTCGCCGATCCGGGCCTGGATCGCGCCGGCCTGCAGGCTGGCGACGATGCCGCCCTCCCGCTCGATCGCCTGGAAGGCGGCCCAGGCCGTGGTGGTGAGTTCCTCGGTGAGCGCCTCGAACCCGCCGGCCCCAGCCGCCGGATCGGCCACGCGGGCGAGGTTGGATTCCTCGATCAGGACGATCTGGCTGTTGCGGGCGACGCGCCGGGCGAAGGCGTCGGCGAGGCCCAGCGAGGCGGTGTAGGGGATGACGGTGACGGAATCAGCGCCGCCGAGCCCGGCCGAACAAGCGGCCATGCCGGTGCGCAGGATGTTCACGAACGGGTCGTTCCGGTTCATCATCCGCCACGCGGTTTCGGCATGCAGGCGCAGCGGCTTCGGGTCGAGCCCGCAGGCGGCCTCCACCCGCGCCCAGAGGCGGCGCATGGCGCGGAACTTGGCGATGGTCAGGAACTCGTCGGCATCGGCCACGAGGAGGATGGCGACGGCATCGCGGGCACGGGCGAGGTCGTGCCCGCCGGCCTCCAGCATGCGCAGATGGGCGACGGCCGTGGCGAGGGTGGCGGCGAGTTCCGCCGCCTCGCTGGCCCCGGCTTCGTGATAGGGGCGCCCGTCGGCGAGCATCGCGCGGCCGGTGAAGCCGGCTCCGTCGAACTCCGACAGGAGCGCCGAGACAGCCTCGCCGATCTCAGGGAGCGTCGCGTCGAGGCGGCCGGTGGCGGCGAGCGTCCCGATCGGGTCGAGGCCGAGATCGAGGTCGAGGCTGCCGAGATCCTCGTTGCGGTGCGCGGCCAAAGCCTTGACCAGGCGGGCGGCCTCCAGCCCGCGCCCGCCGGCATCGAGCCGCGTCGCGATGAGGGAGAGCATCACGCCCGACAGGGCGGTGTCGAGGGTTGCCACGTCTCCGGCATCGAGGCCGAAGCCGCGCGCCGAGACCGAGCCCGCGAAGACGAGGTTCAGCGCATCGGCGCCGCCTTCGAGATCGGCCATGGCGAGATCGTGGGCGGCCTGCGCGTCCGGGTGGTCCACCCGCTGGGCGATGCGCCAGGGGCCGGGCGCGCGCATGGGCTGCGCCACCGGCGCGGCGGGCTCGTAGAGCGGTTCGATCCGGATGCCGTCCGCCGTCTTCGAGACCAGGCGCTTTTCGAAATCGCCGCCCTTGAGCACGCCCTCGACCAGGCCGAGCCACCGCTCACGGGTGGGCGTGGGGAACAGGTCGGCGAGGGGGCGATTGTCCATCGTCAGGGCCTTGGCGCACGCTTCCGCCGGCCGCGCGTGGCCGGACGCTGTCGGCGACAGCCCTCGCACGGCGAGGCTTGCCGGGCAACACGCCCGACTCATCAAAGAAATCAGCGCGGACTCAAAGAAAAACGAAGGTCGGAGCCAAGTCCCCAACCTGCTGCATCCCGAGCCTGCTGCCCGCGCCTGGGCCCCGGGGTCCCGGCACGAGCGCGGGTCCGGAGCCGCGAGGCGGGTTCGTCAGCCGAACAGGATCAACCCCGCGAAGCCGAGCGAGCCGACGATGATGCGCCACCACGCGAACAGCCGGAAGCCGTGGGAGGAGACGTAGTCGAGCACGGTGCGGACCACGACGAAGGCCGAGAGGAAGGCCACGACGAAGCCGATGACGATGAGCCCGGCATCGTCCTGCGAGAGGTTCTTGTAATTGTCGAGGAGGTCCTTGGCGAAGGCGCCGGCCATGGTCGGGATCGCGAGGTAGAACGAGAACTCGGTGGCCGAGCGCTTGTCCGCTCCCATCAGCATCGCGCCGACGATGGTGGCGCCTGAGCGCGACACGCCGGGGATCATCGCGATGCACTGGAACAGGCCGATCTTGAAATCCATCGGCAGGGTGAAGTCGAAGACGTCGCGCTTCTTCACCTCGAGGTCGGTCTCGTCGAGGACGAGAAGGACGAGGCCGCCGGCCACCAGGGTGGCGCAGACGATCCAGGGATTGAACAGGTAGAACTTGATGGCTTTCGAGAACAGGCCGCCGATGATCGCCGCCGGCAGAAAGGCCAGCAGGATGCCGAGGACGAAGCGCCTCGCGTTCGGATCGCTCGGAAACGCCACGGCGATTCCGAGGAGGCGGCGGAAATAGACGGCCAGGATCGCCAGGATCGCGCCGAGCTGGATCAGCACCTCGAACGTGTTGTTGGGCGATTGGAAGCCGATGAAATGGCCGACCAAGAGCTGGTGGCCGGTGGAGGAGACCGGAATGAACTCGGTGGCGCCTTCGACGACGGCGAGCACGACCGCCTTCACGATGCTCATGGCATCCATCATGTCTCGCCTCGGTTGTTGTGGGGTGGGAGCGCGGGGTCGCCGGACGGTGTCGGCGATCAGAGTTGACGAGCGGTTACCGGAACATGTCCAGCGTGTTAATGAGGCGGCAATGATCGGGCAATAAGTCTCGACTGGCGACCCTCACCCACCGGCGGTCTCGATACGGCGCGTCCCGCGGTTCCATCCCCTTCGAAACGGCCTCTATGGCGACGCTTCACCACTCCCCCTTCTGTCCGCATTCGCGCTTCATCCGTCTCGTGCTCAGCGAGATGGGCATGGAGCCCGCACTCGTGGAAGAGCGGGTCTGGGACCGGCGCGAGGCGTTCCTCCTCATCAATCCGGCCGGGACGACGCCGGTCCTGGTGGAGGAGACCGGGCTCGCCGTGCCGGGGGCCGGCATCATCGCCGAGTATCTGGACGAGACCCGCGGCCTCGGCCTGTCCGGGCGCCGGCTGCTGCCGGAGGCCACCGCCGATCGCGTGGAGGTCCGCCGCCTGCTCGACTGGTTCCTGGTGAAGTTCGATGCCGAGGTGACCGGCTATCTCGTCACCGAGAAGATCTCGAAGCGCTTCATGACCAGCGCCAATGGCGGCGGTCCGCCGGACATGCATGCCATTCGTGCGGCGCGCACCAATGTGCGCTACCATATGAAGTATATCGGCTACCTGATGTCCCGCCGGAAATGGATCGCCGGCGACCATCTGACCTATGCGGATCTCGCGGCCGCGGCCCACCTCTCCTGCGTGGATTATCTCGGCGACGTGCCATGGGACGAGGACGAAACGGCGAGGGACTGGTACGCGCGGCTGAAATCGCGCCCCTCCTTCCGGACGCTGCTGGCGGACCGGGTGCCGGGCATGGCCCCGGCGGATCATTACGCGGACCTGGATTTCTGAACGCCCCTTCGGGCCAGTTCCGGGCAGAGGGCAAGCAGGCGGCCGGCCGCCGTGAGCAGCGCAAAATTCTCTCCGGCGTTGCCCTGAGGCAGGCGCTCGAGGCCCGCGCCCGGCATCTCGGCTTCGACGCGGTGCGGGTGACCACCCCCGATGCGGTGCCGGCCCTGCGCGAGCGGCTGCCGGCCTGGCTCGCCGCCGGGCATCACGGCGAGATGGAGTGGATGGTGGAGCGCGCGGACCAGCGCGCCGATCCGGCGATTCTCTGGCCGGGCGTTCGCAGCATCGTGATGCTCGGCATGAACTACGGCCCCGAGGCCGATCCGCTTTCGCTGCTGGCCCTCAAGGATCGCGGCGCCATCGCGGCCTATGCCCAGCGCCGCGATTATCACGATGTGGTGAAGGGCAAGCTGAAGGAGCTCGGCGGCTACCTCTCCGCCAAGGGCGACGTGCGGGTGAAGGTTTTCGTCGATACCGCGCCGGTGATGGAGAAGCCGCTCGCCGCCGCGTCGGGCCTCGGCTGGCAGGGCAAGCACACGGTCCTGATCTCGCGTGAGCACGGCAACTGGCTCCTGCTCGGGGCGATCTATACCTCCGCCGATCTCGTGCCGGATTCAGCCGAGTCCGACCATTGCGGCTCCTGCCGGCGCTGCCTCGACATCTGCCCGACCGCCGCGTTTCCCGCCCCGTACCAGCTCGATGCGCGGCGCTGCATCTCCTACCTCACCATCGAGCACGAAGGGCCGATCGCGCCCGAATTCCGCGAGGCCATCGGTAACCGGGTCTTCGGTTGCGACGATTGCCTCGCCGTCTGCCCCTGGAACAAGTTCGCCGCCGCCGCCTCGGAGGCGCGCCTCGGCGCGCGGGCCGACCTCGCCGCGCCTCCCCTCGCCGAACTGGCGCGTCTCGACGATGCGGCCTTCCGGGCGCGGTTCGCCGGAACCCCGGTGAAGCGCACGGGGCGCGACCGCTTCCTGCGCAACGTCCTCATCGCGATCGGCAATTCCGGCGATCCGGCGCTCGCTCGGGAGGCCGAACGCTGTCTCTCCGACCCGTCGCCCCTGGTGCGCGGCATGGCGGTCTGGGCGTCGAGCCGCCTCACCGACGCGGCGGCGATGCGCAGCCTTTTCAACAGCCACGCCATCGGCGAAACCGATGCCGAGGTCGGCGCCGAATGGCGCGCGGCACTCGATCACGCGGGAAACACGTCGGCATGAACCTCTTCGTCTTCGGTCTGGGCTTCACGGCGCGCCGCTTCGTCGAACGCGCGGCGGGGCGGTTCGGCGAGATCCGCGCCACCGTCACCGACCCGGCCCGGCCGGGCGCTGGCCTCGACGGCGTCGCCCTGCGCGGCTTCGGCCCCGAGACGGACGACGCGCGGATCGCGGGCGACCTCGCCGATACGGACGTGCTGCTGGTTTCGGCACCGCCGTCCCGCGACGGCGACACGGTGCTGGCCCACTACCGGGACGCCATCGCCGGCAGCCGGATCGGCTGGATCGGTTATCTCTCCACCATCGGGATCTACGGCGACCAGCAGGGTGCGTGGATCGACGAGACGACGCCGCCCAACCCCACGAGCGGGCGTTCGCATGGCCGCATCGCCGTGGAGAAGGCCTGGCTCGCCTTCGGGCAGGAGACCGGTAAGGCCGTGCAGGTGTTTCGGCTGTCCGGCATCTACGGGCCGGGCCGCAACCCCATCGTGAAGCTGCGCGAGGGCAAGTCGCAGCGCATCATCAAGCCGGGTCAGGTGTTCAACCGCATCCATGTGGACGACATCGCCACGACCCTGCTCGCCTCCATCGACAGGCCGAGGGCGCAGGCGGTCTACAACGTCACCGACGACGAGCCGACGCCGCCGCAAGTGGTGACCGAATACGCCGCCGGCCTCGCCAACCTGCCGCTGCCGCCCGAGATCGATTTCGAGACGGCGGATCTGAGCCCGATGGCGCGCAGCTTCTACGGCGAGAACAAGCGCGTGCGGAACCGCCTGATCCGCGAGGAGCTCGGCGTCGATCTCGCCTATCCGACTTACCGCGAGGGCCTGGCCGCGCTGGTGGCCGATGCCAGGGCGTGACGTTCGAGAACATATCCCATCGCGAGGACGACGCAGATTTCGGTCATTTCCCTCACAGGAGGGAGCCGAATGGCAGCGAAGCGTCTGTTGTCGCGACTGCGTCTTTGCTCAGGCATGGATGATCTACGGCGGAATGAATGATTTCAGTTTATTTTTAATCGGGCCTCGACCGTAGGAATCTCCCTTGCGCGACCGGTTTTCGGATCGGGCTGTAAAAAAATTCGAGGCGGGCTGCTAGGTTTCTTGCGAAGACTTTCTCTATCTGCTGAGTAAGAATTCATCTCGGCTCGAATTCGCGCTGATCTATGGAATTGCGGTATTCATGTCTTGATTCATCGGAGCCGTGTGCGATCCGGTCATCGATCAATTTTGGCCCCATCCTCTGCATACTAACATCGGTTTATAATAAATGTGTCGTATAGGCAAAGTCACGTCTAGTGCATCTATACCGGTAGATTTTTAGATTGTTGTAGAAAATTGCCTTAAAATATGGTGCGGCAATTTGAATGCAAGTCAAGTGCGCTATTTCACGGTCACATTGACTTCTCATTAAGGCGCTCTTCGCATAACGGTGCTTGAAGCAGGGGGGCACCGGCTGATTCTGGCGGTTTTGCGCAAGTATCGCCATCGAATGGAAAGCGGGTCGTGGCGGCACACGGTTCATGGTCGGAGCAAAATGCGTTCAGCCCGCGCGGGCGCGGGCGATTCTCCCATCCGCCTCAGACTTGCATCCGCCTCAGACTTGCATCCGCCTCGGACTTGCCGGTCGATGAGTGAAGCGATGGCGTCGCCGCTGAAGATCGCCGCGTGGCTTCGAACAGTCGCTTGGCGGATGCGACCGTCATCAACCGATGCCCGCCCCGCCACCGGGAATCTGCCCACGGACATGTCTCGCCGGACTCATTTCCCCGGCCGTGCCTTCTGCGGCGCGGATGCGGGACGGTCCGGCCCTCGCATCGTCCTGAAGGGCTGGTTGAGATCCGTGCGGGCCTTGCGCGCGAGCGAGGGGAGAAGGCGGCTGGGCGAGGAGCGTCTCGCGCTCGCGCTCGATAGCGGCGTGGAGGGGATCTGGGATTCGAACCTCGCCAACGGGACGATCTGGATGTCCGAACGCTGGTTGGCGCGGCTGGGTTACGCCGTCGATGCCATCGAGGCCCGCCAACCGATGGATCACATCGTCCATGCGGGGGATCGTGAGCGCCTGACCCTCGCCATGGCCGAGCATGTCAGAGGCCTCACCTCCACCTGCGAGTGCGAGCATCGGGTGGTCTGCCGCGACGGCACGTCGTTCTGGGTCCTGACCCGCGGTCGCGTCGTGGAGCGTGACCGCACCGGCCGGGCCCTGCGTGCGGTTGGAACCCAGATCGACATCACCCATCGCCACGAAGCCGAGGCGCGGGCCGAGTATCTGGCCCTGCATGACGACCTGACGGGCCTGCCGAACCGCCGCCTGCTTCGCCACCGTCTCGACCGGGCCGTGATGCGCCCCCGCGAGGGCCGCTCCACCGTCGCGGTCCTCACCTGCGATCTCGATGGCTTCAAGGCGGTCAACGACACGCTGGGCCATAGCGGCGGCGACCGTCTCCTCCGCATCGTCGCCGATCGCCTGCTCGAAGCCGTTGGCTCCGGTGGTACCGTGGCCCGGCTCGGGGGCGACGAATTCGCGCTCGTGCTCGAAGGGCTCGGCGGTCCGCACGAGGCCGATGCGATTGCCCAGCACGTGATCGCGGTTCTCGGCGCACCCATTGAGATCGACGGCATGGTGGTCGAGATCGGTGTCGGCATCGGCGCCGCGATGATGCCGAGTGAGGCCATTACCGTCGACGACCTGCTCCGGCGGGCGGATATCGCGCTCTACGAGGCCAAAACGATCGGGCGCGATACCTATCGGCTGTTCGAGCCCGCCTTGGCCGCGCGCCATTCCTCGCGGCACCTTCTCGCCTTCGACATGAAGGAGGCGATCCGGCGGGGCGACTTCTTCCTCGTCTATCAGCCGGTCATCGACCTCGTGACCGACAGGGTCACGAGCTTCGAGGCTTTGATGCGCTGGCATCACCCCGAGCGGGGGCTCATCTCGCCCGGCGAATTCATTCCGGTGGCCGAAGAGACGGGATTGATCATGTCGCTCGGCGCCTGGGCCCTGGCGGAGGCGTGCCGCGAGGCGATGACGTGGCCGGACGAGATCCGCGTCGCCGTCAACGTCTCGACGGTGCAGTTCCAGCACGACCTCGAGCGCTCGGTGTCGAGCGCCCTCGACGGGGCGAGCCTGTCGACGGATCGGCTCAAACTCGAAGTGACCGAGAGCGCGCTGATGCGGGACCCGGAGGGCGTCGTGGCGACGTTGCACCGCCTGCGGGGACTGGGCGTCAAGATCGCCCTGGACGATTTCGGCACCGGATACTCGTCGCTGAGCTATCTCCGTCGGTTTCCCTTCGACAAGATCAAGATCGACCGCGCCTTCATCAAGGATATCGCGGAGCCGGACGCGGCGGCCATCGTGCGCGCGGTGGTCGGCCTCGGCGAGCGGCTCGGCATGGGGATCGTGGCCGAGGGCGTCGAGACGACCGAGCAGCTCGAACTCGTCAGGAGCGAGGGCTGCGACGAGGTGCAGGGTTTCCTGTTCAGCCGGCCGCTCCCCGCCAACGAGGTCGCGGCCTACCTGAAATCCCGCCGCGTGAGCGCGGCGGCCTAACCAGGTTTCGCAGAAGTGTCCCCCGGTTCTGCGATGTAAACCTACCGGGGGGCTCAGGCCGCGCGCTTGTTCGCGGCCGGGCCGAAATGGCCGATATAGCGGGCGGCGATGGCCGAGACCGGCAGGACGACGAACACGTCCGTGGTGCCGAACTGGTGGTCGATCACCGCGCCGTCGCCGAAGGTGGCCCCCACCCGCAGGTAGCCCTTGATCAGCGGCGGCAGGGATTGGAGCGCGGCCTTCGGGTCCACCACCTCGCGCGGCAGTCTGTCCATGGCGACATGGCGACCGGGCAGCGCCCTGGCGCACCAGGGCTCGGGGGCGCGGGCATGGTGGTGGAGGAAGCTGAGCGCCAGGGCGAGCCTGTCCGGGTCGGTCCCCTCCAGGCTGGCGCAGCCCAGCATCGCGTCGATGCGGTGGTGCTGGACATAGGCCCAGATCCCGGCCCAGAGCAGCTCCACCGTGCGCTTGGTCCGGTAGGGTTTGAGCACGCAGGAGCGGCCGAGCTCGAGGAAGCGCTTGCCGGGATGGGCCGCCAGCAGCGGTGCGATGTCGTATTCGCCGGCGGTGTAGAAGCCGAAATTGCGGTCGGCGGCGTCCTGGCGCAGCAGGCGGTAGGTGCCCACCACCTTCGGCCTCGGGCGCCGGAAGGGTTTCGCCTCCGTCGCCGCATGGTCGATCACCAGCAGGTGGTCGCAGACCGTGTCGTAATCGTCGATGTCCCGCCGGGACAGCAGCGACATGCCGGAGGCCACCGCCGACATCTCCTGGTAGAACACCTGGTAGCGCAGGCGCTGGGCGCGGCGGATCTCGGAAACGGTGGTGGCGAGGCGGACTTCGAGATCGCCGATGCGGCCGAGGACCGGGTCGAGCCCCGGTGCGGCGAGGGGCTTCTTCAGGCGCGGCTTGAACCGGATCGGCGTCGCACCGGGGGGAACCAGCGCCCTGGCGCCGAAGCCGGGAAGGCCGGAAAGTCCCGGAATGCCCGCGAAACCCGCATGCCCCGCCTCAAGGCGTTTCTGCTTGAACCGGGCGATGGGAGCATGGACACGCGCCTCCCAGCCATTGAGCCACGCCGTGGAGGCATCGCGTGCGAAGTTCGGGACCATCAGTCCATTCCGCTCTGTCGGACCCGCGAGGCCGGCTCCCGATGGAGCGCCGGAGCCTCATATCCGCGAGGTCACATCACCACGAAGCCCGAACGCTTTTATGACAGGCTTTTGCGTGAATCCAGAGACGGTTAGTGTCGCGCCAAAATGGTTCGCCGGCGACCCTTCCATGGGTAGCCGCCGAACCTTTCCCATTCTCCTCTTCTCCGGCTTAGGCACCGGGGAAGAGAGGCCAGCCGAACCGGTCTCAGACGAACTGGTTCAGGCCGGGGATCGAACCGACGATCGGCCCCATCACGTCCTCGCCGGCCTTCTCGCGGCCGAAGGCGAAGAGTTCGCGGCCGAGGGGCTGCATCTGCCCCATGGGTACGCCGGCCGCCATCAGCTTCTGGCCGAGGGCCATCACGCCCCCGCCCATCATGCCGCCGAGCATGCCCATCAGGCCGCCGCCGCCCTCGCCCTCGTTCGCCTGGGCCGCCGCCGCATCCGCACCGGGCATCGCCGCGAAGAGCTGGGCGACCTCGGTGGCCGGGCCTTCCTTCTGCAGGAAGGCGAGGATGTGGCCGATGGCGGTCTGGGCCGTCGCGGCGTCGAGCCCGGTCACGGTGGTGACGCGGGCAATCAACTCTTCCATGTAACGATGCTCCAACGCATGAGTGTGCGTAGTCCATCTGGTCTGTCCGCGATGAAATCAAGCGCCGGGTGCGGTGCTGCTGGAAAATGCGTCCCCCGGGCGTCATAACCCCAGGGTCGCAGCGCTGGGCGCGACGCGAGGCGGTGGGATCAGGCGACCATGCAGAGCGACGGCACCCTCCTCGTTGGCAAAAGCGGCACCAAGCCGGAAGCCCTCACGCTCAGGCTCGCCAACCGCCACGGCCTCGTGGCCGGGGCCACCGGTACCGGCAAGACGGTGACGCTCCAGGTACTGGCCGAAGGGTTCTCCAATGCCGGCGTCCCGGTCTTCGCCGCCGACATCAAGGGCGACCTCTCGGGGCTGGCGGCGGCGGGCGAATCGAAGCCTGTCTTCGTCAAGCGCGCGGAGGAACTCGGGATCACGTACGAGCCCGACCGTTTCCCCACCGTGTTCTGGGACCTGTTCGGGGCGCAAGGGCACCCCATCCGCTGCACGGTGATCGAGATGGGGCCGCTGCTGCTGGCCCGGCTGCTCGAACTCAACGACACGCAGGAAGGCGTGCTCAACATCGCCTTCCGCGTCGCGGACGACAACCAATGGCCGGTCCTCGACCTGAAGGACCTGCGCGCGCTGCTGCTCTACTGCACCGAGAACCTCAAGGAGATCTCGGGCAAATACGGCAACGTCTCGGCCGCCTCCGTCGGGGCGATCCAGCGGCAATTGCTGATGCTGGAGAACCAGGGCGCCGACCAGTTCTTCGGCGAGCCGGCGCTCGACCTCAACGATTTCATGAAGCGCGACCGCGACGGGCGCGGCATCATAAACATCCTGGCCGCCGACAAGCTGATGCAGCGGCCGCGCCTCTACGCCTCGTTCCTGCTCTGGATGCTGTCGGAACTGTTCGAGCAGCTGCCGGAGGTGGGCGACCTCGACAAGCCCAAGCTGGTCTTCTTCTTCGATGAGGCGCATCTCCTCTTCGACGATGCGCCCAAGGCCCTTCTCGATGCCGTGGAGCAGGTGGTCCGGCTGATCCGCTCCAAGGGTGTCGGCGTCTATTTCGTCACCCAGAACCCCCTCGACCTGCCGGAATCGGTGCTCGGCCAGCTCGGCAACCGGGTCCAGCACGCTTTGCGTGCCTTCACGCCCCGCGACCAACGGGCGGTGAAGGCCGCCGCCGACACGTTCCGGCAGAATCCCGGTTTCGACGTCGCCTCTGCCATCACCGAACTCGCCGTCGGCGAGGCCCTGGTGAGTTTCCTCGAGGCCAAGGGCACGCCCTCGATGGTGGAGCGCGCCCTCATCGCTCCGCCGCAGGGTCGGGTCGGGCCGTTGACACCGGCCGAGCGCGCCGAGTTGATCGCGAAAAGCCCGCTTCGCGGCAAATACGACGAGGCGGTGGACAATGAGAGCGCCTACGAGATCCTCGCCGCTCGCAAGGGGCTGGATTCCGCTCCCGCTGAGGCGGCGCAGCAATCGGAAGGCGGCCTGAGCGGCATGCTCGGCAATCTGCTCGGCGGAGTCCTTGGCTCCAAACCCGCCGCGAAGGGAGGCCGCCGCCCGCCGCAGGGCCTCGCCGAACAGGTCATTGGCAACGCGGCCCGCTCGATGGCGCGGACGGTGGGAACGCAGGTGGGCAACGCGATCCTGCGGAACGTGCTGGGCGGGTTGATGAAGCGGTGACCATTCGGAAAGAGCGGCTCGTTATCCGATGGCCTTGTCGTTGAAGGAAGCACTCGCACGACGGGACGTGCCAAAGGCCGAATCCAGCGCCCGTTCCGGTACCCCCATTCGTCTGCGGCTGCGCATGAGCGCTGAGATCGACCGGCCGGTCGACGTGGCGCGCCTCCTGGTCTCGCAGGGCGTGTCCCTCAAGCGGGCACATGCGTTCCTTCAGCGGATCGCCGCGGGCGATACGGTCGCCGCTCAAATGTGGAGCGAGGATTCCGGCGCTCTCGTGGCCCGGTTCTCGGACCTTGGAATCGAGGCCGTCGAGTTGAGAATTCCGGACGTCAGTCCCAAGGAGATCCGGACGCGGATGAACCTGTCCCAGGCGGATTTCGCGACGGCATTCGGATTCGAGCTCGATACGGTGCAGAACTGGGACCAGGGCCGCAACCGGCCCGACGCCTCCGCGCGCATCCTGCTCGCGATCATCGCGCGCCATCCCTCCATCGTGGAAGCCGTGCTCGCCGAACGGGACGACACCGGAGTCGAGCCGCACTGAGCGGTGCTCCGGCAACGTCGCATTGACAAATCACCCCGTCCACGCCTATCCACCGACGCTCGCGCGGCTTCCTCGACGAAGTCCGCGCGTTTCGCGTTCGCAGCATCGCTCGATCGGTGTCGCGGATGACCTGAACAAGAAGACGGTCCAGGCTCGCTAGGCTGGAGGCCGGCAGAGAACACGAAGAGAGAACGATGTTCGCAGTCATCAAGACGGGCGGCAAGCAGTATCGCGTTGCCGCCAACGACACCATCACGATCGCCACCGTCGAGGGCGAGCCCGGTTCCGCCGTGACCTTCGGCGAAGTCCTGCTGTTCACGGACGGCGCGGGCGCCACCCAGGTCGGCGCTCCGCTCCTGTCGGGCATCAGCGTCGCCGGCGAGATCGTCAGCCACGGCCGCGACGCCAAGGTCATCGCCTTCAAGAAGCGCCGCCGTCAGAACTCGCGCCGCAAGCGCGGTCATCGCCAGCACCACACCGTGGTGCGCATCACCGGCATCAGCGCCTGACGTTCTGATCGAGACATTTCGGAGTTTAAGCCACCATGGCCCATAAAAAAGCAGGCGGTTCGTCCCGCAACGGCCGCGATTCGGCCGGCCAGCGCCTCGGCGTGAAGAAGTTCGGTGCCGAAGCCGTCATCGCCGGCAACATCATCGTCCGTCAGCGCGGCACCAAGTTCCACCCCGGCGTCAATGTCGGCATCGGCACGGACCACACCCTCTTCGCCAAGGCGGATGGCCGCGTGCTGTTCCTGACGAAGCGCGGCCGCGCCTTCGTCACCGTCGTGCCGCATCAGGAAGCCGCGGAGTAATCCACGGTCTCCCACGGCGGAGCGGCGTGCCTTCCTAGGCAGGCCGCGCGACGATCGTCCGACAGCGAAGGGAGGATGGCGCGCCATCCTCCCTTTCGTCGTCTCGACGATCGGTCCCGCCCGGAGGTGTGGCGTTCGGGAGCGGACCCGCGATGACGAAGGGTAGTCTCGGTCTCGCGGGGCTCGCCGTGGTCGGTTCGGTCGTCCTCGCCCTCTTCGTTCTGGGTGAGGGGCGCGAACCGCCCGCACCCTCTGTCGCGGAGGTGCTCCGACCGGCGCCAGGGCCGTCGCGCAAGAGTCCGACGCTCTATTGCGAATTCTACAATTTCGTCGGGCGAAGCCCCAAGGTCGGCTTCGCCTTCGCGATCTCCGACCAGGACGAGCGGCCGGTCTTCGCCCAGGTGAGCCAGTTCGAGATGGACGGTAGCCGGGCCGATTTCGGTGAGGGCGTGCCGCGCCCGATCTGGGCTTTCGACGATGCGCAGGTGCCGGCGACGCTCACGTCTCCGGATGGCGCCATTGTCATCAATCTCTACGCCTACGACCGGACGAAGTCGGATGGGGCGTGGTTCGAGGCGGGCCTGCGCAGCGTGCAGTACCTGAACCTCGACGGGAAGTGCCGTCAGGGCGCAGCCTGAACCCGAACCCGCATGTGATTCGCGTAAGGTCCGGCCCCAGATGGGGGCAGGGCACAAGCGAACCCAAGACAGAGACGAGAACACCCGTGAAATTCCTCGACGAAGCCAAGGTCTATGTCCGCTCCGGTGACGGCGGCGCCGGCTGCGTCGCGTTCCGGCGCGAGAAGTTCATCGAGTTCGGCGGCCCCAACGGCGGCGATGGCGGCCGTGGCGGCGATGTCTGGGTCGAGTGTGTCGACGGCCTCAACACGCTGATCGACTATCGCTACCAGCAGCATTTCAAGGCCAAGAAGGGCGAGCACGGCATGGGCTCGAACCGCCACGGCGCCAATGGGGCGGATGTGGTGCTGAAGGTGCCCGCCGGCACCGAGATCATCGCCGAGGACGGCGAGACCCTGATCGCCGACATGACCCATATCGGGCAGCGCGTGCGCTTGGCCAAGGGCGGCAATGGCGGCTTCGGCAACGCCTATTTCACCACCTCTACGAACCGCGCGCCCAAACACGCCAATCCGGGCCTCGAAGGCCATGAGCAGTGGATCTGGCTGCGCCTGAAACTCATCGCCGATGCCGGCCTCGTCGGCCTGCCCAATGCCGGCAAGTCGACCTTCCTCGCAACCGTGACGGCGGCCAGACCCAAGATCGCCGATTATCCCTTCACCACCCTGCATCCGGGTCTCGGCGTGGTCCGCTCGGACGAGCGTGAATTCGTGCTCGCCGACATTCCCGGCCTGATCGAGGGCGCGCATGACGGCGTCGGCCTCGGCGACAAGTTCCTCGCCCATGTGGAACGCTGCCGTGTGCTGCTCCACCTCGTGGAGGCCACGAGCGAGCATGCCGGCAAGACCTACAAGCTCGTCCGCAAGGAGCTCGAAGCCTATGGCAACGGGCTCGCCGACAAGCACGAGATCGTCGCCCTGTCGAAGTCCGATGCCGTCGATCCCGACACCCTGAAAGAGCAGGTCGCGCGCCTGAAGCGGGCCTCCAAGGCGAAGCCGCTGATCCTGTCCTCGGCCACCGGCCTCGGTGTGCAGGACGCCCTCCGCGCGATCACCCGGGAGATGATGGAAGCCAAGGCCGCCGAGGCCGAGGCACGGCCGGCGGAGGCTTGGCAGCCATAAACGAGCGTTTTGTCTGCCGCGCGACTCGCGATAGAGTGCTTCGATGTCTATCGAAGTCCTTTATCTGCTGAGGAAAGACGATCCGGGAGCCGCGCTCCGGGATTTGGACGACGTGACCCTGCTTGCGGATGTGACGACCGATGACGGTGTGACGATTCCAGTCGGTACGGCAGGGACGATTGTCGGCGTCTGGCGTGACGGCGAAGCGTTTGAAGTCGAGTTCGCGCTCCCCGAGGGAGCAGTGGCGACGGTGCATGCCGGGGCGTTGACCCGCACGCGGCGTAGCGCCTCTTGAGCCGAGATCTAACCTTCGATCCGTGGTCTGACGATCAGCGAGGACAAGGTGACTCGCTACTGTCTCAATATCAATCATCCGCGCGGCGGCCCGAAGGCGAGATTTCTGTTCCGCTTCGGTTTCGAGGCTGGCGAGCCGCGTGTCCTGCAGGATTCGCTCGCCGATCACCTTCTGCTCGCTCCGGATGCATGGACGATCTCGACTGCGCAAGGCGACACCAAGATCGTGTGCGAGGGGCCGATCACTTCACCGGATGGGCGCCACCCCATGATCCGAACTGTCTGGATGTTGGAGGATGGATTCGCCGCTTTCGTTACCCTCATTCCTCTCTCGCGCGGAAAGCCGAGTCCGACAACGTGAGGCGACGGGTCGGTATCGCCCCGACCCATGCGCTGCCGCTGCTGTTCAAGGGGCAGGACTTCGTTCACACGGATATCGCGTTCGCCTACACCCCCGTGCCATGACCTCTTCTGCTCAAACCGCCTTGTCCCAGATCCCCGTCCTTCAGGATTTTCGCCGCGTCGTCATCAAGGTCGGCTCGGCGCTTCTCGTCGACCGCGCGCGCGGTCGCCTGCGCCATGCCTGGCTCGCGGCTCTCGCCGAGGACATCGCCGATCTGCATGCGCGGGGCGTGGATGTGCTCGTGGTTTCTTCGGGCGCCATCGCTCTGGGGCGGACGGTGCTTGGCTACGCGCCCGGCACGCTCCGGCTGGAGGAGAGCCAGGCCGCCGCCGCCGTGGGGCAGATCGCGCTCGCGCGTTACTGGGCCGAGGCGCTCGGCCATCACGGTATCGCCGCCGGCCAGATCCTGGTGACGCCGCAGGACACCGAGGAGCGCCGCCGCTACCTCAATGCCCGGGCCACGGTGCTGAAGCTCCTCGAAGTCCGGGCCGTGCCGGTGGTCAACGAGAACGATACGGTCGCCACCAGCGAGATCCGCTACGGCGACAACGACCGTCTCGCCGCCCGCGTCGCCACCATGATCGGGGCCGACGTCCTGGTGCTGTTCTCCGATATCGACGGGCTCTACACGGCCCCCCCCGCCACCGACCCGGAGGCGCGGCACCTGCCCCTCGTCGAGCGCATCACGCCCGAGATCGAGGCCATGGCGGGCGGGCCGGCCTCGGAATTGTCCCGCGGCGGTATGCGCACCAAGGTCGAGGCGGGCAAGATCGCCGCCAGCGGCGGCACCCACATGGTCATCGCCGACGGACGCGAGAAGAACCCCCTTCGCACCATCCTGCAGGGCGGGCGATGCACCTGGTTCCTGTCCGGCTCGAACCCCGTCGCCGCCCGCAAGGCCTGGATCGCCGGGTCATTGGAGCCGCGCGGCGTCCTCGTGGTCGATGCCGGGGCGGCCCGTGCCTTGCAAGGCGGCGCGAGCCTTCTGCCGGTCGGCGTCACCGGATTGTCGGGCAGCTTCGGGCGCGGGGACGCGGTGATCATCCGGGACGTGCAGGGACGCACCCTGGGGCGTGGCCTCGTGGCCTACGATAGTGCACAGGCTGCGCAGATCATCGGTCGCCCGAGTCGGGAGATCGCGGAATTGCTTACTCATCCCGGTCGTTCTGAAATGGTGCATCGCGATGACCTCGCAATGGTCGGGGAATAGGCTCGAATATTGAGCAATGTGCTTGTTTTGCTGCCTTAACGCGTGGCATGAGGGCACAGTCAACATGCTGCCATCGCCTTGAACGGTGAGCTGCGAGGAAACAGACCGTGCCCGTTCTGAATCTGAGATCCGATTTCGCCGCCGCTCCCGATCTTACCGAGCAGATGCAGGAGATCGGCCACCGGGCCCGTGCGGCCGCCCGCAAGATCGCCCAGGCTTCGGCTCAGGCGAAGGATGTCGCCCTTCGCCAGGTGGCCGATTGCCTGAGGACGAGCCGGGACGCGATCCTCGCCGAGAACGCCCGCGATGTCGCCGCCGCCACGGCGAGCGGCCAGACCCAGGCGTTGATCGACCGCCTCACCCTCGACGAAGGCCGTCTCGCCGCCATGGCCGATGCGGTGGCCAAGATCGGCGCGCTGCCCGATCCCGTCGGTCGCCAGCTCGCGGCGTTCGAGCGCCCGAACGGGCTGCTGATCGAGCGGATTGCCGTGCCGCTCGGCGTCGTCGGCGTCATCTTCGAGAGTCGCCCCAACGTCACCGCCGATGCGGGTGCCCTCTGCCTCAAGGCCGGCAACGCCGCGATCCTTCGCGCCGGGTCGGACAGCCACCGCACCGCCATGGCCATCGCGCGTGCCATGCGCGAGGGGCTGGAAGCCGCCGGCCTGCCAGCGGATGCGGTGCAGATCGTCCCCACCCGTGACCGCGCGGCGGTGGGCGCCATGCTGTCGGGCCTCGACGGCTGCATCGACGTCATCGTGCCCCGGGGCGGGCGCGGCCTCGTGGAGCGGGTCCAGGCCGAGGCCAAGGTGCCGGTCTTCGCCCATCTCGACGGCATCTGCCACGTCTACGTGGCGGCCGGCGCGGATCTCGACATGGCGCGCACGCTGGTGATCAACAGCAAGATGCGCCGCACCGGCATCTGCGGCGCCGCCGAGACCCTGCTCGTCGATGCCGCCGTGGCGGAGACTCACCTCGCCCCCCTCGTCACGGCGCTGATCGAGGCCGGCTGCAGCGTCCGCGGCGATGCGGCTACCCAGGCGGTGGATGCACGGGTCACCGCCGCCACTGAGATCGACTGGCGCACCGAGTATCTCGACGCCATCATCGCCGTGAAGGTGGTGGACGGGCTCGACGCCGCGATCGCCCATATCGAGGCCAACGGTTCGCACCATACCGATGCCATCGTCACGGCCGACGCCTTCGAGGCGGCGCGCTTCCTGGCGGAGGTCGATTCGGCCATCGTCACCCACAACGCCTCGACGCAATTCGCCGATGGCGGCGAGTTCGGGTTCGGCGCCGAGATCGGCATCGCCACCGGGCGCATGCATGCGCGAGGCCCCGTGGGCGTGGAGCAGCTGACGACCTTCAAGTACCGGGTCCACGGCCGTGGGCAGACCCGTCCCTGATGCGGATGGCCGGCATTCTCCATGCGGCTTGATGCGGCCGGGCTCGCCCGGCTGCCTCCCGCCGCGCCCGGCCTGCGGATCGGGCTCTATGGCGGGTCGTTCAACCCGGCCCATCTCGGCCACCGGCATGTAAGCCTGGTGGCGTTGAAGCGGCTCGCCCTCGACCGGGTGTGGTGGATGATCACGCCGGGCAATCCGCTGAAGGACCGCTCGGCGCTCGCCCCCCTCGATCGCCGGATCGCCATCGCCGAGGCCGTGGCAAACCATCCGCGCATCGCCATCACCGATTTCGAGACGCGGATCGGGGCCCGTTACACGCGCCAGAGCCTGGATTACCTCCGGGCCAGGCATCCAGGCGTCCGCTTCGTCTGGATCATGGGCGCCGACTCTCTCGCGGCATTTCACCGCTGGCGCGATTTTCGTGCTATCGCCGCCATGATGCCGATCGCGATCATCGATAGGCCCGGTTTCACCCTGACGGCGACGAGTGCCCGAGGGGCGCAGGCCATGGGCCGGTGGCGCATCGACGAATCGGATGCGGGCCTCCTCGCCGATCTCGAACCCCCGGCCTGGGTGTTTCTCCACGGCCCGCGCTCGACCTTGTCGTCCACCGCCCTGAGGGCGGGACGGTGACGAGCGCGTCGCGACTCTTGAAAACGGAGAGTGATCGTTCCACTCTCTCCAGACTATAGATTGTTCAGATACAATGACCGCCGTCACTTCGGGAATCGAGACACTGACCGATTCGCACCATTCTGGAACCACAGGTTCCGACCACGCCGCCGATCAGAGGATCGGTGATCTGAAGACGCTCGCGCTCGATTGTCTCGAAGACATGAAGGCCGAGGAGACCATCGAGATCGATCTCGCCGGTCGGACCTCACTGGCCGACACGATGATCATCACCTCCGGCCGCTCGCAGCGCCATGTCAGCGCCATCGCCGACCGCATCCTGCAGGAAATGAAGAGCAAGGGCTTCGGTACGGCCCGGGTCGAAGGCATGCCCGCCTGCGACTGGGTTCTGATCGATACCGGCGACATCATTGTCCATATCTTCCGGCCGGAAGTCCGTGGCTTCTACAATCTCGAGAAGATGTGGGGCGCGGATCGTCCGACCACCGACCTGCTGGCCGGCTGAGCATCGGATCGATGGCGCGGGGCGCCTGACGCGTGCGTCTGCTCGTCACGGCGGTCGGCCGCCTCAAACCCGGACCCGAACGGGACCTCGCATCCCGCTATCGCGAACGTGCGGTCCAACTCGGTCGTGGCTTGGGTCTCACCGCCTGCGACGTCGTCGAGATTCCTGAGAGCCGCGCCCGGCGCGCCGTCGACCGCAGCGTGGAGGAGGGGGCGGCGATCCTGTCCCATGCCCCGGCCTCATCGAGCGTGCTGCTGGTCTATGACGAGCGCGGGCGCTCGGACTGGACCAGCGAACGCATCGCCGAGCGGATCGCGTCCTGGCGCGACGCGGCCACGGCGACGCTGGTCGTCGCCATCGGCGGCGCCGACGGGCTCGCGCCGGCGGTGCGCGCGCGCGCCGACCTTTCCCTCGCCTTCGGGGCGGCCACCCTGCCTCACGGCCTTGTGCGCGTGCTGGCGCTGGAGCAGGTGTACAGAACGCTGACGATCCTGGCAGGGCATCCCTATCATCGGGGCGACATCGACGCATGAGGGGCGGACACGCGCGGCGCGGGCCTGACGGCGGAGCGATCCGTATCGCTGCCTATGCGGCGATGGCGGTGCTGACGCTCGGTCCGGCCTACGCACAGGACGCTCCAAAGCAGCAGGACGCACCGAAACCGCAGGATGCCGCCGGCGCCGACGCGATCCAGCGCGCCATCGACGAGAAGGCCCGCCGCGCCGAGAACCTGAAGCGGATCGAGGAGCAGCTCGCCGCCTCCACCGGTGCGCGGGCGAAGCTCGAAGCGGAGGTCGCCTCGGTCGCCGGAGACCGGGCCAAGCTGAATGCGGCCCTCCTCGACGCCGCCCGTCAGGCGCAGGCGACGGAGGGCAGGATGAGCCGGCTGGAGGAGCGCCTGAAGACGCTCACCGCCAGCGAAGCCGGCATCCGCCGCTCCCTCGAAGCCAGACGGGGCGTCATCGCCGAGATCCTCGCCGCCCTGCAACGCATGGGACGAAGGCCGCCTCCGGCGGTCCTGGTCCAGCCGGAGGACGTGCTTGCCGTCATCCGCACCTCGATGCTGCTCGGCGCGGTGGTGCCCGAACTGCGCGGCGAGGCCGAGACCCTGGCTGCCGACCTCACCGAGATGGTGCGCCTGAAGGGCCTCATCGCCGCCGATCGCGAGGGCCTGCAGAACGACCTCGCCGGCTGGGCCCGGGAGCAGCAGCGGCTCAACGCCCTCATTACGGCCCGCCGTACCCGGCTCGCCGAAGTCGAGAGTGGTCTCGTCACCGAGCGCGCGCGCACGGCCGAGCTCGGTGTCCAGGCGAAAAGCCTGAAGGAACTCCTCGACCGGATGGAGAACGAGGTCGCCTCGGCCCGCCGGGCGGCGGAGGAGGCCCGCGCCGCCGAGACGAAGGAAGCGCGGGCGACCCAGGAGCGGTTCGCGGCGGCCGGCACACGCGATCCCGCGCGGCTCGCCCCCAAGATCCGCTTCGTGGACACACGCGGCGACGTGCCGAGGCCGGTGAGCGGCACGACGCTGCGCAGCTTCAACCAGCCCGACGGCAATGGCGGAACGACCCGCGGCATATCGCTCGCGACCCGCCCGAAGGCGGTGGTTTCCTCTCCATCCGATGGGTGGGTGTCGTTCGCTGGGCAGTTCCGCTCGTATGGACGACTCTTGATCATCAATGCCGGCGATGGCTACTATCTGCTGCTGGCCGGTATGGATCAGATCAACGTCGAGGTCGGACAGTTCGTGCTTGCGGGGGAACCGGTGGCAGCTATGGGTGAGGGCGGCCAGGGCGCCACACCGGGCGACCGCGACGGACCGGTCTTGTACGTCGAGTTCAGGAAAGACGGCGGCTCCATCGATCCGGAGCCTTGGTGGGCGAAGAGCCCCAGCGAGAAGGTTCGCGGATAATGCGCAAGATTTCCCTAGTCCTGGCCGGCGCGTTCCTTGGCGTCGGTTCCTCACTCCTCGCCACCCAGACGCATCTGCTCTCCGGGACCAGCGCGGTGGCGGCTTCCGCCGAGACCTACCGCCAGCTCAGCCTGTTCGGTGACGTGTTCGAGAAGGTGCGGACCGACTATGTCGAGAAGCCCGACGAGGCCAAGCTGATCGAGGCGGCCGTCAACGGCATGCTCACCTCGCTGGACCCGCATTCGAGCTACATGGACTCGAAGAGCTTCCGTGACATGCAGGTGCAGACCAAGGGCGAGTTCGGCGGCCTCGGCATCGAGGTCACGATGGAGGACGGCCTGATCAAGGTGGTCAGCCCCATCGACGACACCCCCGCCTCCAAGGCCGGCATCCTAACCAACGACATCATCACGCAGATCGACGAGGACCAGGTCCAGGGTCTCACCCTGAACCAGGCCGTCGACAAGATGCGCGGCCCGGTGAACTCGCCGGTGAAGCTCAAGATCTCCCGCAAGGAATCCAAGGATCCGATCGACGTCGTGCTCAACCGCGACGTCATCAAGATCAAGCCGGTGCGCTCGCGCGCCGAGGGCGGCGATGTCGGCTACATCCGCCTGACGCAGTTCACCGAGCAGACCTATGACGGCCTGCGCAACGCCATCGACAAGCTCTCCGGGGAAGTGGGCCAGGACAAGCTGAAGGGCTACGTCCTCGACCTGCGCAACAATCCGGGCGGCCTCCTCGACCAGGCCGTGTCGGTCTCCGACGCGTTCCTCGACCGGGGCGAGATCGTCTCCACCCGTGGCCGCAACCCGGACGAGACCCAGCGCTTCTCGGCCAAGTCCGGCGACCTCACCAAGGGCAAGCCCATCGTCGTCCTGGTGAATGGCGGCTCCGCCTCGGCCTCCGAGATCGTGGCCGGCGCCCTGCAGGATCACAAGCGCGCCACCGTGCTCGGCACGCGCTCCTTCGGCAAGGGCTCGGTCCAGTCGATCATCCCGCTCGGCGGCAGCGGCGCGCTGCGTCTCACCACGGCGCGCTACTACACGCCGTCGGGTCGCTCGATCCAGGCCAAGGGCATCGAGCCGGACCAGGAGGTCCTGCAGGAGATTCCCGACGAGCTGAAGGGCAAGGACGAGACCAAGGGCGAGGCCGGCCTGAAGGGGCACCTCAAGCAGAAGGATGTCGAGGAGCGCGGCGGTTCCTCGGCTTACGTCCCGCCGGATCCGGCCAAGGACAAGCAGCTGATCGCGGCCGTGGACTTCATCCGGGGTATCCAGAAGGGCGCGGCCAACACGCCGAAGGCCGCCGTTCCGAACTGAAGATCACGGCTCCATCCTGAAACGCCGCCGGCGTCGCGGGATTTAAAGAAACGTTAACCAGCGCGGCCCGCAATGTCGGTCAGACCGACTCGGCGGGCCGCTTCGTTTCTCACACGATAAGCCCGCCTCGGTCGTTCGCGAGCCCTCAGGGAAACGGCTGACCGTGGCCACCGACGACATCCTGACCCGTCCGCTGGGAACCAAGAGTGCTGCGGCGTCCCGCACGCTCGGCCAGCGGCTGCGCGGTGTCTCGATGCCCCGGATGAGCCCGCCGACCTTGGTCGCCCTCGCGGCGGCCGGCCTCGCCATCGGAATCACGATCCTCGCCGTGACCGGCGATCCCCAGGGGGGCGAGCCCGCCGCTTTCGCGGCGATCACCCTGCGCGAACCGGCGGCCCCCGCTCCCGTGGCGAAGGCCCCCGAGCCTCCGCCCGCGTCGTCGGCGCCGCGTTCGGCCGGCGAGGTCGAGACGGCCTCGGGCGTCCGTGTGGTGCGGCCGGCCGGTGCCGCCGCCACCGATGCGGTGATCATCCGCGTGCCCGACAGCGAGCCCGTGCGCCTGGCCGCCCCCGATCCTCGCCTGCTGGAGCGGGGCCGTCATGGCAGCGTGCCGAAGATCGGCGACGGCCGCCGCCGACCCCTCGACGTCTATGCCCGCCCCGATCCCGATGCGGGCGCGCCGGGCGCGCGCATCGCCATTCTCGTCACGGGCCTCGGCGTCGGGCAGGCCGCGACGGCGGGCGCCATCACCAAGCTGCCGCCGGCGATCAGCCTCGCCTTCTCACCCTATGGCGGCGATCTCGAACGCAGCGTCGCCCGCGCCCGCGATTTCGGCCATGAGATCCTGGTCCAGGCGCCGATGGAGCCGTTCGATTATCCCGACAGCGATCCCGGCCCGCAGACCATGCTGACGAGTTCGCGGCCGCCGGAAAACCTGGACCGTCTGTCCTGGGTCATGAGCCGGTTCGGAGGCTATGTCGGTCTCGTGAACTTCATGGGAGCCAAGCTCGAAGGCGATGCCGCCGCCTTCGAGCCGGTATTGCGCGAGATCGGCGCGAGGGGGCTCGGCTTCGTGGATGACGGCGCGTCGTCGCGCTCGCTGGCGACGTCTCTCGGCGGCAAGCTCAAGATCCCCGTCGCCCGCGCCGAGATCGTCCTCGATGCCTTGCCCCAGGCGGACGCGATCGACCGCGAACTCGCCCGGCTGGAGGCCCAGGCCAAGGCGACCGGGTTCGCGCTGGCCTCGGCGGGCGCCATGCCGATGACGATCGAGCGGATCGCCCGCTGGGCGAGTGACCTCGAAGCCCGCGGCGTTCGCCTCGTCCCCGTCAGCACCGCCCTGCGGGGAGCGCCACCCGCGCGGCTGTCGAGCGCGGGACCGTGAGAGGGGCGGCGGCTGAGTCCTTCGGCTGAGCTGATCGACCACGTGCGGTCCGGGCGTGAGCATCCCCTCGCCCCGCCTGCGGGGAGAGGGACGCGTCTCCCCCTCGTCGGGAAGCGCGTCGAGGCGGAAGCCGACGGTGAGGGGGCTCGTCCGGATGAGGTTCATTCGGGAACCGCCCCCTCACCCTCGCTCCGCTCATCACAGGCACGACAAGGTGCCTGTGATCCTCTCCCCGCGCGCGGGGAGAGGGGAACCTGCTCATTCGTATGCGCTAGCGCTGCGCCAGGGTTTCGATGATGACCGGCGGGGTCGGGGCCGGCATCTGTCCGGTGAGGGAGGCCGAGAGCATCGTCGGCAGGGTCTGATCGTAGCGCATGACGAGGGCGGCGAAGCGCGACGGCTCGGTCTCGTAGGCCGGCTTGAACCCGCGCACCCGCATGAGCGCGGGAACCGAAGCCGCCACCATCCAGCGCGACCAGACCGCCTCGGCGACGAGGACCGGGCGGCGCTGGGCCGGAATCACGATCACGTCCTGGCCGGCATAGGCGAGGGCCTCGGGCCGGCTGACATCGCCGAGCGAGACGCCCTTGGCGGAGAGGGCGGCCCAGAAGGGATGCTGTGCCCCGTCCGAATAGGTGGTGCGCACGGCAGCGCTCCCATCCTCCACCAGGCTTGCGATGCGCGCCTCCTCCTGCACCCGGCGCGCCGTCACCAGCGATTCCAGGGCGGGGTCCTTGTAGGGAAGGAAGGCGTAGCGGCCGGCGGTGACGGTGACGTTCGGCTCCTCGCCCGTCGCCTCGAACCGGTCCGAACCTTCCTTGAGCTGGCGCCAGAAGGCGATGTTCGGGTCCGTCCGGTAGCGGGCCATGTTCGCCGCGCTCATCCGGAACGGGTAGGACTGGAACTGGAACGCCGCCTGTCCGCCGGCGAAGGCGTCGCGGGCGATGGCGTAGATCTCGCCGACCACCTGGTCGGTCATGGCGAAACACCCCATCGACGAGCAGACGCCGTGGACCATCACGGCCGAACCGGTGAAGCCGTGCGCGCGGTCATAGGCGTTGGGGTAGCCGACATCGAAGGAGAGGTAGTAGCTCGAATTCGGGTTCATCTGGCGCGGAGGCACCGAGTAGAACCCTTCCGGCGTCTGGCGGTCGCCGGTCTTGCGCTTGGGGCCGAGCTGGCCCGACCAGCGGCAGATCGGAAAGGTCTTGATATGGACGAAGCGCCCACTGGCGGCTTTCTTCCAGACCTCGATCTCGGATTCCTTCTTGTAGGCTCTGAACAGGACCGGCGCCGAGGCGCTGGTGCCCTTCTGGCTCATCAGCGCGAGGGTCGCCGCCGGGATCGGAGCCGTGGCCTTGGCCGATTGCGCCCGTGCGATGTCCGGCGCGGCGAGCCCCAGAGCCAGCAGGAGAAGCCAGGCGACGGCGCGGCGCTGTACGACTGGCGAGGGTAGAACGACCATGCCCGGCCCTGGAAAGGGATGCGCCGACCGACCGCCGACACCGTGCAACAGGGTGCACGAAGCCTTGCTTATCCCATCCCAATGGGGCGGCAATAGGGGAAGCGCCGCCGCCCTTCTTCTTTGGTCGACCGACGATCACCGACGCCGGCCGAAATGCGGAGGTTCGGCGGGTCGAGGGACGCTCTGTCGCGAAGATTACATCGGAGGGAGATATCGTCGGCCTGGCATTCGTGGGTTGTCACGCCATGCCGGCAATGGAGCATCGAGATGCTGCGACCCATCAATCCGCCCGGTCCCTCGATTCCCGGCATCTCGCAGGCAATGCTGGTTTCGGAGGGCCGATTGCTCATCCTCTCGGGCCATGTCCCCTTCGACGGCGCCAGCGAAGTGGTCAGCGGGGATCTGGCGACCCAGCTCGATCGGGTGTTCCGGAATATGCAGGCGACGCTCCACGCGGCGGGCGCCGATTTCAGCGCCGTCGCGCGTCTCACGATCTATGTCCGGGACTATGATCCAAGCCAGCTCCCAATCATCCGGGCGGTGCGCGATCGCTGGATCAACGCCGAATGCCCACCGGCCAGCGCATTGATCGGCGTTGCGGCGCTGGCATTCCCCGACATGTTGGTCGAGGTGGATGCGATGGCGTTCCTGCCCGCCTAGCCTCGCCGCCGTTGAGCGGCAGCGGCGTGGCGAAGCGGACCGGAGGGGACAGCGGCCGGCCATGTCGGACGGGCCACCGGCGACGAGGAGGGGCGTGTCCCGGCCCCGTCAGGCGGCCATCACCGTGTTGCGCTCCACATGCAGCACCGCGCCGAAGGGATCGTTCGCGTCGAGCGTATCGGTACTCGGCAGGCAGACGATGAGGCCGCGGCCGGCTCGCGCCGCGCGCAGGCTGGCGAGGCGCGTCCTGATCTCGGCGGCCTTGCCGTCGTCCAGCGCGATGGCGACGACCACGATGTCCGGTTTGCGCACGAGGCAGCGGGCGAGGTCGATGCCGATGCGCTCGCGCGAGCCGATGGCGTTCTCCCCGAGGCTCGCCCCGCCGCCGCCCATGCCCGGCTCCACGCGGCTGGCGAGGCCGAGCCGGTAGACGGTTGATTCGAGGCCCTGCTGCACGAGGACCCGGCGCACCAGGGCTCGCACGCGCGGCTCCGCCCCGGCCTCCTCGCCGTTGATGCGGCCGAACAGGAGGTTCTCCTCCAGGCTGGCGGCCGGGTTCAGCCGGTCGGGATCGTAGAATTCCACCGCCGAGCGCAGGTTCTGCGGCAGAAGCCGCGCGAAAGAGTGGCGTGCGGCGACGATGCGCTCCTCGAAAGCGGCGTCGATCAGGCCGAACCGGTGTCGCGTCTCGCTGTAGCGAAGCGCCAATCCGATCAGGCGCTTGCGGTCGCGCTGGCCCGCCGGGCCCCGGCGCCAGCCCTTCGCCTCCGGCTGACGGCTGACGAGATCTTCGAAGAACCCGCGCTCGGCCGCGGGAAACAGCGAGAACGCGTCGAAGAGCGGGTGGTCGTCCGGAAGGTCCGCGAAGATCTCGATGGTGCTGCGCGCTACCTGGAGCCCGATCTCGGTGAAGGGCCGGGTCAGGTCCTCGGCCTCGAGCACGGCGCGCAGGTAGGGATGGGCCGCGATATGGCTGCCGGAGAAGGCCGGTCCCACGGCCTCGCCGAACAGGATGTTCTCGCCCACCGTCGCCTGATGGTTGTAACGGGCGGGATCGAACGGCTCCACCAGCCGCGCCGCCTTGTCCTCTGCCAGGGCCTCGCGCACGGCATGGCGGGCGGAGACGATGGAATCGGCGATGCCGGGTTCGGCGTTCGGGTCCACCGTTCCCTCGAGGCCGCGTGCATAGACGAAAGTGTCGAGCCCGGTCAGGTGCAGCACCTCGATGAGGTCCGCCTCGGACGGCTTTTCCTGCCGCGCCGCGCCGTAGAGGATGTTCTGTTCCAGCGTGCCCTCGATCAGGATCGCCTCGGCGCCGGCCAGCGCGATGTGGCTGGCGCGCTCGGCCGGGTCGAGGCTGCGCAGGTCGATTCCGTCATAGGTCACCGCGCCCGCGGTGGGTTCGAGCTGTCCGGCCAGCAGGGCGGCCAGCGCCCGCGCGCCGCTGCCGCGCTCGCCCACGATGGCGAGGTGGGAGGGCATCGCCACGGTGACGTCGACGCCGGCGAGGCGTTCGCCGCTGGCGGGATCGTAGACGCCAACGCCGGACGCGGCGAGTTCCCCGCCCTTCGGCAGCGCGGCGAAGGCGCCGGGCCTGTTGCCGCCGCGCCCTTCGAGGGACACGAGCGTCGCCGCCAGATCGCGGAAGACCGGCGCCACGGCCTCATGGATCCAGCGCAGGCGCAGGGTGACCGCCAGGGCCAGAACGGCGAGGGCGAAGCCGCCGCCGGCCGCCACCAGGGCACCGGGCTCCACCGGTACCGTCGTGCCGTCGTGCCCGCGCCAGAGCGCCACCGCCACGACGATGGCAGGCAGCAAGATGACGAGCGCCGTGGACGGCGCGCGCGCATAGGCGAGGCGCGATTCCGATGCCGCCAGCGCGTCGCGGGTGCTGGCCCCCTTGGCGGCGAGGCGGCTGCGCTCGAAGGCCGCCGCGCCGTGAGCGCGTACCGCCGGCATCCGCCGGATGAGATCGGCGAGGGCCCGCCCCGCCGCCCCCCCAGCCCGCAGACGCAAAGCCGCGCGATCGTGCACACGCCGCTGGATCAGGGCGCGGGCGAGCCCGGATGCCAGGAGGCCGACGGCCACGGTGGGCAGCAGGCGCGGGGCGGCCAGGGCGGCGAGAATCAGGGCGAGGATTCCGCTGCCGATCGCCAGCGCCGGCACCAGGACCGCCAGTCCGAACAGGGTGTCGAGGCGGCCCAGCATGTCGGCCAGGATCTGCGCCAGGGCGCGGGCCTCGTCGCGGGCGCTCGGCGGCGCGCGCAGGATCGCCTCGGTGACCCGACCATGCAGGGCCGCCACCGTGCGCGCCTGCGCCTGGAAGCAGAGGCGCGCCACCGCCCAGCCGAGGCCGGCCGAGGCCAAGGCCGCCGCCGCCAGGCCGAGGAAGGCCACGCGCACGAGGTCGGCCGTGGGCAGGGCCCAGCCGGCGAAGGCGACGAACGGCTCCGCGTCGCCCGTCCGCCACGGCAACGTCGCGGTGATTCGCAGGAACCGGCCCGCCGTTTCGGTATCGTGGACCTGGACGCCCACGAGGTCGCGCATGCACAGCAGCGCGAGAAACGCGAGGGGCCCCCCGAGACCTAGCGCGAGCCCGACCGCGGCGACATGCTCGCTCCGCGCGGTCCGCCAGGTGAAGGCGATCGGATCCCGGTCCATCGGCACTCTGTGCAAATCGCCCCGGGAAACCGAGGCTCGCTGAGCGGCTTAGAGGATCGGGCGCGGCGGCGAAAGCGCTGGGGCGCACCTCGGCGGGCCATGCCGCCATTCTCCCGGCGCCGTTCTTCAGCCTTCGTCCATCGCGCCGGGAGCGGCCATCCGGCGCTACACGCGCGCCACGAATGCCCTGCCGTGTTCGCGCCAGGCGATTTTCGTCACGGCATCGTCTTACGGCCAAGCTAGCACCGCGCCGCCAACAGGCTGCTGCCTTTTTTCGTGCGAGGCTTCCGTGTCCACACCTCTCAAGACCGCCCTGCTTGCCGCGACGTGCCTCCTGCCGGTCGGTGCGCAGGCTCAGCAGATTCCGACCTCGCCGGGCATCGGCTTCACGAACAGCACCTCGGTCGTCCCCGGGACGGTCATTCCGCGCGTCCTCGACAGCTACATCGGCCTGATGACGTCCAATCCCGCCGTCATGATCCAGAACTACCAGACGGTGGTCGGGATGACGCAGGCCCGGAATGCGGACCAGACCCTGGCGGCGATCCACGACGACCGCACCGTACAGGCCTACAGCATCCTGAACGGGCTCGGCCCCCTTACCTCCGCCTACCTCACCGGGGCCGGGGCCTCGTTCACCGGCACCCGGCCGACGAGCCTTACGCCGACCACCTATGCGACGACGACGCTGGCCGACTACGCGGCCAACCTCAGCACCGGCGCGAGCGCGAGCGGCGGCGCGACGAGCTTCGGCGACGGGACGGCGACACCCCTCGCGGCGGCGGTCAGCTTCATCGACAACACGGTCCGGGCCAATGCTTCGACGGAACCGTCGAAGCGGGTCTTCGGGCGCTACCAGGGCCCCAATCCGGCCATCGACCCCCTGGCGCCCCGTTTCAACGATTACAACGCCATCACGAACAAGGCGGGCCTGACCACCGCGGACACGGCGAACTTCGTCGTGCCCGGCTACCTCTCCAATTTCCCCGTTCCGGCGGTCTACGGAACGACCGACCGTTGGGTGAAGGGCTTCACCGTCACCCAGGAGATGATCGATGCCAATGGCGGACGACCGCTGACGGCTCCCAATGTCGGCTCCTTCGGCCCCACCGGCGCCTTCAACCCGACGACGTTCGGGGTCGGCGAGTATGTTCCGGGAATCGGGACCTCGCCCCGTCCGTTCCGCGTCAGCACGGCGGTCGACGTGCCGACGCTGCTCAACCCCCGCACCAACACCACGAATGCCTACGCGGATGGCGGCTATCCGAGCGGCCACACCAATTCGGGCTATCTCCAGAGCCTCGGTGTCGGCTTCCTCGTCCCGCAGCGGATGCAGGAACTCCTGACCCGCGCCTCCGAGCTCGGTAACAACCGCATCCTGACCGGCATGCACTCGCCCCTCGACGTGATGGGCGGGCGCATGCAGTCGACGGCGATTGCCGCCACCAACATCTACGCCGCCCTCTACGACGCGGCCGGCAACCGGATCGACTGGACCAACCCCGCCAATGCCGGCGCCTACGCCGTGTATCAGGCCTACCAGCAGACCCAATCCTACCTGGCCGCGAGCTGCGGGGCGGGGACCGTGGCGGGGTGCCTCGCCGCAGGCGCGGCCTCCGGAGCGGCCGATTCCTTCGGCAACGCCGCGCAGAACAAGGCGGATTACACCGCCCGGATGACCTACGGCTTCCAGCCGACCGGACCCAGCACGCCCCTGACGGCCGCCGAGGTGCCGGTCCAGGCGCAGGTGCTCCTTCTCACCCGCTTCCCCTATCTCAGCGACGCCCAGCGTCGGGAGGTGCTGGCGACGACGGGCCTGTCCTCGGGCTACCCGCTGCTCGACGGCAACACCTATGACGGCTGGGGCCGCCTGAATCTCGTAGCGGCGGCGGACGGCTACGGCGCCTTCAACGGCGCCGTCACGGTGACGATGGACGCCGCCAAGGGCGGGTACGACGCCAGCGACACCTGGCGGAACGACATCGGCGGAACCGGCTCCCTGACGAAGGCCGGCACCGGCACGCTCACCCTCACCGGCACGAACACCTATTCGGGCGGCACCACCATCGCGGGCGGCACCCTCGTCGCCTCCGCCGCCAGCCTCGGCTCGGGTGCCATCACCGACAATGCCAGCCTGATCCTCGACCAGGCCACCGACGGAACGCTGGCGAATTCCATCGCCGGCACCGGCATCCTGACCAAGGCCGGATCCGGTACTCTCAACCTGACCGGCACCAGCACGTTCAGCGGTCTCACGGGCGTCGCGCAGGGGCGTCTCGACGTGAACGGCAGTCTCGCGCATTCCGTGGTGACGGTGGGCGAGGGCGCTGCCATCGGCGGCACCGGCACGGTGGGCGGGCTCGTGGCCCGGTCCGGCGCGGCGGTGGCGCCGGGCAATTCCATCGGCACCCTCAACGTGGCCGGCAATGCCAGCTTCGCGCCCGGTTCCACCTTGCAGGTCGAAGCCAACGCCGCCGGCCAGTCCGACCGCGTCACGGCGACCGGCACCGCCACCCTCGACGGCGGCACCGTCCAGGTGCTGGCCGGTGCGGGCCGCTACGACCCGCGCACGAGCTACACCGTCCTGACCGCCGCCCGCGGCGTCACGGGGCAGTTCGCCGGCGTCACCTCCAACTTCGCCTTTCTCACCCCGACCCTGCGCTACAGCGCGGGGGCGGTCGACCTGACGCTGACCCGCAACGACATCGCCTTCTCCACCATCGCCCAGACCCGCAATCAGGCCGGCGTCGCCGACGCCATCCAGGCGGGCGGCGCGGGCTCCGCCCTCTACGGGCGCACCGTCGGACTGACCACGCCCGAGGCGCGCGCCGCCTTCGGGGCGCTCACCGGCGACATCCACGCCAGTGCCGCGAGCGCCCAGTTCGAGACCGCCTTCTTCGTGCGCGAGGCCATCCTCGACCGCCTGCGCTGGGGCGCGGCGGAGGTCGCCGATTACGGCAGCCTGCCGGCCACTTACACGGCCGACCTGCCGGGTCGGTCCGCTCCTGTGGCGCCCGTGCCCGTGCGGGTTCTCGACCCGCGCGTGTTCGGGGTCTGGGGACAGGGTTTCGGCAGCTTCGGCCAGGCCCGTAGCGACGGCAACGCCGCCGGGCTCTCGCGCCAGACCTCCGGCTTCGTGCTCGGTGCGGATCTCCGTCTGGAGACCGGCTTCCGCCTCGGCGTGGCCGGTGGCTACACCGCGACCAGCCTCGACAGCGCAGGGCGCCTCTCATCGGGCACGATCGAAAGCGGCTTCGGCGGCGTCTATGGCGGCTTCGAGCGGGGGGGCTTCGCGCTACGCCTCGGTGCGGTCTATGCCGACCAGTCGAGCCGCATGAGCCGGGTCGTGAGCTTCGCCGGGTTCTCCGACAACGACACGGCCCGCTACGGCGGCTCGACCGTTCAAGGCTTCGGTGAGCTGGGTTACCGCTTCTTCCTGGGCGCTGCCCAGCCCGTCCTGGTCGCCAAGGGCGGGGCGGCTCCGGCCCCGGTCCAGCAGACCTATATCGAGCCGTTCCTGGGCGGGGCCTACGTGTCGATCGGGCGCGACCGCTTCACCGAAACGGGTGGACTGGCGGCGCTGACGAGCGCGGCGCAGAGCACCGAGGTGGCGACCTCGACGTTGGGCCTGCGCGGCCAGACCAGCTTCGATCTCGGGTCCGGTGCGCCGGTCTCGCTGAACGGGTTGGTTGGCTATCGCCGGGCCTATGGCGACGTGGTGCCGAAAGCCCTCCTGAGCTTCGGCACGGGGCCGAGCTTCCTCACCATGGGCACGCCGATCGGCCGGGACGCCCTGGTGGCACAAGCCGGGCTCGACGTGCGGGTGGCGCGCGGCACCACGCTGGGTGTGTCCTATACGGGCCAGGTGGGCGAGCGGGCGCAGGACCATGCCGTGAAGGGCAACTTCACCTATCGGTTCTGAACCTTACGGCGGACATTGCGCCGCCGGACCGCGCGGGTCCGGCGGCGTTTACATCCCAGGAGGAAATGGCCTCCGAAGGTCGTGCGCTTTTTCAGTGCCGACCAAGGCTTTCTGCGCGAGGAAGGCTGTTTGCGTGAAGCGGAGCGTTTCGGAAGGATTACCGGCTCCCGCGGGTGGGAAAATCCTCTAGAGTGGGTAGCTTGGCGGTCTCCCCAAGGACTCCGTCCTCCGCAAGCCCACCCGTTCCTCCCACGCGAAGTCCCCGAACCTCCATGTGCGAATTGCTCGGCATGAGCGCGAACGTGCCCACCGACATCCGTTTCTCCTTCGCGGGCCTCGCCCGGCGCGGCGGGGAGACCGGGCCTCACGCCGATGGATGGGGCATCACCTTCTACGAGGGGCGGGGCGCGCGCGCCTTCCACGAGCCCGAGCCGAGCGCGCGTTCGGTCCTCGCCAAGCTGCTGCGCGACTACGCGATCAAGAGCCGGATCGTGATCGCGCATGTGCGCAAGGCCAATCGCGGGCGGGTCGGGCTCGAGAACACCCATCCGTTCAGCCGCGAGCTCTGGGGCCGGCGCTGGACCTTCGCCCATAACGGCCAGCTCAAGGGCGTGAAGAAGTGGCCGCTGACCTGGTTCAAGCCGGTGGGCTCCACCGATAGCGAATACGCGTTCTGCTGGATGCTCGACCGGCTGCAAACCCGCTATCCGAGCCTGCCGAGCCCGGCGCGGCTCGACAATGCCGTCGCTGAACTCTGCGCCGAGCTGCACGGGCTCGGCGTGTTCAACATGCTGCTCAGCGATAGCCGGACGCTCTATGCCCACTGCGGCAAGCGCCTGTGCTACCTCACCCGCTGCGCGCCGTTCGGCACCGCGACCCTCATCGACGAGGATTGGCACGTGGATTTCGCGCAGGAGACGCGGACCGACGACGTGGTGACCGTCATCGCCACCAAGGCGCTCACCCGCGACGAGTGCTGGACCGATGTGGAGCGCGGCCACATGCTCTCCCTGCGCGACGGCATCGTCCGCATCGTCAAGCCGGGAGTGCCGAAGCCGGTGCGAATTCCTCCGCCCTGTTCCGGGGTCGGGCGTCCCGACGGTCAGACTGGCCAGGCCGCCTCGCGGTAAGCGCTGTCCCAGAACATCCATTCGAGCTGCGTCGCGCGGGAGAAAGCGCGGTGCATCCGCTCACGCAGCGAGAGCGAGACCCCGAGCGCCGCGGAATCGGTGGTCGCGATCATCTCGGCGACGGCGGTGCCGAATTCCTCGCCCGCGTAGGTGTCGATCCAGGCAGCGTAGGGATTGCCGGTGCCTGCCCGTGACAGGATGTCGGTGCCGATCTCGGCATAGATCCAGAAGCACGGGAGCAGGGCGCCGAGCAGGACCTCGTAGGGCTCGGCATAGGCCGTGGCGAGGAGATACGAGACATAATGGTCGCAGGCCGGCGAGAGCGGCGTCGCCGCGAAGGTCTCGGCCGTGATGCCGTAATCCCGGAAGAAGCCGCCATGGAGGGAGCGCTCGACCACGATCGCCGTCTCGGCGGCCTTGGCGAACTGCACGATGCCCTCGGGCTCCGGCGACTTCGCCGCCGCCAGGGCCAGCGCCCGGCCGAAACCGATGAGGTAATGCGCGTCCTGCAGGATGTAGTGGCGAAAGCGGGCCTCGCCGAGGGTGCCGGCGGCGAGTTCCGCATTGAACGGCATCGTCCGGATGGCCTCGTAGGCCGTCTCGTTGCGCGCCCAGGCTTCGGCCGAGAAGCCGTTCTCGTCGACGGGGCGGATCATGAGCGGGGACCTTCCAGGGTAAGGCTGACCCCGTGGCGGACGCGCTGGCCGGGGGCGATGAGGCGCTGTGAATCCCGGCGGGTCAGGTCGCCGTCGAACCCGGCCCAATCGGCATGGCCGGTCCAGCATTCCAGGGACAGGAACGGCGCCGTGGGCTTCGTCCAGATGGCGAGATGCGGGAAATCCGAGACATCCATGCGGATGGCGCTGCCGTCGGGAGCGGTGAAGCGCATCCGTGCGCTCGCCGCATCGCGCAGGACGATGGCCTCGGCGAATAGGTCGGGATCGAGGGGCAGGATGCGGCCTTCGAGGGGGAACGGACGCTCCTGGCGCAGGAGCAGGCCGCCATCCCCCACCTCGGGCGCCAGAGCCCGTTCGGGGTGCTCGAACTCCACCGCGTAGCCGCCTCCCGCCTTGCGCTCTCCGCCGGCGAAGGGCCAGGGGAAGGCCGGGTGGAAGCCCAGGGCGTAGGGCAGGTTCGTCCCACCGGTATTCTCGATCCAGATCTCGAAATCGAGATGGGCCGGGCCGACCCGCGTGGTGATGTCGAGTTGGAACGGAAACGGATAGCGAGCCCGCGTCGCCTCGCTCTCGATGAGGCGCAACGTGACGCTGTCGTCGCTCTGCGAGACGATCGTGAAGGGCAGGTCGCGGGCAAAGCCGTGCTGGCCCATCGGATAGGCCGTGCCATCCACCCGGACCACGCCGCCGGACGAGGCGCCGACCACCGGGAAGAGCCAGGGCGCATGCCGGTTCCAATGCGCCGGATCTCCGTTCCAGAGATACTCCCGCCCACCCACCTGCCAGGAGACGGGCTCGGCACCGGACGCCGCGACCACCGCCACGGTGCCGTCTCCGGCCTTGAGAGTGATGCGGTCGCTCATGTGGTCTTCCTCGGTGCTGTCACGCTCGGGGCCTTCACGCTGACGCGGTTGTGGCCGCAGGCGGAGCGCCGGTCCAGCCTCAACCGGGACGATTAAGCGTTCACCGTCACGGAGAAATCCCGGCGCCGCGCCAAATTGCCCATACGGCTGGTCCGCCAAGTCAGGCATACAGTATTATGGCCAAGCTGATTCGGTCGGCCGAACCGGGTCCGTCTGGCTGAAACGTTCCCCATGGCCGACCTCCCGTCATGACGCTCACATCCCGTATCGTCGCGCTGGTCGTGCTCGCCCTCGTCCCTGCCATCGCGGTCCAGAGCTTCAACGAGCACGCGCTGCGCAGCGCCCGCGAGGATGCCGTGACGGCCTCGGCAATGCGCAACGCCCGCGCGGTGGCGGAAGACCTCGCCCAGTTCGCCAGCGGCATGCGCCAGCTCCTCGATATCCTCGCGGAGGCTCCGTTCATCCGCGACCAGGAAGCGGCGGGGTGTACCAGCTTCCTGCGCTCCATCATCCGAAAGCTTTCCGGTGCCACGATCCTCATCGTGGCGGATGCGAAGGGGCAGCTCGTCTGCAACAGCCTGGGAATGGAGCAGGGCGCCTATTCCATCGCCGACCGGACCTATTTCCAGAAAGCGATGCAGTCGGGCGTGCCGGTGATCGGGGAATATGTGGTCGGTCGCGGCAGCCGGGTTCCCACCATCCAGTTCGCCTATCCGATCCGGGATTCCAGCGACAGGTCCTCCGGCCTGCTCATCTTCGGCTTCGATCCCGCCTGGCTGGGCGAGCGGCTGGCCCATGCCGGGCTGCCCAAGGACGCCGCCGTGACGGTGACCGACCGCAGCGGCACCATCATCGTCCAGAATCCCGATCTCGGCTCCTGGGTCGGTCAGACGATGCCGGCCGCCTTCGCGTCCGGTCTGGACAGGGCCAGCACCCTCGGAACCGCCGTCGAGATGCCCGGTCTCAATGGAATCCGCCGCATCACCAGCGTGGTCCGTCCCGATGGCGCCCTCGACGGGATGACCGTCGCCGTGGGCCTCGCCCGCGATACCGCCTTCGCCGATATCGATGCGGCGACGCGGCGCGGCGTGATCCTGATCTTCCTCGGGACGCTCGTCGCCATCGTGGCGGCCTTGATCGGCGGCCGCGTCTTCATCCGCAAGCCGGTGCGGCGGCTGTTGAAGGCGTCCCGCGCCTGGCGTTCCGGCCAGCTCTTCGCCCGGTCGGGCCTAACGGGCCGCTCCGAATTCGGCCAGCTCGGCCAGGCTTTCGACGCCATGGCCGCCACGCTCGAGAAGCACGAGGACGGTCTGCGGGCCGAGCTCGAACGCACGCGCAGCCTGCAGGAACAGCAGGTGACGATGATGCACGAACTGAATCACCGGGTGAAGAACACCCTCGCCACGGTCCAGTCCCTCGCCCGGCAATCGCGCGGCGGCGAGGAGCAGGCGGCGCAGCTGGAGGGCCGCATCCTCGCTCTGTCGAAGACCCACGATCTCCTGACCCGCGACGACTGGACCGGCGCGCCGCTCCGCGCCGTGCTCGAGAACGAGCTCAGCCCCTACCGCAGTTCGGCGGACCATATGGAACTCGTCGGCCCCGATATCGACCTACCGCCGCGCTACGTGCTGGCCTTGGGAATGACCGCCCACGAACTCACCACCAACGCGGCGAAATACGGCGCCTTGTCAGGCAGCCAGGGCCGCCTGTCGGTGATCTGGCGCGTCACCGAGGATGGCATGGGTGGGCGGCGGCTGGAAATCGAGTGGCGGGAACGCGGCGGCCCGGCCGTGGCGCAGCCGAAGCGCCGCGGCTTCGGCACCCGGCTCATCACCGGCGGCATCGCCCGCGAACTCGCGGGCTCGGTCGAGCTCGATTTCCAAGCCGAAGGCCTGCGCTGCCGGATCGACGTGCCGATCGCGACCGCGCCGACGGTCCGCTTCCACTGATCTTTCGATACAAAGCCTCGACGAGTCGAACTCGTCGAGGCTTTGTCTTCGCGAGCCCCTACTTGGCGGCGTTGGGGATGCCTTCGATTGGGCATTCCGGCGTGCCGAGATCGGGGCGGGTGATGGCGCGGACCGCCTCGCGGGTGCCGGCCGGGTCCTCGATCCAGCGACGATAGAAGTCGTAGGGACAATCGGCCTTGCCGGGCTCGTTTTCTTTCGAGTTGATCATGCCCGTATAGCCACGGTGCAGCAGTTTGAAGAGATGGTTCTCCGACTGCATGTTGGCGCGGGCATCGCGGATAAGGAACTTCGACAGGGCGGCATATTGAACGCCCATTTCCTCGGTACCGCATTCGCCGAGCGTCCGGCCGTCGAAGCCGATGATCGCCGAATGGCCGAAATAGCTATAGACGCCGTCGAAGCCGGCGGCATTGGCCACGGCCACATAGGTGTTATTGGCGAAAGCCATCGCCTTCGACATCAGGATCTGCTGCTCCTTGGCCGGATACATGTAGCCCTGGCAGCGGATGATGAGCTCGGCGCCCCGCATGGCGCAGTCGCGCCAGATCTCGGGGTAATTGCCGTCGTCGCAGATGATGAGGCTGATCTTGAGGCCCTTCGGCCCATCCGAGACATAGGTGCAATCGCCCGGATACCAGCCCTCGATCGGGGTCCAGGGCATGATCTTGCGGTATTTCTGCACGATCTCACCCTGGTCGTTCATCAGGATGAGGGTGTTGTAGGGCGCCTTGTTCGGATGCTCCTCGTGGCGCTCGCCGGTGAGCGAGAACACGCCCCAGACACCCGCCTTCCGGCAGGCCTCGGCGAAGATCGCGGTCTCCTCCCCGGGCACGGCAGATGCGGTCTCGTACATCTCCTTGCCGTCATACATGATCCCGTGGGTCGAGTATTCGGGGAAGATCACGAGATCCATGCCGGGCAGGCCGGACTTCATGGCCACCACCATGTCGGCGATCTTTCGCGCGTTCTCCAGCACTTCTGCCTTCGTGTGCAGACGCGGCATCTTATAGTTGACGACCGCGACGCCGACGCTGTCGTTGCTCGAGGAAATGTCGCCATGCATCATGGGTGGGGTCCTCCTGGATTCGGGAGTGCAATGCGCCGTTTCCCTCCCCCGCAGAGGGGGGAGGGTGTGGCAGCTTTCAGTGGCTGATCATCCACGGCCGCGCGTTGGGGAAGCTTTTGGCAGCCGCCGGCTGCTTGGTTTTCGAGGCCCCCGAGCAACAGCCGCAGCCGGCTCCGTGCCCCGATGATTTGCGGGGCGCGTGGGCGCTCCGCTCGTTAACCGCATGCGCCTTGCGCCGGCCCGCATCCATGGAGGCGAGGTTGGGCGCGGTGAGGAAGGCGCGGCCGCAGGACGAGCCGCAATCGGGGCAGTCATGCGGGTCCTTGAACAGCGCCATCGGGCGCAGCACCGTGAAGGGCCCGCAGGCGTCGCAGGCATAATCGTAGACGGGCATGGGGGCCTCTCGAAGGATCGACAATGGGCGACGCGACGGGGGAAACGTACTTCCCCCCAAAGGGCTGTCGGTCTCATGCATCGCATGCGTCGCGCGCCTTCCCTCCCCCTTGTGGGGAGGGATCGAGGGTGGGGGTGGTGGGGTGACCCTCGACCTCTGGAGGCTGACGGAGCCACCCCCACCCCTTACCCCTCCCCACAAGGGGGAGGGAAGGCGCTCGACTGAAGGGCAGGACCGCCTCTCAAAGATCCGGCGAGAGCGGCATCTGGATCGAGCCGTCGATATGCTTGATCGGCCCGTCCGCACCCGGATTGATGTCGAAGTCGAAGATCTTCGTCGGAATCCAGAGCGTGGCGCAGGCGTTGGGGATGTCGACGACGCCGGAGATGTGGCCCTGGACCGGGGCGGTGCCGAGGATTGAATAGGCCTGGGCGCCCGAATAGCCGAACTTCTTCAGGTATTCGATGGCGTTGAGGCAAGCCTGCCGGTAGGCCACGGTCACGTCGAGGTAATGCTGCTTGCCGTATTCATCGACGGAGATGCCCTCGAAGATCAGGTGATCGTCGAATTTGGGCGTCATCGGCGACGGCTTGAAGATCGGGTTCTTGATCCCGTATTTCGACATGCCGTCCTTGATCAGGCTGACCTTGAGATGGACCCAGCCCGCCATTTCGATGGCGCCGCAGAAGGTGATCTCGCCATCGCCCTGGCTGAAATGCAGGTCGCCCATGGAGAGGCCGGCGCCCGGCACGTAGACGGGGAAGTAGATCTTCGAGCCGCGCGACAGATCCTTGATGTCGCAATTGCCGCCATGCTCGCGGCCCGGCACCGTGCGGGCGCCTTCCGCCGCGGCCTTGTCCTTCGCCTCGCCCTTGAGCCGGCCCATATGGGCGGTGGGGCCGAAGGGCAGCGTGGCGAGCGCCGGCACCCGGCCGGGATTGGTGTCGTAGAGCGCCTTCTCGCGGGTGTTCCAGGTGTCCAGCATCTTCGGATCGGGCAGGCAGCCGATCAGGCCGGGATGGATCAGGCCGGGGAAGCGCACGCCGGGGATGTGGCGCGACTTGGTGAACATGCCCTCGAAATCCCAGATCGACTTCTGCGCCTGAGGGAAGTGTTCGTCGAGGAAGCCGCCGCCGTTCTTCTTGGAGAAGAAGCCGTTGAAGCCCCACTGGCTCTCGGGCTTGGCGCCGATATCGAGGAGATCGACCACCAGGAGATCGCCGGGCTCCGCGCCCTCGACGCCGATGGGGCCGGAGAGGAAGTGGACGATCGACAGGTCGATGTCGCGCACGTCGTCGGCGGAATCGTTGTTCTTGATGAAGCCGCCGGTCCAGTCATAGGTCTCGACGATGAAGTCGTCGCCGGGCTTGACCATGGCCACCATCGGAATGTCCGGGTGCCAGCGATTGTGGACCATGTCGTTGTCGTAGGCCGACTGCGTCAGGTCGACCTTGATCAGGGTCTCAGCCATCGTTGTTCGACTCCCTCTGGCGTGACCGGGGCGTGCGCCCCGTTTGGGCCGGCCGGCTCATCCGGCGGGCCGTGGACGATGGCCGGCGGCGCCCTTGGCGGCGCTGCCCGGCGTTCAGCTCGCGAGCAGCTCTTTGAGCGCGGCGTCGAGCGTGGCGATGTCGTCGGGGCTGGTGCCGGGACCGCCGGCGAAATGGCCCCACCAGGTCTCGATCACCCGCAACTCGGCGTTCGGCATCGATTCCGCCTCGATCCGGTTGTCCTCCGGCGGGAAGTACAGGTCGGTAGAGGCCGGCATCAGGATCGCCTTGGCGCGGATCGCGGCAAGCGCAGCCTTGGTGTCGCCCTTGAAGACCGGATTGGCGCCGATATCGCCGTTCTGCCAGGTCCAGAGCATGGCCAGCAGATCGTTGGCATCGCGGGTGTAGAACAGGCCTTCCCAGAACCCGACGAGGAAATCCTCCAGGGACGCGTAGCCCATATGGGTCAGGTCGGCTTCGATCCGGTAGAAGGTCTGCGACAGGCCCCAGCCGGCATAGACCCGGCCGAAGGCCCGCAGCCCCTTGTTCGGCGGCGACGTGTACCAACCCTCCGCGAAAGCGGCGTCCGCCTGCAGGGCGGCTTTCGCCCCTTCGAGGAAGACGAAGTTGTGCCGCGAACACTTGGCCGAACCCTGAAACGGCAGGATGCGCGGAACCATGTCGGGATAGAGCGCGCCCCAATGGTAGGTCTGGAGCGCACCCATCGACCAGCCCGTCACCAGCACCAGCGTCTCGATGCCGAAATGCTCGGTGACGAGGCGGTGCTGGGCCACGACGTTGTCGTAGGCCGTCACATTGGGAAAGCGCGGCCCGTCCCAGGGGGCGGGCGTGTTGCTCGGCGAGGACGAGAGCCCATTGCCGAACATGTTCGGGATGATGATGAAGTATTTGTCCGGGTCGAGGGCCTTGCCCGGCCCGATCAACCATTCGTTCTCCGTGTGTTGGCCCGAATACCAGGTCGGATAGACGATGGCGTTGTCCTTGGCCGCGTTGAGCGTTCCGAAGGTCTTGAAGGCGAGCTTGGCCTTGCGCAGCGTCTTACCGCATTGGAGCACATAGTCGCCGAGTTCGAAGATCTCGTAATCCGCCATGGGGGCTCCCTGGAGCTGTGTTGCGGAACGGCGGGCGGATGCTGCCCCGGTGATCAGACCGAGAGGAAGCGGGCGACCTGTGCCTCGTCGATATCCGCCCGCATCGCCTCGTGGACGATGTTGCCGTTCTCGATGACGAGGACCCGGTCGGCGACGTCGAGGGCGAAGCTCAGCACCTGCTCCGAGACGACGATGGAAAGGCCGCGCTCGTCGCGGATCTTCTTCAGGGTCCGTCCCATCTCGCGGATGATCGAGGGCTGGATGCCCTCGGTCGGCTCGTCGAGGAGGAGCACCTTCGGACGGCTGGCCAGGGCCCGCGCGATGGCCAGTTGCTGCTGCTGGCCGCCGGAAAGGTTGCCGCCGCGTCTTGCCTTCATCTCCAGCAGGACCGGGAACATCGTGTAGAGGTCCTGCGGAACCTTGCGCTCCTTGGTGACGGTCAGGCCCGTCTCGATATTCTCCTGCACCGTCATGGCCGAGAAGATCATCCGGCCCTGCGGCACGTAGGCGAGGCCGCCCGCCACGCGCTGGTGGCTCTTGAGGGCGGTGATGTCCCGGCCGTCGACCGTGATGGTGCCGGACTTCACCGGGACGATCCCCATCAGGGTCTTCATCAGCGTGGTCTTGCCCATGCCGTTGCGGCCCATCACGGCGACGATCTCGCCGGGTGCGATGCTGATGTCGAGGCCGTGCAGCACCTCGCTCTGGCCATAGGCTGAGTGGAGGTCGCGGATCGCCAGCATCGGCTGAGCCCCGAGGGCGGGCGCCGGCGGGAGGGTGGCCAAGGCGGAACTGGTCTGAAGCATGGCGCCGGTCCTGTTCAGTGGCCGAGATAGACTTCGATGACCTTCGGGTCGTTCTTCACCCGCTCCATCGAGCCTTCGGAGAGCACCTTGCCCTGGTGCAGCACGGTGACCCGGTGGGCGATGTCCTCGACGAACTTCATGTCGTGCTCGATCACCAGCACCGAGCGGCCGACGATGATCTGGTTGAGGAGTTCGGCGGTCTTGATGCGCTCGCCGACGCTCATTCCGGCCACCGGCTCGTCGAGCATCAGGAGTTCGGGGTCCTGGATCAGCAGCATGCCGATCTCGAGCCATTGCTTCTGGCCGTGGCTGAGGAACTCGGCCCGCTCTTTGAGCTGATCTTTCAGGAAGATCATGGTCGCGACTTCGTGGATTCGGTCGCGGACCTCGGCATCGCGTTTGAAGGTCAGCGCACCCCACACCGTGCGGCCGCGGGGGAAGGAGATCTCCAAATTCTCGAACACCGTGAGGTCGTCGTAGATCGACGGCGTCTGGAACTTGCGGCCGACGCCGGCCTGGACGATGGCGCTCTCCGAGATCTTGGTGAGTTCCTGGCCCTTGAACTTGATCGACCCGGCGCTGGCCTTGGTGCGCCCGCAGATCAGGTCGAGCACCGTGGTCTTGCCGGCGCCGTTGGGGCCGATGATGACGCGGATCTCGTTGGGATCGACGTAGAACGACACGTCGTTCACCGCCTTGAAGCCGTCGAAGGAGACGGTGAGGGCTTCCACCGAGAGGAGGAAGTCCTTCGCGTCGGGGGATTCGCCGATGATCGGCGAGCTCAGGATGGCGGCGTTCATCGTCAGTCTCGCTCCTATTCGGCGGGGGTGCCGTGGGGGACGGGCGCACCCACCGGCGCCAGGGCCTTCACCTTGCGGGTCAGGCGCGGCTCGACATAGCTGCGGTAGATGCCGGCCAAGCCGTTGGGGAAGGCGAGTACGACGGCGATGAACAGGGCGCCGAGGCCGAAGAGCCAGAGTTCGGGGAAGCTCTCCGAGAAGGTGGTCTTGGCCCAGTTGACCAGAAGCGTGCCCCAGACGGCGCCGAACAGGGACAGGCGCCCGCCGACGGCGGCGTAGATCACCATCTCGATGGAGGGCACGATGCCGACGAAGGACGGCGACATGAACCCGACCTGCAGGGTGAACATCGCCCCGCCGATGGCGGCGAAGCCGGCCGCGAGGCAGAAGGCGAAGACCTTGAACCCGGCCACGGAATAGCCCGAGAACCGGACCCGGTCCTCCTTGTCGCGCATGGCGAGGAGGATGCGCCCGAGCTTGGCCTTCTTCACGTATTGCGCCGCCAGGATGCAGCCGAGGAGCAGGCCGCCATTGACGAAGTAGAGGATGAACTTCGCGCTGTCGGTGCGGATGTCCCAACCGTGCAGGGTCCGCAGGTCGGTGATGCCGTTGATGCCGCCGGTATAGCCCTGCTGGCCGACGATGAGGATCGTCAGGATCGCGGCGATGGCCTGGGTGATGATGGCGAAGTAGGTGCCGCCGACCCGGCGGGTGAACATCGCGAAGCCGATGATGAAGGCGAAGAACACCGGCACGGCCACGACGAGGATCAGCGTCAGCGGCAGACTCTGGAACGGCTTCCACATCAGGGGAAGTTCGGTGATCTGGTTCCAGTCCATGAAGTCCGGGATGCCCGGCGTCGACTGGATCTTGGTGTTCTCGACGCTGGAGGCTTCGAGCTTCAGGTACATGGCCATGCAATAGCCGCCGAGGCCGAAGAACACGCCCTGTCCGAGAGACAGGATGCCGGCATAGCCCCAGCACATGACGAGGCCCAGCGCCACGAAGGCGTAGGTGAGATACTTGCCGACTAGGTTGAGGCGGAACGCGTCGAGGGTCGCCGGCAGGACGAAGAGGATGAGACCGGCGAGCAGCGCGAGGCTCACCCACTCCATCGGTTTCATGAAGGGATTGTCGTTCACGGTGAGCGACTTCGACAGGGTCTGGACGGGGCTTGTCATCGGGATGGCCTCCTCAGCGCCGGACCTTGAGAGTGAACAGACCCTGCGGGCGAACCATCAGGATCCCGACGACGGCGAGCAGCGTCAGAACCTTGGCGGTGGAGCCGGACAGGAAGAATTCGAGGGTCGACTGGGTCTGCGAGATCGAGAAGGCCGAGGCGATGGTGCCGAGCAGGCTCGCCGCGCCGCCGAAGACGACGATCAGGAAGGTGTCGACGATGTAGAGCTGGCCCGAGGTCGGCCCGGTGGAGCCGATCATGGTGAAGGCCGAGCCGGCCACACCGGCGATGCCGCAGCCGAGGCCGAACGTGTAGCGATCCACCTTCTCGGTATCGATGCCGACCGCGCCGGCCATGGGGCGGTTCTGCATCACCGCACGCACCTGCTGGCCGAAGCGCGAGCGGTACATCAGCAGGCCGACGCCGACGGTGATGAGAGTCGTGATCGCCATCACGAACAGGCCGTTGATCGGCACCTCGATCGTGTCGGTGACCTGGACCGAACCGATGAGCCAGGAGGGCAGCTCGACGCCGACTTCGCGGGCCCCGAAGATGGTGCGGTAGGCCTGCTGCAGGATCAGCGACAGGCCCCAGGTGGCGAGCAGCGTATCGAGGGGGCGCTTGTAGAGATGCCGGATGAGCGTCCATTCGACGATCATCCCCAGGGCTCCCGAGGCCAGGAAGGCCAGGATCATCGCCACGAAGAAGTAGACCCCGAACAGGCCGGGCAGGTGGGTCTGGAAGAAGGTCGAGCACAGATAGGTGACGTAGGCGCCGAGGATCATGAACTCCCCATGCGCCATGTTGATCACGCCCATCTGGCCGAAGATGACCGCGAGGCCGAGGGCCATCAGCACGTAGACCGAGAACAGGATCAGGCCGGCGAAACCCTGCATCGCGAAGATCGCGCCGAGATCTCCGAGGGAATAGTCACCGAGCATGTTTTCGTACTCCGAGGGAGGCAATGACGGTCGTGCAATCCTTGGGCCGCCGGCGTCTTCCCTTCCGAATGGGCGACGGTATCTGGCATCCCGTCATTCCGGGGCGCCGTAGGCGAGCCCGGAATCCAGAGCCGCCGACGGTGCAGAACCTTGTGGAACCTGCGTTTCTGGATCCCGGGCTCCACTGCGTGGACCCGGGATGACGGAGTGTCCGAGTTTCCGGTGGAGGCTCTCGTCGCCAGCTATTGTCCCGTCTGGACGACGAGGAAATCTACGCCGATAGCGCAGTCCTACTGGTAGCCCTTCGGGAAGGGGTTCGGCTCGATGAGCGTGGGGCTCTCGTAGACGATCTCGAACTGGCCGCTCGGCAGAGCCTTTGCGACGCGGGTCTTCGACCAGAGATGGTGGTTCGGGTGGATCTTGACGTAGCCTTCGGGGGCTTCCTTGAACTCGATGTCGGCGGAGGCTGCGACCACCTTGTCGACGTCGAAGGAGCCGGCCTTCTCGCAGGCCATCTTCCACAGGAACGGGCCGAGATAAGCGGCCTGGGTCACGTCGCCGATGACGGTCTTCTCGCCCCACATCTTGTGGAAGGCGGCGACGAACTTCTCGTTGTTGGCGTTCTTGAGCGACTGGAAGTACTTCATGCAGGAATAGGCGCCCGCGATGTTGTCGCCGCCGATGCCGTCGATCTCGTCTTCCGTCACGGAGATGGTCAGCAGGGTCTGCTTGTTGAGGTCGATACCGGCCGCCTTGAGCTGCTTGTAGAACGCCACGTTCGAGCCGCCGACGACGTCGGTGAAGATCACGTCGGGCTTGGTCAGCTTGATCTTGTTGATGACCGAGTTGAACTGGGTGTGGCCCAGCGGGAAATATTCCTCGCCGACGACCTTGGTCTTCAGCACGTTCTCGATGTGCTTGCGGGCGATCTTGTTCGAGGTGCGCGGCCAGATATAGTCCGAGCCGATGAAGAAGAACGTCTTGGCGCCCTTCTCCTTGGTCACCCAGTTGAGCGATTCGAGGATCTGCTGCGTGGCTTCCTGGCCGGTATAGATGACGTTCTTGGACTGCTCCAGGCCCTCGTAGAAGGTCGGGTAGTAGAGCAGGCCGTTATACTGTTCGAACACCGGAAGCGCGGCCTTGCGCGAGGCGGAGGTCCAGCAGCCCATCACGGCGGCGCAATGGTCGTTGACGAGGAGCTTCTTGGCCTTCTCGGCGAAGGTCGGCCAGTCGGAGGCGCCGTCCTCCTGGATGATCTTGATCTTGCGGCCCAGCACGCCGCCCATCTCGTTGATCTGCGCGATGGCGAGCTTCTCCGCCTGGATCGATCCGGTCTCGGAGATCGCCATCGTGCCGGTGGCGGAATGGAGGATGCCGACGGTGACTTCGGTGTCGGTCACCGCGAGGCCGGTGGTGTTCACCGCCGAGGTCGGAGGAGCCGCAGCGAAGGCGCTGCGCGGCATCATGGCCATGGCCGGAATGCTCGCCAGACCCATGAGAAGTTTGCGACGGAGGGCCGAGTGCGGTCCGTGCTCGTTGTCGGCTGCCATCCTGCGTGAACCCCTTCCAGGAAATGTCCCGCCGGCTCCTGCATAAGGCGGGCCGTTGCGGATGGCGGAAGCTAGGCGTGATGGCGCGGCGCAGCATATACGCTGTTTTGCGTAGGGAGGTAGGTTGCATCGCCCTCCTCCCCAGCGGATCTCGGGCTTGCCCGAGATCCGTCGAGCTTGTGGGGAGGAGTTGGAGGTGAGGGTGGTGTGGCGACCCTCCGCTTACGGAGACTGGCGGAGCCACCCCCACTCCTAACCTCTCCCCACAAGGGGGAGAGGGACGCGCTCTGCCTGAAATAGCAGATGTGTGAATCCCGTAGTCCCGTGGAGCAAGGCCTCGACGCGGCTCTCCTGGTGTACCAATGTCTCCCGGCCCCGCGGCACGGGGATTGCTGATCGACCGCCGTTTACCCGTGACCGCATGCGGGCCGGCTCCTCCCACACGTGACGCTGACCGGGCAGACTGAACGACCCCATGAGCGGCCGCCAGCAGATTCCCCCGATCCGGCGAGCCTATAACCGCTTCGTCGCGGACGAGACCCTCGAAGATTACGCCCTTCGCTTCACCGCCAAGAAGGCGCGGCGCTGGTCGAGCCTGCGGGTGGCGCAGACGGCATTGGGGTCGCTCTCGTTCCTGGCACTGGAGGCGATCGGCGGCACTCTCGTCCTGGCCACGGGCTTCACCAACACGGCGGCGGCGGTGCTGTTCGTGGGCGTGCTGATCTTCGCCACCGCCGTGCCGATCAGCCTCTATGCCGCGCGCTACGGCGTCGACATCGATCTCCTCACCCGCGGGGCCGGCTTCGGCTATCTCGGCTCCACCATCACCTCGCTGATCTATGCGAGCTTCACCTTCCTGTTCTTCGCCATCGAGGCGTCGATCATGGCGCTGGCGCTGCAACTCTGCCTCGGCCTGCCGCTCTGGATCGGTTATATCGTCAGCGCGGTCGTGGTGATCCCCCTCGTTATCTACGGGATCAGCCTGATCAGCCGGTTCCAGATCTGGACCCAGCCGCTCTGGATCGGGCTCAACCTCCTGCCCCTGGGCTTCATCGCGTGGAAGAGCGGCCCCGCCTTCGGTGACCACCTGTCCTATCCGGGGGCGTCGGAAGCCGTCGGCTCCATCTCCACATTCATGGGCTACCCGATCTCGGGCTTCGACCTCGCCCAGTTCGGCCTCGCCTCCGCCATCCTCCTCGCGCTGTTGGCGCAGATCGGCGAGCAGGTGGATTTCCTCCGCTTCGTCCCGCCGGCCGAGACGTCCGAATCGGGGAGCAATCCGCGCTGGTGGCTCGCCGTGCTCGGGGCCGGGGCGGGCTGGATCCTGCCCGGCATGTTCAAGATCATGCTCGGCGCCTTCCTGGCGGTGCTGGCCCTTGGGCAGGGCGTGCCCTACGATCAGGCGGCCGAGCCGACGCAGATGTATGTGGTCGCCTTCGGCTACGTGATGCCGTCACGGGAGGGGGCGATCCTCCTCACCGGCCTGTTCGTGGTGATCTCGCAGCTCAAGATCAACGTCACCAACGCCTATGCCGGCTCCATCGCCTGGTCGAATTTCTTCTCGCGCCTGACCCACAGCCATCCCGGCCGCGTGGTCTGGCTCGTCTTCAACGTCGCCATCGCGCTCCTGCTGATGGAGCTCGGCATCGACAAGACCCTCGCCAGCACGCTCTCGCTCTATGCGGTTGTGGTCTCGGCCTGGGTCGGTGCTCTCTCGGCGGATCTGGCCATCAACAAGCCCCTCGGCCTGTCGCCGCCGGGGATCGAGTTCAAGCGCGCGCATCTCTACGCCGTGAACCCGGTCGGCACCGGAGCGTCCGCGCTGGCGCTGGTGGTGGGCTCCCTCGCTTATGTGGGTCTGCTTGGGGGCGGGCTCCAGAACTTCGCGCCGCTTCTGGCCCTCGTCACCGCCTTCGCCGCCGCACCCGCCATCGCCTACGCCACCGGCGGCCGGTACTACCTCGCCAGGCCCGCTACCGCCGAATGGGGCGGGCGCGCGGAGATCCAGTGCACCGTCTGCGAGCATCCGTTCGAGGGCGAGGACATGGCCCATTGCCCGGCCTATGCCGGGCCGATCTGCTCGCTCTGCTGCTCCCTCGACGCCCGCTGCGGCGACCTGTGCAAGCCGCATGGCCGCCTGGAGGCGCAGGCCCAGGGCGTGCTCTCGCGGATCATGCCCGAGAAGACCGCCGCCTGGATCGGGGCGCCCCTCGGCCGCTACCTCGCCCTCATGCTCACCCTCGTCTCGGTGATCGGGCTCATTCTCGGCATCGTCCATGGCGGGATTTCGACGACGCAGCCGGAGCATCGCGAGACCCTGCGCGCCGCGCTGACCAGCGTGTTCTTCATCCTCGTGGTCATCCTCGGCATCGTCGCCTGGCTGTTCGTGCTCGCCCAGGAGAGCCGCCGCGTGGCGCAGGAGGAGACCACCCGCCAGACCGCCCTCTACGAGGCCGAGATCGAGGCCCACAAGATCACCGATGCCAAGCTGCAGCAGGCCAAGGAGACGGCCGAGGCCGCCAACCTCGCCAAGAGCCGCTACGTGGTGGGCATGAGCCACGAACTGCGCACGCCGCTCAACGCCGTCCTCGGCTACGCGCAGCTGCTGGAGGGGGACGACGACATCCCCGCTCCGCGCCGCAACGGCATCCGCGTCATCCGGCGCAGCGCCCAGCACCTGTCGGGCCTGATCGACGGCCTCCTCGACATTTCGCGCATGGAGGCGGGGCGCCTCCAGATCCACCGCAACGAATTCCGCCTCGCCGAATTCCTGGACCAGATCGTCGACATGGTCCGGCTCCAGGCCAACGCCGCCGGCCTCGAATTCCGGTTCTCGCGCCCGCCCGTGCTGCCGGCCGTGGTGGCGGCGGACGAGAAGCGCCTTCGCCAGATCCTGCTCAACCTCCTCTCCAACGCGATCAAGTTCACGGAAACCGGTTGGGTCTCCCTGGAGATGACCTATCGCAGCCAGGTCGCGGTGTTCTCGATTCGCGATAGCGGCCTCGGCATTCCCGAGGGCGACCTGCAGCGGATCTTCGGACCCTTCGAGCGCGGCTCGCTGCCCGCCGCCCGCAACACGCCGGGAACCGGGCTCGGGCTCACCATCGCGCATCTCCTCGCCCAGGTGATGGGCGGCGAGGTCAGCGTGGAGAGCGAAGTCGGCCGTGGCACCTGCTTCAGCCTTCGGCTCATGCTGGCCTCGGTGCACCGCCCGGCCGGTCCCAAGCCCGCCGAACCGTCCGAGCGCGCCGCCGGCAGCCGGCGGGAGAGGCCGGTCCATGTCGGGCCGCCGCGCGTGGTGCTGGTGGCGGACGACGATGCCGCGCATCGCGCCCTCATGCGCGAGGTGCTCGAACCGCTCGGCCTCGTCGTGCTGGAATCCCCCGACGGGCCGCATTGCCTGAACCTGGCGATGGAGCGCCGGCCCGACATCATCCTTCTCGACATAGCCATGCCGGGGATGAGCGGCTGGGCCGTGGCCAAGGCCCTGCGCGATGCCGGGCTCTCCTCCCGCATCGCCATCATGTCCGCCAACGTCCACGAGATCAGCCCGATCCGGGGCGACGACGCCCCGCATGACGAGATCATCCCGAAGCCCTTCGACCTGCGCGACTTCCTGGAGCGGATCGACCGGCTGCTGGCGCTGGGCCAGCCCGCCCCGTCCGCGCCCGCCTTGGCCGAGGCTCCGCCCCGGAGCGGACAAGGCGGCGAATCCCTGCGCCAGGACCATATCGCCGAGCTGATCCGCCTCGGCCGGATCGGCCATGTCCGCGGCATCGAAGCCAAGCTGACGGAGCTCGAAGGCCAGTCGGCCATGCCCGCCGAGATCGCCGCGCAGATGCGCGGGCTCGTGGCCTCCTACGACCTCCGGCGCTACGTACGCATCCTCGAAGGGATGCGCGATGGCTGAGACGCAGCGCGACATCGTCCTCGTCGTCGACGATTCCCCCGAGACCCTGAGCTTCCTCACGGAGGCGATCGAGCGCTCCGGCGCCACCGTCCTGGTGGCGGTGGCGGGCGACCTCGCTTTGGCGCTGGTGGAGGAGATCACCCCCGACATCATCCTGCTTGATGCAATGATGCCCGGCATGGACGGGTTCGAGACCTGCCGCCGCCTGAAGGCGCGCAGCGACCTCGCCCTCGTGCCGGTGATCTTCATGACCGGCCTGTCCGAGACCGAACACATCGTGAAGGGCCTGGAGGCGGGCGGCAGCGACTACGTCACCAAGCCGATCGCCCCCGACGAGATCCTGGCCCGCATCCGCGTGCATCTGGCGAGCGCGCGGGCCGCGCAGAGCGCGCGGGCGGCCCTCGACACGACCGGCCGCACACTCTTCGCTGTGGATCGCCAGGGCACCGTCCTGTGGAGCACGCCGCAGGCCGCCCGCGTGCTGGCCAAGCTCGGCGACGGGGGCTCGCGCCTGCCCGAGGCCGGCCGCTCCTGGCTCGCCGAACAGCTGAAGGGCGGCAACGCGGCCTCCGTCACGCTGCCGGATACGGAGGGCGCCGCCCATAGCCTCAGCCTCATCGGCACCACCGGCGACGAGGTGCTGCTGCGCCTCTCCCGCGATGCTTCCGCCAGCGGCATCGAGCGCCTGCGCGCCAACCTGCCGATCACCGCCCGCGAGGCCGACGTGCTGTTCTGGCTGTCGCGGGGCAAGGCGAGCCGCGATATCGGCGACATCCTCGGCCTGTCACCGCGCACGGTGACGAAGCATCTGGAGAGCATCTACGCCAAGCTCGGCGTCGAGAACCGCACCGCCGCCTCGATGATCGCCTCCCGCTACATCGACGATCAGGCCTGATTTCAGCCTGTTGCCGCTGTCCTCGCGGATCGCGGTGGCGTCTCGGCGACGATGTGGAACGCTGCCGGGCGACGGAACAGGAAGACGAAGGGCGTGTGGCGCACCACCCGCTCGATGGCGAGGGGGACGAGCACGGCGACGAGGGTCACGACGAGGCTGGCCAGCCCGATATCGGCGATGGCGCCGGTCTTCACGATGAGCGTCCGGGTCGCCGCCATGGGCAGGAAGAACGCGAGGTAGATCACGATCGAGCGCTCGCCGCAGGCTCTGAGCGCCGCCGTCACCGGCCCCCCGGCGAGGGTGAGCAATGCGCCGACGGCCACGATGGCGAGCGCCCCGGCCCCGCCGAGGGCCAGGCTGACGAGGGGCAGGCTCGCGAGCGTCGGAAATGTCTCGTGGCCTGTGGAGGTGAAGGCGAAGAGGCCGTTCACCAATGCCCAGGCCGCGAGGCCGCCGAGGGCGGCACGGGGGTGGCGACGGACGAGGTCGGCGAACCGGAAGATCCAGGCCGCGAACAGGTAGCCGGCAACAAACCAGACGTAGCGGCCGCAGAATTCGGTGACGAGATCCGAATGACCTTCGAGGGGAAGGCTCTGGAGCAGGGCGGCCCCGCCGAGGAGGAGCGCCGGATGCAGGCGGCGCAGGAGCTTCGTCAGCACCGAGAAGACGGCGAGCAGATAGATGAACCAGAGGGTCGAATAGGGCTCAACCAGAGCGTGCGCGAGATGGGCAAGGAAGGCCCCCGGCCCGCCGCCGTCGACGATCTGGCCGTATTTCACCGTCGACTGGATCAGCACCCAGAGCAGGTAGAAATAGGCGAAGTGGACGACCCGCCGGTCGGCGAAGAGACGCCAGTCCCGGTCGATCACGCGGCCGACGAACAGGCCCGACAGCAGGAAGAAATCGGGAATCCGGAACGGCTTGGCGAAGGCGACGACGGTATGGAGGAAGCCCTCGCCACCCATGTCCATGCCGGTGCCGAGGGTCGAGTGCATCATCACCACGAGGACGATGCACAGGCCCTTGGCGACGTCGACCCAGGCGAGTCTCAAGGCCTCCTCGGCGCCGGGGCCTGGGATTAGGGTCGCTGGGGCCAAAGCTGCACTCCGTCGAAATCCGGGAACGAGCATGGCCGATCCGGAATCAAGGCCGGCTGCCTGTGATGCAGCTTTCCTTGATCCATGCCGAAGGCCCGGTCAACGCGAAGGTTCGGATCGCAGAGCGGTCCACAATGGCCGTTTCGCATCGGGATGGCCTCGATGTCATGGCGGAATGTCAAGTATTCGCATAATCTATTGCGCTTCGCCGGTGGCGAATCGAAAGACATGGGAGGGATTCGTGAAACTATGCGTTCCCGCCGCAGCGTGGTGCTTCGTCGCCTCGTCTGCCGTCGCGCTCGAAGCGCACGACATTCATGGAACGTGGCGCCTCGCGAGCGCCACCCGCAAGATCGTCGACACGAACGAGACGCTCGATGCTTATGGCGGACCCCGCCCCAGCGGTTGGCTCACCTACGGCAAGGACGGGCGCATGATGGTCATCTGCGCCTTCGAGGGCCGCACGAAACCCATCGCCAACGACAGGATGACCGACGAAGATCGTATCCATTTGCACAAGACGTTCTTCGCTTATGCTGGCACGTACACGCTCGATGGACAAAGGATCACGCACGCGATCGACACGTCGTGGAACGAAGCGTGGAGCGGAACCTCGCAGGTCAGGGATGTGGAACTGAAGGATGGCAAGATCATCCTGACGACCCCTCCCTTCAAGTTCAACGTCGACGGCAAGACGAGCATTCTCACCCTCGTCTGGGAGCGGTACCCTCGATGATTGCCCCGGCCTGGGGAGGCTCGCGGGGGGGGCTCGCCGAGCCCCGCCCGGTTCTACGGCGTCAGAAGTCGAGGGAGGCGGATAGGATGAAGGTCCGGGGCGATGCGACGGTCACGAAGGTGCCCGTCGTGAGCCAATAGCGGTTGTCGGCGATGTTCTCAACATTGAACCGGAAGGTGATGGGCCTGTCATAGACCAGCGTCGCGTAGCGAAGGCCGAGATCGACCCGCGTCCAGTCGGGGAAGCGCAAGGTGTTGGCGTCGGTGAGGTATGCGCCGGACGTGTAGATCACCCGGCCGTTGAGGGAGAGGCCCGGCACCCAGGGCGTATCCCATTCGAGGCCGGCGGAGACGGTGAGATCGGACACGCCGGCGGCGTCGTTCCCCCGCCGCAGGGGATCGATCGGCTTGGTCAGTTCGGGGCGCAGGAAGGTCGCGCTCGCGAACCCGCGCAGGTTGGGTGCGATGGCGCCGTAGGCCGACAGTTCCAGGCCCTGGTTGCGTTGCTCGCCATTGTAGGCCTGGGCACCGGAGGCGGTCTGGACCAGATCGGGCCGGCTGATCTGGAAGAGGGCGGCCGTCGTCGTGATGGTCCCCCAATCGACCTTGATCCCGACTTCCTGCTGATCCGACTTGTAGGGGCTGAGGATCGCGCCCGTATTGCTGAAGCCGGGACCGACGATGGTGCCTGCCGTCAGTCCTTCCGCGTAGTTCGCGTAGAGGGAAACGTTCTGCCAGGGCTTGATGACGATGCCGGCGAGGGGCGATGTGGCATCGGCATCGTATTCGCTCGTCCGTGCCTGGGTCACGGTGTCGAAGCTCTTCTGGTTCACCATCTGGTAGCGGACGCCCGCGGTGAGCAGCAGAGAATCGTCGAAGGCCGACATCGTGTCGACGACGGCGACGCTCGTCAGCGAGGTGTCGGCATAGCGTTGGGGATTGAGGCGCGCCCCGGTGACCACGGGAAGCGGCGCCGGCCGGTAGATGTTCGACGGCACCGATTCACCCGGTGTGTTCGACACATAGGCGAAGCCGTCCTCCCGATTGAACCCGGTGAAGACGAGGTTCAGCGAGTGGTTGATGAACCCTGTGTCGAAACGGGCCTTCATGCCGGCATTGCCGCTGATCGTGCTGCTCTCGGAATCGTAGAAGGCGTTGATGAGCCGGAAGTTGCCGAGAGCATCGACTCCGTTCGAGTACCCGAAGACGCGCGTATCCGGGAAGGTCTGCTGGTTGGAGCCCGCGCGATAGCCGATTCCACCATAGGCGGTCAGCCAATCCGTCAGGTCGTATTCCACGAAGGAGGCGACGGTGTTGTCGCGTTGCTTCAGCAGCGTCCCCGGAAACCAGTTGCCTCTTGCATCGGGCGGCCGGGGAATGAAGGGGATATCCGATTGTAGACTCAGCTGGGGCCGGAAGTTCTTGGTGTCTTCGTTCTGCGAGATGACATCGAGGGCCCAGCGCAGGCGTTCGCCGCGATAGTCGAGCGAGAGGGCGCCGATGCCGCTCTGCAGGTTGCCGTTGTCGATCGAGGCCTCGCCGGTCCGGCCCAGGCCGTTGAAGCGGATGCCCCATTCCTTGTTCTCGCCGGCGCGGGTACCGGCATCGACATGGACGCCGAAATTGCCATCGCTGATGAATTGCGGCGTGACGCGCACGAAAGGGATATCGAGCGCGCGCTTGGTCACGATGTTGATGCTGCCGCCGACGCTCCCGCCCGGCGGGATGCCGTACATGAAGGCACCGGGCCCTTTGAGCAGCTCGATGCGCTCGATGTATTGCGCCGCCACGCGGTTGGAGGGGACCAGTCCGTACAGGCCATTCAGGCCCACATCCTGTGACTGAACGGGAAAGCCGCGGATCTGGAACGTATCGTCGAACCCGTTGCTGCCCGTCGTCAGGCGCACCGAGGAATCGTTGATGAGCGTATCGGCGACGGTGCGCGCCTGCTGATCCTGGATCACCTGCTGGGTGAAGTTGACGGTGCTGAAGGGCGTGTTCAGCACATCCCTGGTGCCGAGGATCCCGAGGGAACCGCCGCGCGCCACCTGACCGCCGGCATAGGGGGGCGGCAGGTCTCCCAGGCGCCCCGACCCCGAACTACCCCGGCCCGCGGCGCCGGACGAGGCCTCCACCGACAGCTCGTCCAGCCGCACCGCGGTCTGCGCCCACGCGCTCGAGGATGATCCCATCCAGGCGAGACCGAGCGAGGCGGCGCCAATTGCGGAGTAACTCAGGGTTGTTGCCAGTGTCGAGACGCGCTTACGCACCGTTGCATTCCTGCTTTTGCGACAGGCATGCGAGCTTTCGGCTCGGAGCCAGCACATTGAAGATTCAAAAATTGGGGGGAACGACTTTGTGTATACGCAAGCGAATAATTTATTACATGAAATCGAGCAAGGACTTGGGAATCGTTGCTAAGGCTGCGTGCTTCCAGAGCAACAAAAACGAATTGTTCTAAAGAAAAACAGCCGACTTTACGGAGCGGCGGCCACCCGCCCGACGACCGTGCGGGGGCGACCATCGAAGCGGATGGCGGGGCGTCAGGAAACCTTGCGGCGCGAGAGTTTGCGCGCCCGCGTCATCCGCGTCGCGGCGTGGAAATCGTCCGGCTTGGTCCGCACCCAGGCGAGGAAGCCGCTGATCTCGGGATCGGCCCGCAGAACCTCGATATCGGCGAGGCGGCGGGCGATCTCGGCTTCGCTGTAGCGGGCGTGGATCGCGGAATGGCAGATCTGGTGCAGGCGGACGGTGCCGGCCTTGGCGCCGCCCTTCAGCTTGGGCGTGAGGTGGTGCAGGCTCGATTTGGCGCGCGGCGGGATCGGCCGTTCGCAGAGCGGGCAGATCGTCGGGCCGGACGGAAGGTTCCCCGTCTGCTCGTCCTCCCGCCATTGCCGGGCGCGTCGTCCCAAATTCCCGTCTCCCATCCTGCCGCTATCAACGCGGCATGGCCGGAATGGGCTCGGCACTCCTGACGGGACGGAACGTCGCTTCCGCCTCCGCGTCGCGCTGGCCGAGGAGAGAGACGTGATCGCCCGGCACGGCGACGAACCGCGCCCTGGTCCCGGCGAGGGCCGCGAGGTCGCGCCCATGCGCCACGGGAATCACGGGGTCGCCGGTGCCGTGGACGATGAGGATGCGCCCCGTCGCCTCGCCGATGCGGCGATCCGAGCGCCAGGTATCGCGCAGGAGCAGCCGGGGCAGCAGCGGGAAGTGTTCGCGGACGAGGCGGGTGAGGGAGACGAACGGCGCTTCGAGATAGAGGCCGAGATGCGGCTCGCGCGCGGCCACGGCCACGGCCACTGCCGCCCCCATGGAATGGCCGTGAAGCAGGATCGGTGCGTCCGGGGCGCGGTCACGGACGAGGCGGTAGGCCGCCAGCCCGTCCTCGATGAGGCCCGCCTCGCTCGGTGAGCCGGTCGAGCCCGGATAGCCGCGATAGGCGATGGCGAGGGTGCCCCAGCCGGCCGCGCGCCAGACCCCGTCCGAGAACCGCGCGGCATGTGGCTCGGGCAGCGAGCCGTTGCCGTGGAAGGTCAGCACCACGCCGCGTCCGGGTTCCGGTGCCCGCCACAGGCCGTAGAGGCGGTGGCCGTCGGCCGTATTCAGCGTGACCGCCTCCGTCCCGGCCGGCACCCCGCGCTCGCCCTCGCCGAAACCGCTCCCGAAAGCGCCGGGATAGATGAGATGACGCTGGAACAGGAACAGGGCGCCGAGGACCGAGGCCGAGAGCCCGAGGGCGAGGAGCAGGATGACGCGGAGCAGGGTCATGCGTGACGGGCTTGGCTCATGGAAGAGTGGTCGAGAAGGGCGGTCGGTGACGGTGCGCTGTTGAGACCACCACTTTATCGTGTCATGCGCACGAAGCTCCCGCGATGCGACGGTGCCTCGCGCGGCGCTACGAGCGTATGAGGCGTTTGGACATGGCGGAATTTGGGAACTCGACCCGCCGCCGCCGGTCCGTCGGTCCGAGGCTCCATCGGGGGTGAGATGTCGTCAGAGCTTCCGCCGAGCCAGGTTCGCGCCGCGACCGTGCCGATCGGCCCCAGTACGAACTTCCTGCTGATCGCCCTGATCTTCCTCGGGACCGGCCTCGCCATCGGCACCGGCGCCGTGGCGGGCTCGGGTGTGGCGTTCGTCTTCGTGATGGCCGGCTGGCTGCTCAGCCTGTGCCTGCACGAATTCGGCCATGCCTTCGTCGCCTGGAAAGGAGGCGATACGGACATCCCGCGCAGCGGCTACCTCACCCTGGACCTGCGTCTCTACGCCGACCCGCTCTCCTCCATCGTCCTGCCGCTGCTGTTCACGATCCTCGGGGGGATCGGATTTCCCGGCGGGCGCGTGTTCGTGAACACCCATCTCCTGTCCAGCAAGCTCTGGATCTCGGCAGTCTCGGCGGCCGGCCCGGCGATGAACGGCCTCGTCCTCCTCGCGCTGGCCGTGCTCTATTCCCTCACGGGCGAGGAATCCGACACGCTGCGGGCGGTTCTCGCCGTCTCCGCCCTGTTCCAGGGCACCGCCATCATCCTCAACCTGCTGCCGCTTCCGGGCCTCGACGGCTACGGCATCCTTCAGCCCTGGCTGCCCGAGCCGGTACGGCGCTTCGCCGATCCGCTGGCGGGACATGTCAGCCTGATCCTGGCGGGTCTCTTCCTGTTCTCCGGCGCCTTCGGCCCGGTGGTGTTCCGGATAAGCCTCCTCCTCATCGGCCTTCTCGGCATCGAGATCGTGGACGCGCGGGACGGCTACGGCTTGATCCGTCTCTGGTAAGGTGTCCGCGCCCGGCCTATGAGGCAGGGAGGGCGGTGCGGCCCACGGAGACGGCAATGGCCTTGAAGACGACGTTCGTGGTCCAGACCTTCGTGATCAAGCGCAAGCGCCTCGTGCCCGGTGACCGCGAGGTGGCGCCCACCGAGAGCGGCGCGCTGAAGAAGGCGGAGGCCATGTCCGGCCGCTTGCCCGGCACCGCCGCCCTGAAGGTGGTCGCCGACGACGAGACCGGCGAGCTCGAAAGCGCGACGATCCTCGGCCAGTTCGGCGAGGTGCCCGACGATTTCGCCGAGAGTCTCACCGGGGGCTGACGCGAGCGCGCGCGTGAAAACCGCGCAGGCCGGCGCTGCCGGCAACGCATTCCCGACTCATGCGTAGGTTTGGAGATTTTCCAACCCCTGCAGTGACCGGGAGAACGCGCCCATGAAACATAAACCCCTGCGCGAGCAGGTTATCGTGATCACGGGGGCATCGAGCGGTATCGGCCTCGCCACGGCCCGCATGGCCTCGGCGCGGGGCGCTCGCGTCGTCCTCGCGGCACGGAGCGCGGACGTCCTCGCACGCCTTCGCGAGGAGTTCGGCGGCGCCGGCCGTGCCGCCTCCGTCGTGGCGGATGTGGGACGCCGCGAGGATGTCCAGGCCATCGCCGACGCCGCCATCGCGACCTTCGGCGGTTTCGACACCTGGGTGAACGTCGCCGGCCTTACCGTCTATGGGCCGCTCTCTGAGATCGCCCAGGAGGACCACGAGCGGCTCATCCGGACCAACCTCTGGGGCACGGTGAACGGATCCCTGATCGCGGTCGAGCACCTGCGCCGGCGCGGGGGCGCGCTCATCAATGTCGGCAGCATCGCCTCCGACCTCGCCTTCCCGTTCCAGGGCCTCTACGCGACCTCGAAACACGCGGTGAAGGGCTTCACCGACACGCTGCGCATGGAGTTGATCGCCGAGGACGCGCCGGTCTCCGTCACGCTGATCAAGCCGGCCTCGATCGACACGCCACTCCCCGACCGGGCCCGCAACTACATGGACCGGCGGCCGGCTTTGCCTCCGCCCATCTATCCGCCGGAGGAGGTCGCCAACGCGATCCTTCACGCGGCGGAGCATGGCCAGCGCGACATCATCGTCGGCGGTGGCGGCAAGCTGTTCGTCATGGGCAAGGAATTCGCCCCCGGCGCCTACGACCGGCTGGCCTCCTCCATCATCGCGCTCCAGAAGCGCTCGGAGCCGGCGGAGCAATCCGAGGGGGCCCTGCACGCTCCGCGCGGCGCGGGCGAGGTGAGGGGCGCGCCGCCCTATCCCGTCATGCGGACGAGCACCTATACCCGGGCGACCCTGCATCCCCTCGTGGCCATGGGCACCGTGGCGGGCCTCGCCGCCACCGCCGCCGTGATCCTCGGCCGCAAGTCTTTGCCCGGAAGACGATACTGAGGTGGCGTTGAGGATCGATGCCGAACCAAGCCGCGATGCAGTTCTCCTCGAAGCGTCTCCCCCTCCGGTGACGCGATGGGGGGCTGTGCCGCCACGCCGCTTCCTCGACATCCCGGACGGGCCGAGGATCGCCTATGTGGAAGCGGGGTCGGGGCCGGACCTCATCCTCGTCCACGGCGCGGTGATGACCCTGGACGACATGTGGCTCGGGCCCATGGAAGCGTTGTCGCGGCACTTCCGCGTGGTCGCCATCGATCGGCCCGGCCATGGCGAGAGCGAGCATATCCGCCTGAGCGACGCGTCGCTCTGGCGGCAGGCCGATATCCTGCGGGAGGTCTCGCGCGCTCTGCAGCTGACCCGACCCATCCTTGTCGGCCATTCCTTCGGCGGTGCGGTCTGTCTCGCCTTCGGCATGGCCTATCCCGACGAGACGGGCGGCGTGGTCGCCATCTCGCCGATCTGCTTTCCCGAATTGCGCCTCGAACAGATCCTGTTCGGGCCGCGCGCCAGCCCGGTGGGCGGGGAGGCACTGTCGCGGATGCTATCTGGCAGCGACGCGATGCTGATGCCGTTGCTGTGGCGGGCCATGTTCCTGCCGCAGCGGATGCCGGAGCGTTTCGCCGCCGAATTTCCCTTCCGGCTCGCCGGCCAGCACCGCCGCCTCGTCGCCGATGGCGAGAACGCCAATCTGCTATGGGGGGATCTGTCCCGCAGCGCGATCAGTTACGCGACCTGCCGGGTGCCCGTCGCCATCCTGTGCGGCAGCGCCGACATCGTCACGAACCCGCTGGTCCATGGGCGTCAGGCCGCGCGCCTGATTCCGGGCGCGACCTTTCGCTGGCTGCATGGGCTCGGCCACATGCTGCACCATTTCGAGGTCGACGCGGTGATGGACGCGGCGCTGGACATCGAGCGGAGGCGGGGAGATGAGGCGTGACCGGTGCCGCTGGGGAGCGTTACTCGCTCATCGATGCCCCGTCGCAACCGCCGCCCGGTCGAGGGCGTCGAGGTACGGCGCGGCGGCTTTCTCCGCCGCCGCCTCGATGGCACGGTAATCGCGGACCAGAGCCGTTCCGAAGGCCGTGAGCCGTGCCCCGCCGCCGCTCCTGCCGCCGATCTGTGCTTCGACCACCGGTCGGCCGAAACCGGTGTTCAAGGCTTCGATCAGCGTCCAGGCGCGCCTGTAGGACATCCCGATGGCCCGTCCCGCCGCGGAGATCGAGCCGTGCTCGGCGACCAATTCGAGCAAGCGGACTTTGCCGGGGCCGAGGCGGTTCCCGGGGCCGAGATCGATCCGGATGCTCAATGTCGCCATCTATCTGCCCCTCGCCGGCCCACGCCCTGGAACCGTTCCGGTGAGGATCGACGATAGGCCAGGCGGTCGGGCGATCAATCCTTGAGCAACCGATATATCCGAATGTATATAGCGCTTGGCCGGGACTTCCGTCGATGACGGGGTCGGGCGAGGATGGGGCGGGGTGGCACAGGGCCGCCTCGGCCAGCAGATCGCGGAGATACGAGCATGTTCACCTGCACCGGCTACGCATCCACCAGCGCGGAAGCGCCGCTCTCGCCCTTCACCTTTGAGCGTCGCGACCCCGGCGCCTCCGATATCGAGATCGAGATCCTGTATTGCGGCGTCTGCCACTCGGACCTGCACACCGCCCGCAACGAATGGGGCGGCACGCTCTACCCCTGCGTTCCCGGCCACGAGATCGTCGGCAGGGTGACGCGGGTCGGCACGGATGTCTCGGCGTTCAAGGCGGGCGACCTCGCCGGCGTCGGCTGCATGGTCGCCTCCTGTCGCGAGTGCGACAGCTGCAGAGAGAGCCTGGAGCAGTATTGCGTGCCCGGCTTCACCGGCACCTATAACGGTCCCGAGCCGCAGACCGGCGGGCACACGTTCGGTGGCTATTCGAGCCATATCGTGGTCGACAGCCACTTCGTCCTGCGCATCCCCGAAAACCTGGATCTCGCCGCCGTCGCCCCGCTCCTCTGCGCGGGCATCACCACCTATTCGCCCCTGCGCCACTGGGGCGTGAAGGCCGGGCAGAAGGTCGGCGTCGTGGGGCTCGGCGGCCTCGGCCATATGGGCGTCAAGCTCGCCCATGCCATGGGCGCGCATGTGGTCCTGTTCACCACCTCGCCCGGCAAGGAGGCCGATGCGAGGCGGCTCGGCGCCTCCGAGGTGGTGATCTCGAAGGATCCCGGCGCCATGGCGGCGCAGGGCGAGACCTTCGACTTCATCCTCGACACCGTGGCGGCCGACCACGACATCAACGCCTATCTCGGCCTGCTCAAGCGCGAGGGCACCCTCGTGCAGGTGGGCGCACCGGAGAAGCCCCTCGCCGTCAACGCCTTCAGCGTGATCTGGCGGCGCCGCAACTTCTCCGGTTCGCTCATCGGCGGCATCGCCGAGACGCAGGAGATGCTGGATTTCTGCGCCGAGCACGGGATTACCTCGGATATCGAGATCATTCCCATCGACCAGATCGAGACGGCCTATGGCCGCATGCTCAAGAGCGACGTGAAATACCGCTTCGTCATCGACATGGCGTCGCTGCCGAAAGCCGCCTGACGACCCGTCCCTGTCTGCTTTCGGGAAGCTCCCCTCCATGCGCCACGCCCTCCGTGCCCTCATGCTCGCCGGCCTCGTCGTTCTGGCGCCTGCCGCCAGGGCGGCCGAGACGACCACCGTCTTCGCCGCCGCCAGCCTGAAGAACGCCCTCGACAATGCCGGCAAGGCCTTCACCGCCAGGAGCGGCGTCGAGGTGAAGGCGAGCTACGCTGCCTCCTCGGCCCTGGCGCGGCAGATCGAATCCGGTGCCCCGGCCGATCTGTTCGCCTCGGCGGATCTCGAATGGATGGACTACCTCGCAAAGAAGAACCTCATCCGTCCCGAGACCCGCGTGAACCTGCTCGGCAACCGCATCGTCGTCATCGCGCCGAAGGACGCCGCGACCGCCGACCTGCCGTTCACCGCCGAGGGCTTTTCCGCCGCACTCGGACCCGAGGGGCGTCTCGCCACCGGCGAGGTCAATTCGGTGCCCATCGGCAAATACGCGAAAGCCGCCTTCGAGAAGCTCGGCCTGTGGGGAGGCCTGCAGCCGCGCCTTGCCCAGGCCGACAACGTGCGAGCTGCATTGCTCCTGGTCTCGCGCGGTGAAGCGCCGCTGGGCGTGGTCTACGAGAGCGACGCCAGATCCGATCCGGGCGTGAAGATCGTGGGCGTGTTTCCGCCGGACAGTCATCCCCCGGTCGTGTACCCCTTCGCCGTCACGGCCGAAGCCAAAGGGGAGGGGGCGGCGAAATTCCTCGCCTTCCTGAAGAGCGCCGAGGCGAGGCCGTTCTTCGAGGCGCAGGGCTTCACGCTCCTCGGCCCCAACGCAGCAAAACCATAGGAAACGTCATGAAGATCAGCGCGCGCAACACCCTCAAGGGCAAGATCGTCGCCGTCGAGAAGGGCGCGACCACCGCCCATGTGAAGATCGAGATTGCCGACGGCACGGTCGTCACCGCCTCGATCACCAATGAATCGGTGGATGCGCTCGGCCTCGCCGTGGGCGGCGAAGCCTATGCCGTCGTCAAATCCTCCGACGTGATGATCGCCGTCGACTGAGCGATCCCATCCGCCTCATCCTGGCCGGCACCTTCGTTCCGCAGGAAGAGGCGGTCCCCCGCATGGGAGGTGAGAGGGGAGGTGACGCCGTGGCCCTGAACTTCACCCGGATGGGACCTGCCACCTGGGTCGCACGGATCGACCATATCACCCTCTACCTCGGCGACGAGAACGGCGAGGTGAGCCACGTCCAGGCTGGCCTGGCGACCAAGGTCGCCGCCTCGCTCCCGGCCGTGCGGGACGCGGCCTCGGCCTATCTCGACCTGTTCGTGAACAAGACGAAAGCCTGCGGCCTCGCAGACGAGCCGTGGTGGCTGGACGAGATCGAGTTCCGCGACCCCGCCGGGGAGGGCGGTGCCGCCTACGCACTCCATTTCACCATGAACGGTGACGATGGCGGGCTGTGGACGGTCGAGATGCGGGCCTTCGAGGACGAGCACCGCCCTTTCCGGTTCGAGCGGCGGCAGGGGTGAGGGGCGAGCCGGATTGGCAGTAGGGAGTCCATCGACGGTCCGCGCCGTCTTGGCCTTACCCGCGCATCGGCGGTGGTAGGCGGGCTCATGCCGGGTTTGAACGGTCTCTTCTTCCTCTCACCCTCGCCGCCGAAGACTTTGTGTCGATCCACCTCGAAAATCGAAATTCCATTTCGTTGACAGGGACGGCCCATGCCTCATGATACGGATGTCATCTTGAGCAGTCGCCGAGCGGCATAGTCGAAAGCCGGAATAGAATTCATCTTCGACGGAACTGTAGTTCCGATCATTCCGGTCGATGCTGGGATCACGCCGCTACTGCGAAGCGGTGACCGATATCCCTTGGCCAATGCCCCCGCCCCGTTCCCTTTCCCGGAGCCACCCCATGTCGAACCAGAACACGACGCCCACGTCGCCCCGGCCCGCCTCGCTTCACCCCGAGACGATTGCCCTGCATGCGGGCTGGCGCGCCGATCCGACCACGGGCTCGGTGGCGGTGCCGATCCACCAGACCACCTCGTTCCAGTTCCGCGACACGGCCCATGCCGAGAACCTGTTCGCCTTGAAGGAACTCGGCCACCTCTACACCCGTGTGACGAATCCCACCGTCGACGTGCTGGAGCAGCGCCTCGCCGCCCTCGAAGGCGGGGCGGCGGCGCTGGCGCTGGCGTCGGGCCAGGCGGCCTCCGCCCTGTCGGTGCAGAACCTCGCGCGGGTGGGCGACAACATCGTCGCCTCCACCGACCTCTATGGCGGCACCTGGAACCTCTTCGCCAACACGCTGGCCGAGCAGGGAATCGAGGTTCGCTTCGTCGATCCGGCCGACCCGGAGAATTTCCGCCGCGCCACCGACGACCGCACCCGCGCCTATTACGGCGAGACGCTGGCCAACCCGAAACTCGCGGTCTTCCCCATCGCGGAGGTGGCCGAGATCGGCCGGAGCTTCGGCATCCCGCTCATCGTCGACAACACCGCCGCGCCGCTCCTGGCGCGCCCGTTCGACCATGGCGCGGCGATCGTGGTCTATTCCACCACCAAGTATCTCGGCGGCCACGGCATCGCCATCGGCGGCGCCATCATCGATGGCGGTCGGTTCGACTGGACGGCCAACCCCCAGCGCCAGCCGGCCCTCAACACCCCCGATCCGAGCTATCACGGCGCAGTCTGGACCGAGGCGGCCAAGCCCCTCGGGCCCATCGCCTATATCCTGCGCGCCCGGGTCCGGCTGCTACGCGACCTCGGCCCGTCCGTCTCGCCGCTCAATGCCTTCCTCACCCTGCAGGGGCTGGAGACCGTGGCCCTGCGGATCGAGCGCCACAGCCGCAACGCGCAGGCCGTGGTCGATTACCTCGCCGCACGGCCCGAGATCGAGCGGGTCATCCACCCCTCGCACGCCACCGGCAAAGCGCGCGAGCGGGCGGAACGATACCTCAAGGGCGGCTATGGCGGCCTCGTCGGGTTCGAACTCGCGGCCGGGCGAGAGGCCGGCCGGCACTTCATCGAGGCCCTGTCGCTGTTCTATCACGTGGCCAATATCGGCGATGCCCGCAGCCTCGCGATCCATCCGGCCAGCACCACGCATTCGCAATTGTCCCCCGCCGACCAGCGCGCCACCGGCGTGTCCGACGGCTATGTCCGCCTTTCCATCGGCCTCGAACATATCGACGACATCCTGGCCGATCTCGACCAGGCCCTGGCCTCGGTCGGGTCCTTCGCGAAAGCCGCCTGACCATGGCGGCTTCCCCGCTGGCTTCGTGGGCGGCACCGGAATCCTCTGCTTCCGCCGCCTCGATCCCCCGTCTCGACCTGCGCCGGCTGGATGCCGGACCGGCCGAGCGGGAGGCCTTCCTGGCCGAGCTGCGTGATGCCGCCCGCGATGTCGGCTTCTTTCACCTCGTCGGCCACGGCATTCCGGCGGCGGAGATCGCCGAGGTCCGGGCCCTAGCCCGGCGCTTCTTCGCCCTGCCCCTCCCGGAGAAACAGGCCGTTGCGATGGTGCGCTCGCCGCATTTTCGCGGCTACACGGCGGCCGGACGCGAGATCACGCGGGGCGCGCCGGATTGGCGCGAGCAGTTCGATGTCGGCGCCGAGCGCGAGGCCCTGCCGCAAACCGCAGCCTCGCCCCCCTGGAGCCGTCTGCAGGGCCCCAACCAATGGCCGGTCGGCCTGCCCGAACTCCGCGTCGGCCTGCTGCGCTGGCAGGCGGCGGTGACGCAGCTCGGCATCCGCCTGCTGCGCGCCTTCGCCCTCGCCTTGGGTCAGCCGGAGGACGTGTTCGCCCCGATCTACCAGGGCGCGCCGAACCAGCACATCAAGATCATCCGCTATCCCGGCCGTGAGGCCACGCAGGGAGAGCAGGGCGTCGGCGCCCACAAGGATAGCGGCTTCCTCACGCTGCTGGTCCAGGACGGGCAGAGCGGCCTCGAAGTCGAGGGGCGGGACGGCTGGATCGCCGCCGAGCCGGTGGAGGGGAGCTTCGTCGTCAATATCGGCGAACTCCTCGAACTCGCCTCCAACGGCTACCTGCGGGCCACGATCCACCGGGTCGTCACCCCGCCGGCGGGGCGCGACCGCCTCTCGGTCGCGTTCTTCCTCGGCGCCCGCCACGACGCCACCGTTCCCTTGCTCGATTTGCCGCCCGACCTCGCCGCAGAGGCGCGCGGCCCGGCGAGCGACCCCGACAACCCGCTCTTCCACGAGGTCGGCCGCAACTACCTCAAGGGCCGCCTGCGCTCCCATCCCGACGTGGCGGCGCGGTTCTACGGCGACCTCGCCGTGACGGGGGGCGCATGATCGGCGGCCCCCGGCGCGTGATCTCCGGCCTGCTGAACGCGCTCCTCCGCGGTCCGCCCTGGCACGGCGACAGTCCGCGCGGCACCCCTGACGCCGCTCATCTCGGCGGTGTCGCCGCCATGTTCAGCCACGCCACCTTCCTCACCGAGGTTTCCCCTCCATGGCAGCCGACATCGCCGTCTCCGACCCGGAGCCACAGGCCTATCGAGACATCCGCGTGGCCAACGACCGCTACGCGGAGAGCTTCGACAAGGGCGACCTCGCCCTTCCGCCGGCCCGCCGCTTCGCCATCCTGACCTGCATGGACGCGCGCCTCGATCCGGCGAAATATGCCGGCCTCGGGGAAGGCGACGCCCACGTCATCCGCAATGCCGGCGGGCGGGCCAGCGACGACGCCATCCGCTCCCTGGTGATCTCCCACAAGCTCCTTGGCACCGAGGCGTTCTTCGTGATCCACCACACCGATTGCGGGATGGAGCTGTTCACCGATGCCGTCATCGGCGACCTCCTCGCCGACAGTCTCGACACGGCGAACTTCGACGGCACGGTCTGGTCGAACCCGCATCATGGCGGCGGCTCGCCGGCCGGCTACGCCATCGACTGGCTGACCATCCCCGAGCAGAGCCATGCCGTCACCTCGGACGTCCGGCGCATCCGCGCGCATCCCCTCGTGCCGAGCCGCATCCCGATCTTCGGTTTCGTCTACGATGTCGCCACGGGGCGCCTGAACGAGATCGCCGCAGCCAGCCAAGCCGGCCGGCCCACGCCGCCGCTCCATCTCGGGTAGGGGGAACTCCATGAGACGTGCCTTGTGGCCGATCCGCTCCCGCTCCCGCCGGATGCTGAAACGCAGGCTGCGGAGGGCGAGGGCGTTCCACCCGGCCCTGCTTCGCGAGCGAACCAGGCTCCCGGCCGAGGTGTCGGCCGACGAAACAGCTTCGGATTAGATGCGTCCCGCTCAAAGCCCTTTTGATCGGATGTCTCAGCGGATGCTCATGCCAAAGTCGATCGTCTGCCAAAGTCGATCATCCAAGCAGACCTCCTCATCTTGAGGTAACGCCCTGGACAACAACTCAAACAAGCTCTCAGCCGGGCGCGCCCGCCGCCGGGATCGCCGCGATGCCGGCTGAGGCGGCCCAGGCCGTGAGTTCCGATTTGCGGATCGCCGCCGCCATCAGGTCGGGGAACAGGTCTGGCGTGCAGGCGAAGGCGGGCACGCCCAACGCGGCGAGCCGGCCCGCCAGCGCCCGGTCGTAAGACGGCGCGCCCTCGTCGGACAGGGCCAGCAGCGCCACCACCTGCACGCCCGACGCCACCATCCGCTGCGCGCGCGCCAGGAGCCCGGCCTCGACGCCGCCCTCGTAGAGGTCCGAGATCAGGACAAGGATCGTGTCCTCGGGGCGGGTGATGCGGGATTCGCAATAGCCCATCGCCCGGTTGATGTCGGTGCCGCCGCCGAGCTGGACCGAGAACAGCACCTCCACCGGGTCTTCCAACTCGTCGGAGAGATCCACCACCTCTGTGTCGAACACCACCAGCCGGGTGGTCACCGCCGGGAGTGAGGCCATCACCGCGCCGAAGATGCTCGAATAGACGACCGAACTCGCCATCGAGCCGGATTGGTCGATGCACAGGATCACGTCCTTGAGGCTGGCGCGCTGGCGCCGGCCATGGCCGAACCGGGTCTCGGGGATGATGGTGCGATACTCGGCTTGGTAATGGCGCAGGTTGGCCCGAATGGTCCGGTTCCAGTCGATCTCCGCATGGCGCGGGCGCCGGTTCACGCTGGCGCGATCGATGGCTCCGGTCACCGCCTGGCGCAGGGGTTCTTCGAGCTTGCGCATCAGGGCCTCCACCACCTTGCGCACCACGAGGCGGGCGGTGTCCTTGGTCTTGCCGCCGAGCAGCCCGCGCATGGAGATCAGGGTCGAGACGAGGGCGACGTCGGGGACCACCGCCTCCAGCATCTCGGGCTCGGTGAGCATGCGTTTGAGGTCGAGGCGCTCGAAGGCGTCGCGCTGCATCACCTGCACTACGGAGGCCGGGAAATAGTCGCGGATGTCGCCGAGCCAGCGCGGCACGGAGGGGGAGGAGGCACCGAGGCTGCCCTTCCGGTCGGAATCGTAAAGGGCGCCGAGCGCCCGGTCGATGCCGACATCGCGGCCCGACAGGCCGCAGCCGGTGCCGTCCGCCGCGCCCCCGCCGAGGACGAGGCGCCAGCGGCGCAGGCGCTCGGTGTCGCTCATGGCGTGTCCTCCGTCGTCTCGTCCCCACTCGGCGCCAGGAGAAGGCGCAGGATCGGCAGCACCCTGGCGGCGCGTTCGGCATCGAGGATGCGGCCCGATCCTTCTTCGTCGGAAACACCCGTCCCATGGCGGTTCAAAGCCTCGCCGATGGCGCGTCGCTCGCCCTGCGAGATCGTCGCGAAGGTGCGTCGCAGGAGGGGCAGCAATTCGGCAAAGAGCGTCCCGTCGAGGCCGGCGAGCCATTCGTCGAGGACCGCGAGCAGGGTGCCGCCGTGGATCAGGACCGTGCCGCTCTCCTCCAGGAACCCCTCGATCCAGGCGGCGGCCGCCACCGTGCCGGATGCGCGGGACAAAGCGAGGCGAAGCCGGTCGCCGGCCTGCTCCGCATCGAGGGCCCGGTCGTCGAACAGCAGTCGCACGGCGCGTCCGACGACGCGGCCATGCACATGGCTCTGGTCGGCCAGGCCGTGAAGGGCCTCCTGCCAGACCGCCTTCAGGTCGGGCTCCTCCAACAGCGAGATCGCGGCATGGACGCCGACGATCCGCGCCTTGGCGGCGCTCGCTGCATCGTCGTCGAGGCTCTGGCAGGCCGCCGTCAGTCCTGCGGCGGCGCGGGGCACGAGCCCGCGCACCACGCCCAGCACCGGCTCCGTGTCCGAAGAGCGTACCGAGCCGTAGCGCGCCAGTTCGGCCAGGGGCGGCAGCGCCTCCATGAGGTCGAACACGTCCGCCGAGACTGCGGCGCGGTCGTTGAGGGCGCGGATCACGTCGTCCGTGGCTCCGGCGAGATCGGCGTCGAGGAGCGTGCCGATGAGGCCCGACAGCTCCGCGACGCGGGTCGCCTCGCGGGCCCGCCTGCGCACCCGGCTGCCGGCGGCCTCGGCCACCGTGCCGCCATCGGCGGAGGCGGCGACTAGATCCACCACCCATTCGGGCTGCCAGGACAGGAACCACGCCTCCTTGAAGGTGCCGCGCCCGCGCGCCTGCTGACGCCGGCCCCAGGGGATGCCGATGAGATGGAGCCGGTTGAGGAAATGACTGCGGGCGAGGTCGTTCTCCTTGCGCAGGTCGAGGATGAGTTCGCCCGCGACCGCCTCCGGCTTTAGGCGCAGGCTTTTGCAGGTCGCGGCGAAATCTGCCTCCACCGGCGTGCCGGGACTATCCGGTGGGGTCGCGCCCAGGCGCTCGCCGATGACGAGCTTGCGCCGGATCAGGGCCATCGGCGCCGGATCGGCGAAGCACAGGGTCGCCTGCGCTGCCTCGTGCAGGTCGTCGAGGGAGGGGCGTGCCCGGCCCCGGAACCCGGCCAGCGCCTCGGCGAGACGGGCTGCCTCGATCACGGAGGCCGGCGAGGCGTCGAGGTCTTCCGCGCGGAGCAGGGCCGCCGCGCGAGCGAGCCACCGCGCTGCGACACGGCCCTCGTGGTTCCACAGGGTGTCGTACCATTCGGGCGAGAGTACCCCGGCCCGGTAGCCGCTGGCTGTGGCGAGGCGCTCGTATGACCAGGGCGCCCAGGCCGCGGCGACCTTGGTCCGAGGCAGTCCCTTCAGGGTCGCCGCGTCGAGGCCGACCTGTCCCTTGGCATCGTGGCGCGCCAGCGCCGGGGCGTGCCAGGCGCCGCAGATCACGGCGATGCGGGCAAAATCCTCCCGTGCCGCCTTGCGGAGGCAGGTGCGCATATGCGCTTCGCGCGCCTCCTCGCGAAACGCGTCCCCGTCGGCGTCCTGGCCGGGAGCGGTCTCCGCGCCCTCGCGCAGGGCCGTCATGGCCTCTTGGATCGCCGCGAACACGTCGCCATCCTCGCCCGTGCGGCTCTCGACGAAGGCATCCCACCAGCGCTCGCCATCGGGGAAACCCGCGACCTCGGCCAGTTCGCCGAGGGGATCGCGCCGAACGGCGACGGAGGGCGCCTCGCTCGCCTCGGCGGGCTCAGGCGTATCGAGCTCGGCCGGGGCCGTCTCGCTTTCGGGCGCCTCCCCCCTCGTTTCGAACCCGTCGGCGAGCTGGATCGCGTGCGGCAGGTCGATGAAACGCAGGGTCGCCCCATGGTCGAGGCCATGCCGCATGGCCACCCATTCGGGCGAGAAGGCCGCGAAGGGGAAGAAGGCGCAGGTCTGCGGCCGGTCCGCCCGGTAGACGAGCAGCGCCACCGGCGGTGTCATCGCCGGATCGGCGACGAGCGGGATCAGGGCGTCTGCATCCGGCGGCCCTTCGATGAGCAGGCAATCGGGCCGGAACGCATCGAGGGCCGCGCGCAGCGAGCGGGCCGAGCCCGGCCCGTGGTGGCGGATGCCGAAGATCCGAACCTCAGGCATCGCGGCCGGGGGTGGTGGGACGAAGGCTCATGGCACGCTCGTTACTCTTGGGTGGGGTGTCGCGGTGGATGGCGCGCGGGGCTTTCCCTCCCCCCTCTGCGGGGGAGGGTGGCCCTCGCGTGAGCGAGGGTCGGGAGAGGGGAGCGCCGTATCCGGAGAGGTCGCCCCCTCTCCCGC
>NZ_JAVTJA010000012.1:0-211803 GCF_031843785.1 Methylobacterium sp. WCS2018Hpa-22
AGCGAACGCGTTGCCGCCGAGCCTGATGGCGTCCAGGCCGGTGTCGCTCATGGTTCTCAGCGTCTCGATCTCCTGACCGGCCGACAGCGTGAAGCTCACACTGGTCCCGACCGTGTCGGTGCCGCCGTCGGCCGCCTCGATCACACGATCACCGGCATTGTCGACGATATAGGTGTCGTCGCCGTCATACCCGGAGGCGCTCGTCCCCGGGCCGGTCAGCAAGAAGACGTTGTTGCCTGCATCGCCTCGGTTGGAGCCAGTGACAGTCACCCGCAGATGCGAGGAACCGGCGCCACCCTGTCCATCCGAGAGCGTGTAGAGGAAGTCGTCGACGACGCTTGCTCCCACCGCGACCCGGCCCTCGGCCTTGGCTTCGTACGTGTAGCTGCCGTTCCCCTTCAGGGTGAGCGTGCCGTAGCGGCCGGCGATCACAATCTCGCCGTCGACGGCCGTCCGGGCCGTGCCGGCGGTCACTGCCCTGATCGCGGTGATCGTCAGGGTGCCGCTGTCGGGGTCGATGTCGTTGCCGAGCACGCCACTCGCCACGGAATTTCGCTGAACAACCTCGATCACGTCGTCGGTCGCGACGGGGGCGTCGTTGACTGAGGCGAGAGTCAGCGCCCGGGTCGCTGCCGTGATGGCCGTGCCGTCGCCGACATCGTAGCTGAGCGTAACCAAACCGTTATAGTCGGCGTCCGGCGTAAGCGTGAAGGTCCCGCCCGTGATCGTCACCGTGCCATGGTCGGCCCTCAGGTTCGTGACCGCGAGCGTTGCACTGTCGGTGTCGGTGAAGCCCTTCAGTAGGTTGGAGAGCAGACCCGTATAGGCAGTGTCCTCCCTGCCGGCCGCGAGTGTCGCCTGGGTGCCGGTGAGACGCGGCGCATCGTTCACCGCCGTGATCGTGACGGTGGTGGTGCCGGTGGTAGTCCCGACGCCACCCGAGCCCTGGGCGCCGGTATTGCCGTCCGAGAACGTCCAGACCAGCGTGGCAGAGGTCGGAGGCGTGTCGGAGGTGTTGGCGTAGGTGACGGCGCGCGCCACCGCGTCGGCGAGTGCCGAGGTGGCCACCTCCGTGCCGGTGAAGGTGAGGGTGAGGGTGCCGGCCGTGTCGGTGAAGGTGGCGAAGGTCGCCCCGTTCGTGTCGAGCAGGTCGTTGCCCGAGACCGTGAAGGTCGAGGCGTCGAAGCCGAACGTGTCGCTCGCGTCAGCCCCGCCCTGGCGGGCAAGGGTCAGCGTGGCGCCGGCATAGTCGCCGACGCCGCTTTGCAGCGCGTCGAGTTCGGCATCGGAGAGGATGACGTCGCTGTCGAGGATGACGGCGGCGCCGTTCTCGGTGAACGCCACCGTGCCGCCGAGCGAGCTCTGCAGGTTGAACGTGGTGTCGAGGCTGCCATCCGCGTTGTAGCGCACCACCGCGAAGTCGTAACCGGTGCCGCTCCCGATGCCGTAGCCCGCGACGACGATCTTTCCGTCCGCCTGGACCGTGATGCTTTTGGCAATATCCTCCGCTGTGCGGTCGCTGACCGGGGTGAGTATCTTGCCGGTCCCGTCCGGGCCGAAGCCGGTGTCGAGGCTACCGTCCGCGTTGTAGCGCACCAACGTGAAGTCTTGCCCGCCGCTGCCTATGCCTTCGCCCGCGACGAGGATCTTGCCGTCCGCCTGCACCGTGACGCTGTAGGCCATGTCGGCCGACGTGCCGGCGCCGACCGGGGTGAGGATCTTGCCGGTCCCGTCCGGGCCGAAGCCAGTATCGAGGGTACCGTCCGCGTTGTAGCGCACCAGTGCGAAGTCGTAGCCGGTCCCGCTGCCCTGGCCGTAGCCCGCGACGACGATCTTGCCGTCCGCCTGCACGGTGACGCTGTAGCCGGCGTCGTTCGACGTGCCGACGCCGACCGGGGTGAGGATCTTGCCGGTGCCGTCCGGGCCGAAGCCGGTGTCGAGGCTGCCATCCGTGTTGTAGCGCACCGCAGCAAAGTCTTGGCCGTTGCCCCAGCCGGAACCCACGACGACGATCTTACCGTCCGCCTGGAGCGTGACGCTGTTGCCCTGATCTGACGCCGTGCCCGCGCTGATCGGAGTGAGGATCTTGCCGGTTCCGTCCGGACCGAATCCGGTGTCGAGACTGCCGTCCGCGTTGTAGCGCACCAGCGCGAAGTCTTGGCCGCCGCTGCCCTCGCCGTAGCCCGCGACGACGATCTTGCCGTCTGTCTGAACCGTGACGCTGTAGGCGATGTCGCTCGACAGGCCGGTGCCGACCGAGGTGAGGATCGTGCCGGTCCCGTCCGGGCCGAAGCCGGTGTCGAGGCTGCCATCCGCGTCGTAGCGCACCAGCGCGAAGTCGTAACGGTTGTCGGCACCTACGCCATACCCCGCGACGACGATCTTGCCGTCTGTCTGGAGCGCGACGCTACGGCCATAGTCTGACGCCGTGCCGGGGGCGGCGGGGGTGAGGATCTTGCCGGTCCCGTCCGGGCCGAAGCCGGTGTCGAGGCTACCGTCCGCGTTGTAGCGCACCAACACGAAGTCGCTGCCGCCGGTCCCGTCGCCATAGCCCGCGACGAGGATCTTGCCGTCCGCCTGGACCGTGACGCTTTGGCCGACGTCTGACGATCCGTCGGCGCCAACCGGAGTGAGTACCTTTCCGGTTCCGACACCGATGAACGACGGTGCGTCGTTCATCGGGGCGATCACCGTGCTCAGAAAGGCGGGCGTGCTGGCCGTGCCGTCGCCGTCTCCGACGCTGTAGCTGATCGTGATCTGGCCGCTGTAGTTCGCCTCCGGTGTGACGATGTAGCCGTCCGCCCCGTCGCTCACGATGGTGCCGTGGTCGACGCTGAGGTCGGAGAGGACGAGGGTGTTGCCCTCGGGATCGGTGAAGCCCTGCAGCAGGTCGTCCTTCGTCACGGTGAAGGCGGTGTCTTCCCGGCCGCCCGGGAGGAAGGCCGGGCTGCCGGTGAGCAGCGGCGCGTCGTTCACCGCCGTGATCGTGACGGTGGTCGTGCCGGTGGTGGTCGCGGCTCCGCCGGTGCCCTGGGCGCCGGTATTGCCGTCCGAGAACGTCCAGACCAGCGTGGCGGAGGTCGGAGGCGTGTCGGAGGTGTTGGCGTAGGTGACGGCGCGCGCCACCGCGTCGGCGAGATCCGAGGTGGCCACGTTCGTGCCAGTGAAGGTGATGGTGAGGGTGCCGGCCGTGTCGGTGAAGGTGGCGAAGACCGCCCCGTTCGTGTCGAGCAGGTCGTTGCCCGAGACCGTGAAGGCCGCGGCGCCGAAGCCGAACGTGTCCTGCGCATTCGCCCCGCCCTGGCGGGCAAGGGTCAGCGTGGCGCCGGCATAGTCGCCGGCGCCGCTTTGCAGCGCATCGAGTTCGGCATCGGAAAGGGTGACGTCGCTGTCGAGGATGACGGCGGCGCCGTTCTCGGTGAACGTGACCGTGCCGCCGAGCGAGCTTTGCAGGTTGAACGTGGTGTCGAGGCTGCCATCCGCATTGTAGCGCACCACCGCGAAGTCATTACCGGTATTGTTGCCTGCACCACGGCCCACCACGACAATCTTGCCGTCCGTCTGCACCATGACGCTTTGACCAATGTCTTGCGACGTGCCGGTGCCGACCGGGGTGGTGATCTTGCCGGTCCCGTCCGGGCCGAAGCTGGTGTCGAGGCTGCCGTTGGCGTTGTAGCGGATCAGCGCGAAGTCGCTGCCGGTCCCGGCGCCGTCGCCGAAGCCCGCGACGATGATCTTGCCGTCCGCCTGCACCGTGATGCTGTAGGCAAGGTCGCTCGACGCCCCGGCGCCGACCGGTGTGAGGATCTTGCCGGTCCCGTCCGGGCCGAAGCCGGTGTCGAGACTGCCATCCGTCTTGTAGCGCACCAGCGCGACGTCAATGCCGTTGCCACCGTTGGCGCCGTAGCCCGCAACGAGGATGCTGCCATCCGTCTGCACCGTGACGCTGTTGCCTTGGTCCTGCCCCGTGCCGGCCCCGACCGGTGTGAGGATCTTGCCGGTCCCGTTCGGGCCGAAGCTGGTGTCGAGGCTGCCGTCCGCGTTGTAGCGCACCACCGCGAAGTCGGTGCCACCGCCGCCGGCGCCATAGCCCGCGACGACGACCTTGCCGTCCGCCTGCACCGTGACGCTTGAACCGAGGTCGAACGACGTGCCGGTCCCGACCGGTGTGAGGATCTTGCCGCCCGTACCGAAGCCGGTGTCGAGGCTGCCATCCGCGTTGTAGCGCACCAGTGCGAAGTCGTTACCGGTTTCGCCGCTATTGGCGCGGTAGCCGGCGACGACGATCTTGCCGTCCGCCTGCATCGTGACGCTGTTGCCGACGTCTCCCGACGTGCCGGTGTTGACCGGGGTGAGGATCTTGCCGGTTCCGTCCGAGCCGAAGCCGGTGTCGAGGCTACCGTCCGCGTTGTAGCGCACCACCGCGAAGTCTTGGCCGCCGCTGCCGTTGCCGTAGCCCGCGACGACGATCTTGCCGTCCGCCTGCACCGTGACGCTTGAGCCGGCGTCGCTCGACGCACCGGTGCCGACCGGGGTGAGGATCTTGCCGGTCCCGTCCGGGCCGAAAGTCGTATCGAGGCTACCATCCGCGTTGTAGCGTACCAGCGCGACGTCGAAACCGGTGCCGTTACCCTGGCCATAGCCCGCGACGACGATCTTGCCGTCCGCCTGCACAGCGACGCTTTGGCCGGAATCGTACGATGTTCCGGCGCCGACCGGGGTGAGAACCACGCCGGTTCCGACACCGTTGAACGACGGTGCGTCGTTCAACGGTGCGATCACCGTGCTCAGGGTCGCGGGCGTGCTGGCCATACCATCGCCGACATCGTAGCTGATCGTGATCTGGCCGCTGTAGTTCGCGGCCGGGGTGACGGTGTAGCCGCCAGCCCCGTCGCTGACGATGGTGCCGTGGTCGACGCTGAGGTTGGAGAGGACGAGGGCGGTGCCCTCGGGATCGGTGAAGCCCTCAAGCAGCTGGGCCGCCGTCACCGTGAAGGCGGTGTCTTCCGTGCCGGCCAGGAGTGTCGCCTGGCTGCCGGTGAGCAGCGGCGCGTCGTTCGCCGCCGTGATCGTGACGGTGGTGGTGCCGGTGGTGGTCGCGGCTCCGCCGGTGCCCTGGGCGCCGGCATTGCCGTCCGAGAACGTCCAGGTGAGCGTGACCGAAGAGGCCGGCGCCTCGGAGGTGTTGGCATAGGTGACGGCGCGCGCCACCGCGTCGGCGAGATCCGAGGTGGCCACGTTCGTGCCGGTGAAGGTGATGGTGAGGGTGCCGGCCGTGTCGGTGAAGGTGGCGAAGGTCACCCCGTTCGTGTCGAGCAGGTCGTTGCCCGAGACCGTGAAGGTCGAGGCGCCGAAGCCGAACGTGTCCTGCGCATTCGCCCCGCCCTGGCGGGCAAGGGTCAGCGTGGCGCCGGCATAGTCGCCGGCGCCGCTTTGCAGCGCGTCGAGTTCGGTATCGGAGAGGGTGACGTCGCTGTCGAGGATGACGGCGGCGCCGTTCTCGGTGAACGTGACCGTGCCGCCGAGCGAGCTCTGCAGGTTGAACGTGGTGTCGAGGCTACCATCCGCGTTGTAGCGCACCACCGCGAAGTCGTATCCGGTGCCGTTACCCTGGCCATAGCCTGCGACGACGATCTTGCCGTCCGCCTGCACCGTGACACTCTGGCCGACGTCGGTCGATGTCCCGGTGCCGACCGGGGTGAGGATCTTGCCGCCCGTGCCGAAGCTGGTATCGAGGGTGCCGTCCACGTTGTAGCGCACCACCGCGAAGTCGGCGCCGTTACCGATGCTGGAACCTTGGCCCGCGACGACGATCTTGCCGTCCGCCTGGACCGTAACGCTGTAGGCGAAGTCTGGCGCGGAGCCGCCGCTGATCGGGGTGAGGATCTTGCCGCCCGTGCCGAAGGTGGTGTCGAGGGTGCCATCCGCGTTGTAGCGCACCAGCGCGAAGTCGATGCCGTCGCTGCCGGAAGCTTGGCCCGCGACGAGGATCTTGCCGTCCGCCTGCACCGTGACGCTTTGGCCGAGGTCGTTCGACGTCCCGGTGCCGACCGGGGTGAGAACCTTGCCGCCCGTACCGAAGCCGGTGTCGAGGCTGCCGTCCGCATTGTAGCGCACCACCGCGAAGTCGGTGCCGATCCCGCTGACGGTGCCATAGCCCGCGACGACGATCTTGCCGTCTTTCTGCACCGTGACGCTGTAGGCCTCGTCTGCCGCCGTGCCGGTACCGACCGTGGTGAGGATTTTACCGCCCGTACCGAAGCCGGTGTCGAGGGTGCCGTCCGTGTTGTAGCGCAACACGGCGAAGTCGTAACCGGTCGTGCCGCCCTCGGCTCGGCCTGCGACGAGGATCTTGCCGTCCGCCTGCACCGTGACGCTTCGGCCAAAGTCGATCAACGTGCCGGTGCTGACTGGGGTGAGAACCTTGCCGGTCCCGTCCGATCCGAAGCCGGTGTCGAGGCTGCCGTTCGCATTGTAGCGTACCACCGCGAAGTCGGTGCCGCCGCTGCCCTCGCCTTGGCCCACGACGAGAATCTTGCCGTCCGCCTGCACCGTGGCGCTCATGCCGTAGTCGCCTGACGTGCCGACAGGGGTTAGGATCTTACCGCCCGTACCGAAGGTCGTGTCGAGGCTGCCGTCCGGGTTGTAGCGCACCACCGCGAAATCGCTACCGGTGCCGTTACCCTCGCCATAGCCCGCGACGACGATCTTGCCGTCCGCCTGCACCGTGACGCTTTTGCCGAAATCGTTCGTCCTCCCGGTGCCGAACGGGGTGAGCACCTTGCCGGTCCCTGCGCCGAGGAACGACGGCGCGTCGTTCACGACCGTGAGGGTCGTGCTCAGGGTGGCGGGGATCGAGGTCGCGCCGTCTCCGACGCTGTAGCTGATGACGAGCGGGCCGTTGTAGTTCGCGGCCGGGGTGACGGTGTAGCCGCCCGCCCCGTCGCTGACGATGGTGCCGTGATCGACGCTGAGGTTGGACAGGACGAGGGTGGTGTCCTCGGGATCGGCAAAGCCCTGCAGCAGGTCGACCGCTCTCACCGTGAAGGCGGTGTCTTCCGTGCCCCCCGTGAGGATGGCCTGGCTGCCGGTGAGCAGCGGCGCGTCGTTCGCCGCCGTGATCGTGACGGTGGTGGTGCCGGTAGTGGTCGCGGCTCCGTCGGGGCCCTGGTCACCGGCATTGCCGTCGGAGAACGTCCAGGCGAGCGTGACCGAAGAGGCGGGCGCCTCGGAGGTGTTGGCGTAGGTGACGGCGCGCGCCACCGCGTCGGCGAGATCCGAGGTGGCCACCTCCGTGCCGGTGAAGGTGACGGTGAGGGTGCCGGCCGTGTCGGTGAAGGTGGCGAAGACCGCCCCGTTCGTGTCGAGCAGGTCGTTGCCCGAGACCGTGAAGGTCGAGGCGCCGAAGCCGAACGTGTCGCTCGCGTCCGCCCCGCCCTGGCGGGCAAGGGTCAGCGTGGCGCCGGCATAGTCGCCGGCGCCGCTTTGCAGCGCGTCGAGTTCGAGATCGGAGAGGGTGACGTCGCTGTCGAGGCGAACGCTGCTGCCGTTCTCGGTGAACGCGACCGTGCCGCCGAGCGAGCTTTGCAGGCCGAACGTGGTGTCGAGGCTGCCGTCCGCATTGTAGCGCACAACCGCGACGTCAGTGCCAGTCCCGCTGCCCTGGCCATAGCCCGTGACGACGATCTTGCCGTCCGCCTGCACCGTGACGCTGTAGGCAAGGTCTGACGATGTGTCGGTGCCGACCGGGGTGAGGATCTTGCCGCCCGTGCCGAAGCCGGCGTCGAGGCTGCCGTTGGCGTTGTAGCGCACCACCGCGAAGTCTTGGCCGCCGGTGCCGGTACCGTAGCCCGCGACGACGATCTTGCCGTCCGCCTGCACCGTGACGCTTTGGGCAATGTCTGACAACCTGTCGGCGCCGACCGGGGTGAGGATCTTGCCGGTCCCGTCCGTGCCGAAGGTGGTGTCGAGGCTGCCGTTTACGTTGTAGCGCACCACCGCAAAGTCGGTGCCACCGCTGCCGGCGCCGTAGCCCACGACGACGATTTTGCCGTCCGCCTGGATCACGACGCTTTGGCCGTAATCGTTCGACGTGCCGGTGCCGACCGGGGTGAGGATCTTGCCGGTCCCGTTCGGGCCGAAGCCGGTGTCGAGGGTGCCGTTGGCGTTGTAGCGCACAACCGCGAAGTCGTTGCTGGTCCCGCTGTCGACGCCAAAGCCCGCGACGACGATCTTGCCGTCCGCCTGCACCGTGACGCCGTAGCCGGCGTCGTTCGACGTGCCGGTCCCGGTGCCGACCGGGGTGAGGATCTTGCCGCCCGTGCCGAAGGTGGTGTCGAGGCTGCCGTTGGCGTTGTAGCGCACCACCGCGAAGTCGGTGCCGCCGCTGCCGTTGCCGTAGCCCGCGACGACGATCTTGCCGTCCGCCTGCACCGTGACGCTTTGTCCGATGTCGGTCGACGTCCCGGTGCCGACCGGGGTGAGGATCTTGCCGCCCGTGCCGAAGCCGGTGTCGAGGGTGCCGTCCGTGTTGTAGCGCACCAGCGCGAAGTCGGTGCCGGTTCCACTGCCGGCGCCAGAGCCCGCGACAATGATTTTGCCGTCCGCCTGGAGCGTGACGCTGTTGCCCTGGTCGTTCGATACGCTGCCGACCGGGGTAAGGATCTTGCCAGTTCCAGCCGTGCCGAAGGTCGTGTCGAGGCTGCCGTCCGTGTTGTAGCGCACCAGGGCGAAATCGGGAGGGCCATCGCTGCCCGTGCCAATTCCCGCGACGACGATCTTGCCGTCCGCCTGGACCGTGACGCCTCGGGCCATGTCGAACGACTCGTCGGCGCCGACCGGAGTGAGAACCACGCCGGTTCCGACACCGATGAACGACGGTGCGTCGTTCACGGCCGCGATCACCGTGCTCAGGGTCGCGGGCGTGCTGTCCGTACCGTCGCCGACGCTGTAGCTGATCGTGATCTGGCCGCTGTAGTTCGCGTCCGGCGTGACGGTGTAGCCGCCCGCCCCGTCGCTCACGATGGTGCCGTGATCGACACTGAGGTCGGAGAGGACGGGCGTCGTGCCGTCGGCATCGCTGAAGCCCTGCAGCAGGTCGTCCGCTGTCACCGTGAAGGCGGTGTCCTCCGTGCCGGCCAGGAGCGTCGCTTGGCTGCCGGTGAGCAGCGGCGCGTCGGTCACCGCCGTGAGCGAGAAGCTGCGGGTCGCTGGGGCCGGGGCGTTGGTGCCGTCGCTGACGCCGTAGGTCAGCGTCACCGGACCCGTGGCGTTCGCTACCGGCGTGATGGTGAAGGAGCCGTCCGAATTCGCCGTGACCGTGCCGCTGGACGAGGTCAGGCCCGACACGGTCAGCATCGCGGTGCCCGCATCGGCCCAGCCCTCGAGCAACTGCGCCTCGGTCACCGTGTAGGCGACGTCCTCCGTGCCGTCGGCGAGCACGGTCTGCGTGCCGGTCAGGGACGGGGCGGTGGCGTCTATGGCCAGGTCGGTATCGGCGCCCGTGGTCGCGCTGGAGACACTGGCCGGGTCGAAGGACAGCGCGGTGGTCGTGGTGTTGAGCAGCACCGAGACGGTTCTGCCGTCGTTATTCGCAACGAGGATGTCGAGCCGGCCGTCGCCGTTCACGTCGGCCACCGTCGCGCTGCGAGGCTCGGAGCCGACGGCTAGGTCGGTCGTGCCGCTGAAGCCGCCGGCCCCGTCGCCCAGACGCACCGAAACGGTGTCGTTGCCACTGTTCGCGGTGAGGATGTCGAGATGGCCGTCGCCGTTCACGTCGGCCACCGTCACGCTGAAGGGAGCGGAGCCGACGGATATGCCGGTCGTGCCGCTGAACCCGCCGACCCCGTCGCCCAGACGCACCGAGACGGTGCCGTTGCCGTTGTTCGCGGTGAGGATGTCGAGCTTGCCGTCGCCGTTCACGTCGGCGACCGTCACGCCGAAGGGATCGGCGCCGACGGATATGTCGGTCGTGCCGCTGAAGCCGCCGGCCCCGTCGCCCAGCCGCACCGAGACGCTGTTGCCGTTGAAGTTCGCGGTGAGGATGTCGAGCTTGCCGTCGCCGTTCACGTCGGCCACCGTCATGCTTGTGGGAGCGGCGCCGACCGATATGTCGGTCGTACCGCCGAAGCTGCCGGCGCCGTCACCCAGCCGCACCGAGACGGTGTCGTAGCCGCTGCTCGCGGCGAGGATGTCGAGATGACCATCGCCGTTCACGTCGGCCACCGTCACGCTGCCAGGCTCTGAGCCGACGGATACTTCGGTCGTGCCGCTGAAGCCGCCGGCCCCATCTCCCAGGCGCACCGAGACGGTGCCGCCACTGTTGTTGGCGGTGAGGATGTCGAGATGGCCGTCGCCGCTCACGTCGGCCACCGTCACGCTCATAGGCTCGGAGTCAACGGATACGTCGGTCGCGCCGCTGAAGCCGCCGACCCCGTCGCCCAGCCGCACCGAAACCGTGTTGCTGCTGTTGTTGGCGGTAAGGATATCGAGCTTGCCATCCTCGTTCACGTCGGCGACCGTCACACTCGCTGGCGCGCCGCCCACCGTGACGTTCGGTGCCGCCGCGAAGTCGAGCAGGCCGGGCCTGTCCAGCGATCCGCCGTTGAGTTCGAGGCCGGTGACGGTGAGGCTCGCGTCGTCCTCCCCGTCCGCGATCGTATAGGTGAAGGTCGCACGCCCTTCCCCGTCGAGGCCGGCATAGGTGGCGGTTGCGCCGTTGCTCAGGGTCAGCCGCGGCGCGCCCGCGACAGCGACGGCCGTTTCCGTCTCCAGCGTGAAGGTGACGGTGTCGCCCGCCTTCAGCGTGCCGGCACGGCTCGCCGTCGTGACGATGCCGGTCGCTTCGTTCAGGTCGGTGACGTCGATGATCAGGGTTCTGGCGACACCGGCCAAGCCCGCCGCATCGGTCGCGACCACCGTCAGCGCATGGCTGGGCGCGGTCTCGTAGTCGAGGTGTTGTCCCGCAGCCAGCGTGACCACGCCTGTGACGGGATCGATCGTGAACAGCCCATCCGCGTTGCCGGCGGTGATGGTGTAGCGCAGCGCCGAGTCGGCATCGTCCACGTCGGTCGCCGCGAGGGTGGCGAACACCGTGCCGGGTGCCGCGCTCTCTGCGACCTCGATCGTCACTGGCTGCGTCAGAACCGGCGCGTCGTTCACGGCCTCAAGGGTGGTGCTCAGGGTGGCGGGGATGGAAGCCGCGCCGTCTCCGACGCTGTAGCTGATGACGAGCGGGCCGTTGTAGTCGGCGGCCGGGGTGACGGTGTAGCCGCCCGCCCCGTTGCTGACGATGGTGCCGTGGTCGACGCTGAGGTCGGAGAGGACGAGGGCGGCGCCCTCGGGATCAGCGAAGCCCTGCAGCAGCTGGGCCTCCGTCACGATGAAGGCGGTGTCCTCCGTGCCGGCCACGAGCGTCGCCTGGCTGCCGGTGAGCAGCGGCGCGTCGTTCACCGCCGTGATCGTGACGGTGGTGGTGCCGGTGGTGATCGCGGCGCCGCCGGTGCCCTGGGCGCCGGCATTGCCGTCCGAGAACGTCCAGGCGAGCGTGACCGACGAGGCGGGCGCCTCGGAGGTGTTGGCGTAGGTGACGGCGCGCGCCACCGCGTCGGCCAGCGCCGAGGTGGCGACGTTCGTGCCGGTGAAGGTGACGGTGAGCGTGCCGGCCGCGTCGGTGAAGGTGGCGAAGACCGCCCCGTTCGTGTCGAGCAGGCTGTTGCCCGAGACCGTGAAGGAGGAGGGGGCGAAGCCGAACGTGTCCTGCGCATTCGCCCCGCCCTGACGGGCGAGGGTCAGCGTGGCGCCGGCATAGTCGCCGACGCTGCTCTGCAGCGCGTCGAGTTCGGTATCGGAGAGGGTGACGTCGCTGTCGAGGATGACGGCGGCGCCGTTCTCGATGAACGCCACCGTGCCGCCGAGCGAGCTCGGGGCGTTGAACGTGGTGTCGAGGCTGCCATCCGCGTTGTAGCGCACCACCGCGAAGTCGGTGCCACCGCTACCGGCGGCTTGGCCCGCGACGACGATCTTGCCGTCCGCTTGGACCGTGACGCCGTAGCCCTGGTCAGACGAGGTGCCGGCGCCGACCGGGGTGAGGATCGTGCCGGTCCCGTTCGGGCCGAAGCCGGTGTCGAGGCTGCCATTGGCGTTGTAGCGCACCACCGCGAAGTCTTGGCCGTCGCTGCCCTGGCCGTAGCCGGCGACGACGATCTTGCCGTCCGCCTGAACCGTGACGCTGTTACCCGAGTCGGGCGACGTGCCGGTACCGACCGGGGTGAGGATCTTGCCGCCCGTGCCGAAGCCGGTGTCGAGGGTGCCGTTGGCGTTGTAGCGCACCACCGCGATGTCGGTGCCACCGCTGCCGACGCCGCGGCCCGCGACGACGATCTTGCCGTCCGATTGAACCGTGACGCTGTAGCCGATGTCGCTCGACGTGCCGGTACCGACCGGGGTGAGGATCTTGCCGTCCGTGCCGAAGCCGGTGTCGAGGCTGCCGTCCGCATTGTAGCGCACCACCGCGAAGTCGTTGGCGGTCCCGCTACCAGCGCCGGTGCCCGCGACGACGATCTTGCCGTCCGCTTGCACCGTGACGCTGTTGCCGTAATCGGTCGACGTGCCGGCGCTGGTCGGGGTGAGGATCTTGCCGCCCGTGCCGAAGGTGGTGTCGAGGCTGCCGTCCGTGTTGTAGCGCACCACTGCGAAGTCTTGGCCGGTACCGCTGCCGGCGCCTTGGCCCACGACGACGATCTTGCCGTCCGCCTGCACCGTGACGCTGTTGCCGGTATCGCTCGACGTGCCGGTGCCGACCGGGGTGATGATCTTGCCGCCCGTGCCGAAGGTGGTGTCGAGGCTACCGTCCGTGTTGTAGCGCACTACTGCGAAGTCTTGGCCGGTCCCGCTGCCGCTGCCCCAGCCGGCGACGACGATCTTGCCGTCCGCCTGTACCGTGACGCTGTTACCGACGCCGTTCTCCGTGCCGACCGGGGTGAGGATCTTGCCGCCCGTGCCGAAGGTGGTGTCGAGGCTGCCATCCGTGTTGTAGCGCACCACCGCGAACTCGAGAGAGCCACCGCTGCCCACGCCATAGCCGGCGACGACGATCTTGCCGTCCGCCTGGATCACGACGCTTTTGCCGAAGTCGCCCGACGTGCCGGCGCCGACCGGGGTGAGAACCGCGCCGGTCCCAACGCCGCTGAACGACGGCGCGTCGTTGACCGCTGTGAGCGAGAAGCTGCGGGTCGCGGGGGCCGGGGCGTTGGTGCCGTCGCTGACGCCGTAGGTCAGCGTCACCGGACCCGTGGCGTTCGCCGCCGGCTTGATGGTGAAGGAGCCGTCCGGGTTCGCCGTGACCGTGCCGCTGGACGAGGTCAGGCCCGACACGGTCAGCATCGCGGTGCCCGCATCGGCCCAGCCCTCGAGCAACTGCGCCTCGGTCACCGTGTAGGCGACGTCCTCCGTGCCGTCGGCGAGCACGGTCTGCGTGCCGGTCAGGTCCGGGGCGGTGGTGTCTATGGCCAGGTCGGTATCGGCGCCCGTGGTTGCGCTGGAGACGCTGGCCGGGTCGAAGGACAGCGCGGTGATCGAGGTGTTGAGCAGCACGGAGGCTGAGTTGCTGCCGCCGGTGTTCGCGGTGAGGATGTCGAGCCGGCCGTCGCCGTTCACGTCGGCCACCGTCGCGCTGCGAGGCTGGCCGCCGACGGTTATGTCGGTCGTGCCGCTGAAGCCGCCGGCCCCGTCGCCCAACCGCACCGAGACGGTGCCGCTGTCGCCGTTCGCGGTGAGGATGTCGAGATGGCCGTCGCCGCTCACGTCGGCGACCGTCACGCTGAATGGGGTGGCGCCGACGGCTATGTCGGTCGTGCCGCTGAAGCCGCCGACCCCGTCGCCCAGACGCACCGAGACGGTGCCGCTGGCGTTGTTCGCGGTGAGGATGTCGAGATCGCCGTCGCCGTCCACGTCGGCGACCGTCACGCTGAAGGGGTCGGAGCCGACGGCTACGTTGGTCGTGCCGCTGAAGCCGCCAGCCCCGTCGCCCAGACGCACCGAGACGGTACCGTTGCCGCCGTTCGCGGTGAGAATATCGAGCTTGCCGTCGCCGTTCACGTCGGCCACCGTCACGCTGAAGGGGTCGGCGCCGACGGCTATTTCGGTCGTGCCGCTGAAGCCACCGTCCCCGTCACCCAGCCGCACCGAAACCGTTCTGTTGCCGCTGTTCGCGGTGAGGATGTCGAGATAGCCGTCGTCGTCCACGTCGGCGACAGTCACGCTCATAGGCTCGGAGCCGACGGCTACGTCGGTCGTGCCGCTGAACCCGCCGGCCCCGTCGCCCAGTCGCACCGAGACGCTATTGTCGGCCATATTCGCGGTAAGGATGTCGAGCTTGCCATCTCCGTTCACGTCGGCGACCGTCATGCCGATAGGTGCGAAGCCGACGGATACGTCGGTCGCGCCGCTGAAGCCGCCGGCCCCGTCGCCCAGCCGCACCGAAACCGTGCTGCTGCCGATATTCGCGGTGAGGATGTCGAGCTTGCCATCCTCGTTCACGTCGGCGACCGCCACACTCATAGGGTCAGAGCCGACCGCTACATTCTGTGCCGCCACGAAGCCGAGTTGGCCGGGCCTGTCCAGCGATCCGCCATTGAGTTCGAGGCCGGTGACGGTGAGGCTCGCGTCGTCCTCCCCGGCCGCGATCGTATAGGTGAAGGTCGCGCGCCCTTGCCCGTCGAGGCCGGCATAGGTGGCGGTTGCGCCGTTGCTCAGGGTCAGCCACGGCGCGCCCGTGACAGTGACGGTCGTTTCCGTCTCCAGCGTGAAGGTGACGGTGTCGCCCGCCTTCAACGTGCCGGCACGGCTCGCCGTCGTGACGATGCCAGTCGCCTTGTTCAGGTCGGTCACGTCGGTCGTCGAGTTCGGCAGCGTCATGACTCATCCCCACGGCTCCGCCGCATCGCGAGGCCGCCCTTCGTTCAGGTTCGTGGAAGGCTCCACATCGGGAGCCAATGCAATGCGAGGCCCTGGGGGGGGCATGGGGTCGTCGGCACCATGCCTTCTGGGGCGCCCCTCCCTACTGCGAATTATCGGACTGTTCTAGTCAAAAAACAGATATACGCACTAATTATCGTATCTGTACTTATAAAAGTGGCCCTTATCAGCCAAGTCTTAATTAATGTTTTACGGATTACAAATTATAAAGGCCATGTTGTAAATCATATCGCAGCATGCAGCCGTCACGAGCAAAACTCGAAAGCAAATGTGAGATAATTTACAATAAGACTCGTCCCGTTAGCTTGAATTATTACAGTTTACCCACGCGGCCGCACAAAGTTTTTTCGTCCGCAGGGCCTCAGCGAGCCTGACTCATGGATCATGGCTCACTGAAGCTTGGTATCGGCGACGGCTTCCGGCGCGAGAAGCCCCTCGACGAACCGCATTGCCGGCCCCGACAGGGCTGCGAAATCGACGGCATAGAGGTTGAGGGCGCTCACCGCCCAGGCATCGGTGAGCTCGGCCGCATGCAGGTGGCGCTCGCCCAGGGCCTGGAAGGCACCTTCGGCCATCACGCCGATGCCCATGCCGCACTCGATCATCCGGCACATGGCCGAGAGGCTGTCGACCTCGACCCGCTGACGCAGGGCGCGCCGGGCCTCGCGGGCGACCCGGTTGAGGTGGATCTGCACCGTGCTGCTGCCGCGCATGCCGACCTGCTCGAAATCCAGGGATTCGGCGTAGGCCACGTGGCTGCGGACACCCAGCGCATGCCCTTGCGGCATCACCAGGACGAGGCGCTCGGTGCGGTAGGGCCGCGCCGACAAGGGAAGGCCGGGCTCGCAGGCGCCGCAGATGCCGAGATCCGCCTCGCCCTCGATCACGTCCTGCGCCACGCTGCGGCTGCTGCGCTGGCGCAGGTCGATACGGATGTCGGGATGCGTCCGCGCGAAGCGGGCCATGTCGCCGGGCAGGAACTGCTCCACCGCCGAGGCGCTGGCGCTGAGGCGGACGCGCCCACGCACCCCGCCGGCGAATTCGGAGAGGTCGCTGCGCAACTGCTCTACGTTCAGCAGGATCGTCAGGGCGTCCTGGCGCAGCTGATCGCCGAGGAAGGTCGGCCGGACGCCGCGGGCATGGCGGGCCAGCAGCGGATGGCCGATCACCGCTTCGAGTTCGGCGACGCGGCGGCTCAGGGCGGAGGCCGCGATCTGCCCGCGCTCGGCCGCCCGCGCGATGCTGCCGGTCTCGCAGATCAGCACGAACAGCTCCAGCGTCCCGAGATCGAGCTGGCGAAGGAAGTGGCGCGGCGACGGCACGAAGGGGCTTTCCGGCTTGACGAAGTTCGCCGTGTCGGCAGGCAAAACCGGCGCCATCGCGGGCCGACGGTCGGCCGAGCCGTCGCGGAATGCGATGCCTGGACGCCGGAGATTGAACTTCTCGGGCCCCGAGCCCCTGCCTAGGTTGCGGCCTCGCTTCCCCCGACACTCCCGGAAAACGTCGCGATGTCCTCAACCTTCCAGCCGGCCGCGTCCTCCGCGCGGGTGGCCCAGGCGCTGGTGCAGGTCGGTGCCGTGCGCCTCACCACCGGCCAGCCCTTCATCTACACCTCCGGCTGGGCGAGCCCGGTCTATGTCGACACCCGCCTGCTGATGTCGGATGTGGCCCTGCGGACCCTGGCGATGGATCACGCGGCCGCGCGCCTCGCCGGGACTGTCGCCGAGAGCGGCGTCAACGCGATCATTGGGGCAGAGAGTTCCGGCATCGCCTTCGCGGCCTGGATCGCCGAGCGCCTGCGCCTGCCGCTTCTCTACCTGCGCAAGAAGCCGATGGGCTGGGGCCAGGAAGCCCGCCTGGAAGGACGCCTGCCCCACGAGGCCCGCCTTCTCCTCGTCGACGATGTCACCACGGACGGCCGCTCCAAGATCGCGGCGGCCCGGACTCTGCGCGAGGCCGGAACCGCGATCGCCGACGTCCTCGTCGTGGTCGATTACGGGATCTATCCCGATTCCGCCGCGCGCTGGGCCGAGCATGCCCTGGCCCTCCACGCCCTCACGACGTGGCGCGACCTCCTCGCCGCCCTGCGGGAGGCCGGGGAGCTCAGTCCGGAGGCCGGAGCGATGCTCGACGCCTTCACGGCGGACCCGGTCGCGTGGTCCCTCGCCCATGGCGGAGTCGGCGCGTGAGCCGGCCCCTACACCTGGCGAACCGCATCCTCGACGCGGTGGCGGATCTCTCGCGCGACGGGCTCGGCGTCACCCGCGAGGCCTACGGCCCGGGCGAAGAGGCGGCGATGCGGGCCATCGAGGGCTTCGCCGCCGAACTCGGCCTCGCGGCGGAGCGCGATCGCTTCCAGAACCTCTGGCTGCGACTGCCCGAGGATGCGCGCTCCGAGCCGCCGGTCGTGATCGGCTCGCACCTCGATTCGGTGCCGCAGGGCGGCAATTTCGACGGTCTCGCCGGGGTCGTCGCCGGCCTGCTGGTGCTCGACCGCCTGCGCGGCCGGGCCGGACTGGCGCCGCCCCTGCGGGTCCTGGCCCTGCGCGGGGAGGAGAGCGCCTGGTACGGCAAGGCCTATACGGGCTCGCTGGCCCTTCTCGGCCGGCTGCCCGCCTCGGCCCTGGCCCTGCCCCATCGCGCCGGCCGAGGCACCCTCGGCGAGGCCATGGCCCGCAGCGGCGTCGATGTCGATGCGGTCTCGCGGGGCGAAGCGTTGCTGCGGCCGCACGAGATCGCCGCCTATCTCGAACTCCATATCGAGCAGGGGCCGGTGATGATCGCGCGGGGCTGGCCCTCGGCGGTGGTCACGGGCATTCGCGGCAACATCCGCCGCCACCGCATTCGCTGCGTCGGCGAGGCCGGGCATTCCGGGGCGGTGCCGCGCTGGCTGCGCAAGGACGCGCTCCTCGCGGTGGCCGAACTCCTGTCGAGCATGGACGAGCATTGGCGCGTGCTGCTCCAGATGGGCGTCGACCTCGTGATGACGGCGGGCATCTGCACGACATCCGTACAATCGCACGCCGTCTCGGTCATACCCGGCGAAGTCACGTTCAGCTTCGAGATCCGAAGCCAGGATTCGGACACGCTGGCGCGGTTCGACCAGCTGTTCCAGGAGGCCTGCCGGGGCATCGCCGCGAGCCGGGGCGTCAGCTTCGACTTCGACGCCGCCCTCACGTCGGCCCCGGCCGCCATGGATGCGGGCTGGATCGCACGGCTGGAGGCGGCCGGCGCGGCGCGGGGCGCGCCGGTGGAGCGCGTCCCGAGCGGGGCGGGCCACGACGCCGCGGTCTTCGCCGGGTCCGGCGTGCCCGCCGCGATGGTGTTCGTGCGCAACGCCAACGGATCGCACAACCCGCACGAGGCCATGGACACCGCCGACCTCCTCGACGGCGTAGACCTGCTGCTCGCGGCGCTGACCGGGGCGGCGGCGAAGGACGTGTCCGGGCTCGCGGCTTGACGGTCGTCACGCCCTGTCCCCCGACCGCGCTGCCAAGTGCACAAGAATTGCACAGGCCTCGCGAATGCAGAGGCCCCCGCAATCGCCGATGCCCCGCGGCGGTCTTCGCAGCGGCGGTCTCTGCAAGAAAGCTCGTTTCCCCAAGAGAGTTTGATTTGCCGATGTCCCTGACCAAACGCAGCCTCCTCCTCGCCCTCGGCCTGAGTTCCGCCCTGCTGTCGATGGGGAGCGTTCAGGCCCAGGAGGCGCTCGGGCAGATCGAGAAGTCCAAGGTCGTGAAGATCGGCGTGCCGGCCGATTACCCGCCCTACGGCTTCGTCGGCCTCGACCTGAAGCCGATCGGCCTCGACATCGATGTCGCCAACCTCATCGGGGCCAAGCTCGGCGCCACGGTGGAACTGGTGCCGGTGGTGAGCGCCAACCGCATCCCCTACCTCCAGACGAAGAAGATCGACCTCATCGTCTCGACGCTCGGCAAGAACGAGGAGCGGGTGAAGATCATCGATTTCAGCGCTGCCTACGCGCCCTTCTACCAGGGCGTGTTCGCGCTGAAATCCCTTCCCATCAAGAGCTTCGACGACCTCGCGGGCAAGTCCGTAGCGGTGACGCGCGGCGCCATGGAGGACGAGATGCTGGGCAAGGTCGCCCCCGCCTCCACCCAGATCCAGCGCTTCGAGGATCAGGCCGCCACCACCGCCGCCTTCGCGGCCGGGCAGACCCAGGTCATCGCCACCAGCGTCTCGAATATCGGCGTGCTCAGCCGCAAGAGCCCTAATCTCGGCATCGAGTACAAGCTGCTGCTACGTGACAGCCCATGCTTCGTCGGCATCGCCAAGGGCGAGGGCGCTCTCCTGAAGAAGGTCAACGAGATCGTCCTGGCCGCCAAGGCGGACGGCACCCTCGAAGCCCTCTCGCAGAAATGGCTGAAGCGCGGGACCGGCGACCTCCCCCTGTAGAACCCGCCCTAGATAACCTGCCGCTCTGAAACTCGCCCGTCCGCCGAGGGCCGTCCCGCTGGGCCGGCTCTCGCTCACGCCGCCTGCCGGGGTCCCCGACCGTCCATGCCGCTGCAACTCGACTTCGCGAGCATTCTCGCCCAGTGGCCCCTGCTCGTGCGGGGGGCGGCCTGGACCATCGGCCTGACGGCGGTCGCCACCCTGCTGGGGGGAATGATCGGCATTCTCTGCGCCTGGGCGCGGGCCAGCGGGCCGCGTCCGCTGCGCTGGCTCGCCGGCGCCTATGTCGAGCTGATCCGCAACACGCCCTTCATCGTACAGCTGTTCTTCATCTTCTTCGGCCTGCCGGAACTCGGCATCCGGCTGTCGCCAGCCCTGGCCTCGATCCTCGCCATGACCATCAACCTCGGGGCCTACGCCACCGAGATCCTGCGCTCCGGCATCGAGGCGACGCCGCGCGGGCAGATCGAGGCCGCAGAGAGCCTCGCTTTGACCCGGGCGCAGGTCTTCACCCGGGTAGTGCTGCCCCCGGCCCTCAAGAAGGTCTGGCCTGCCCTGGTGAGCCAGATCGTCATCGTCATGCTGGGATCGGCCGTCTGCGGCCAGATCTCGACGGAGGAACTGAGCTACGCCACCAACCTGATTCAGAGCCGGAACTTCCGGGCCTTCGAAGCCTACATCGTCGGCACCCTGATCTACCTCGCCCTCGCGATCCTCGTACGCAACCTGCTCAACTGGGCCGGGCCGCGCTTCCTGTTCGGCCGGTAGGAGGTCGCCATGCCGGAATTCACCCTCTGGGACATCGTCCGTAACCTGCTCCTCGCCGCGCGCTGGACCGTGGCGCTCTCCCTGATCGCCTTCCTCGGGGGCACGATCGTCGGCCTTGGCCTCCTGCTCCTGCGGCTCTCGGGACGACGCGTCCTTGAGCGCGGCGTGGGCGCCTTTGTGCAGCTCTTCCAGGGCACGCCCCTGCTGATGCAGCTGTTCCTTCTGTATTTCGGCCTTGCGATGGTGGGGGTGAACACCTCCGCCTGGCTCGCGGCCTGCGTGGCGCTGACCCTCTACGCCTCCGCCTACCTGACCGAGATCTGGCGCGGCTGCGTCGCCGCGATCCCGCGCGGGCAGTGGGAAGCCTCCGCCAGTCTGGCGCTGAGCTTCGGCCAGCAGTTCCGCCACATCATCCTGCCCCAGGCCTTGCGGATCGCGGTAGCGCCCACGGTGGGCTTCCTGGTCCAGGTGGTGAAGGGCACGGCGCTCGCCTCGGTGATCGGCTTCGTGGAACTCACGAAGGCCGGCGGCATGATCGCCAACGTCACTTACGAGCCGATGCTGACCTATGCCTGCGTGGCGGCAATGTACTTCGCCCTGTGCTTCCCCATCAGCCTCTATGCCCGTGTCCTCGAAAGGAAACTCGCATGAATGCCGTTCCCGAGCCGCTGCCGACGGGCGGCCTCGCCGGTACGCCCCACACCCGGGTCGGCGCCCCGATCCTGAGGATCACGGCATTGCGCAAATCCTACGGCACCCACGAGGTCCTGCGCGGCATCGACCTCGACGTGGCGCGCGGCGAGGTGCTGGCGATCATCGGCAAGAGCGGCTCCGGCAAGAGTACGCTCCTGCGCTGCATCAACGGCCTGGAGGTGTTCCAGCACGGCTCGCTGATCGTCGACGGCCGGCACCTGCTCTACGACAACGCCAAGGCCATGCGTGAGCTTCGCCAGGGCGTCGGCATGATCTTCCAGAACTTCAACCTGTTCCCGCACCTCTCGGTGGGGCGCAACGTCATGCTGGCGCCGCACCTCGTGAAGAAGCGCGGGGGACCCGAGAACGAGGCCCGCGCCCGCCAGCTCCTCGCCCGCGTGGGTCTGGCGGAGAAGTTCGACGCGATGCCGGACAAACTCTCCGGAGGCCAGCAGCAGCGCGTGGCCATCGCCCGGGCGCTGGCCATGGACCCGGCGATCATGCTCTGCGACGAGATCACCAGCGCGCTGGACCCCGAACTTGTCGGCGAGGTTCTGCGGGTGGTGGAATCGCTGGCCGAGGAGGGCATGACCCTCCTGATGGTCACCCACGAGATGAACTTCGCCCGCAAGGTCGCCGACCGGGTGATCTTCATGCATCAAGGGCTGGTCCACGAGATCGGCCCGCCCGCGGAGGTGTTCGGCGCTCCCAAGACGCCCGAGCTGCGTCAGTTCCTGTCGTCGCTGCACGATTGAGGATGCTGGCGATGCCAAGGAGGCGAACCTCGTCGGGCTGCAGGAGCCGCGGATCATAACCCATCTGGCTCCGGGGCGGGGGTGTCACGGCGAGACGGATGGGGCCGGTCGCCGGAAGCTGACGAAGACGTCCCCGATGCGTGCGATGACGGCGCGGTTTAAGCGGCGGGCGGCCGCAGGAAGCAGGTGGTCGAGCGCGTGTTTGGGTAGATCGAGCAGACCCGAGGCTCGCGCCGGTTCCTACCCCGAGGCCTCGACAAGATCTGGGGCGCATGAGCGATGTATCTGCACCATCGGCAACTTCCTCGAGCTGGCGAAGGCCGGGAAGTGAACCCAAAGCAAGTGACATGACCGTCAAAACTCCCATGCCAATCCCGACGCGCGAAGCCATTACTTAGACAGACGCGGTGATTGGGGTCCGGCCGCGGGTCCGCTGAAGGCGGCTGCTCCTATCGAGATGTGAGATCGTGGGCGCGGTTGAATCTCCACGACATCAGGAAAGGTCAGCCATGACGCACCCTTCCCGGATTTACGTCCCCCTTGAAGAGACCGCCATCTGTGTGGTCGACGAGGCAGGTCGGAACATTGAGTAGCCGAGAGCCTTCGGCCAAGGGCAGGCCCTACAACTCCGATCTCGACCTCGGATTTTGGCGACGACCTGCCCTGAACGGGGCATTATCCGAGCCGCTTGCGCGGATCCGGTCCGGTCAAGGCAGCCTTGCGGCTCAATCCCTTATGGACATGCACCATGAGGGCGATGCCGAAGAGCGGCGTCAGCAGGTTGAGGACGGGCACCACCATCAGCCCCGCCAGCATGGCGCCGGCTGTCATGGTGGTCATGCCGAAATGCCGGCGCATCTCCCCCGCTTCCGCCATGGGCCGGAAGCGCCCGGCGGCGAGTTCGAAATACTCGCGTCCGAGCAGGTAGGTGTTGGCGAGGAAGAACGCCACGAGGTTCACGCCCGGCACGAAGAACAGGATCAGCGCCACGAGGTTGACCAGCAGGGCGAGCCCCGCGAAGCGCAAGGCGTAGAGCATCGCCGAGCCGATCGGCAGTGCCGTGCCCGGGGCGTCACCCGGAAAATCGGTGCGCTCCACGATGGCCGCCGCGTCGTCGAGGAAGTAGCCCGCGACCAGGATCGAGACCGCCGGCATGACATAGGCGAGGCCGATGAACAGGCCGGCGCCGGCGAAGAAGACCGCCAGGGTATCCAGGAACGGATAACTCGCCGAGAGATGATGGTTCGCCAGGAACCAGTCGATCGCCTTGGTGAGGCCGGCCCAGATCAGGATGAGAAGCCCGATCGTCAGGGCGAGCGACTTCCACAGGATGGCGCGCAGAGGCGGCGAAAGCACCTGCCTGAGGGCAGCGTAGGCAGCCTGAATGAGCATGGCGGCCGAATCCTTGTTCCGCACGAGGGAAGACGGGTGCCCGGACAGGCCCGGCCGTCAGCGCCGGGTTCTGGCGTCGCCTGCGCTGCGGCGCAACCCCGGCCGGTTTTTCGCGGTGCGGCATGGCCTCTCCAGCGATGCGACATGAACGACGAGCCTCACACGAGTCCGTGTAATGTTCTCCCACCGTAACGGCTGGTAGAGAATCACCACGCACTCTCCCCCGCTTCGCCGATCACGGACATCCCCCGGAAACAGCCCTCCGCATGGTCCCCACACCCCGTCCCGCCCATAGCCACTTGCGGCAGAGCATCGCGCCGCGCCTCGCACCGCTGTCCGACCACGCGGATGTGATCGTGGTCGGCGCGGGCGCCGCCGGCATCGCCGCGGCGCGGACCCTTACGGAGCGGGGCATCTCGGTGGCGGTGCTGGAAGCGCGCGATCGGATCGGCGGTCGGCTGATCACCACGATGCTGCGCGGCCACCCGGTGGATCTCGGCGGGCATTGGCTCCATGCCGGACCGATCAATCCGCTGGTTCGCCTGGGCAAGGCGCGTGGCGAGCCCCTGCGGGTCGCCGCGCAGGAGGGACACCTGCTCGTATCGGGCCGGAAAGGGCGCCGGGCGGAAGTCGCGGCCCATGCCCGTGCCTTCTCGGTGGCCGATCGCGCCCTGACCGGCCAGGCCGGCCTCGAAGGCCCCGACCGCCCGGCGTCCAGTGCCCTCCCGCCCGGTCTGGGCCCTTGGGCGGAACGCATCGCCCTCGTCCACGGCCTCGTCTCCGGGCGCCCCCTCACGGAGATCTCCCTCCACGACTTCCCCAGCATGGAATACAGCGACAATTACTTCATCGCCGGCGGCTTCGGCGGCTATCTCGCCCGTCTGGCGCAGGGGCTTCCCATCGCCCTGAACACGCCGGTCGTGCGCATCGACTGGTCGGGAACCGGTGTCACCGTGGAGGTGGCGGACGGATCGGTGCGGCGGGCCGCGGCGGTGATCGTGACGATCCCGATGATGGTGCTGCGCGCAGCACCGCTCTTCACCCCGTCCCTGCCGCCCGAGACGCGCGCGGCCATCGACGGGTTCTCCAGCGGGATCTACGAACACGCCGTGCTGCACTGGCCGTCCGCACCCTTCCTCGGGCGCGACCGGCTCGCCGCCCTGACGGGCGGACGCCACAAACCTCCCGGACTGCTCACACGGGTGGATGGGACGCCGTTTCATCTGTTCGAACTCGACACGCCGATGACCCAGGCCCTGGATGCCCGTGGCCGGAACCCGGATTCCGTCCGGCGCCTCGTGCGCGCTGTCCTGGCGGACCATGTCGGCCATCGCGCCCTGCACGATCTCTCCATTCCGGCCATCAGCGAGTGGCGCCACGACCCCTGGTCGCTCGGTTCATGGGCCGTGGTCCCGCCCGGACATGCTCCGGCACGGACGCAACTTCAGGCATCGCTGGGCAACAAGATCTGGTTCGCCGGGGAGGCGCTGTCCCGCCTGCAATGGGGAACCGCCGGTGGAGCCTATGAAGAAGGTATGAGAGCGGCGAATGAAGCTGCAACCTCCATTTCGACACATCTCAAGTTGCACGCTCAGTAGGTCACGCCCTGTCGAATGTCACTTTGTACTTTTATCATTATGCATCATGACTGGATTAAGCTTCTTTCCATGTTTGCAAATTATCACGAACCCGCGGGTATCGCCGGATCTCGGGCTTAGTGCGAATGCTGGATGGGACAGTCCTATTAATCACAGACCGGCCGGACAGCAGCGAGATCTTGCGCGGCGAACTGAGCCTCGTAGCGGATTGCAAGGTCGTCCGGTTCGATGCGGCCTTCGACATCACGCGTGAGACGATTGGTGCGATATCCGATGTGACCCTCGCTCGGCGCGACGCCGTGACCGCCATGCGCCGGGCCTTCGCGAAGCTCAACGGCGCGGACGTTCCCATCATCTGCCTCTTGCGCAACACGAGCGAGAACGGCCTACGCGACGCCAAGAACCTCGGCGCGACGTGCTGCCTCTCGGCGCACACGCCCCCCGCCATGGTCGCCCGCACGATGATGACGCAGGTGATCCAGGACCGTGCGGACAGGCCGGTGCGGAGCATCGAGCGCGGCGTGGCACGGGCCACCGAAGTCCTGACCCGCCTGTTCGATGGCGCCCGGTCGAATGGCCCGGTCGCTCTGGCACAGGTCGATGCCAGCCTCGAACCGATCATCGAAGCGGTTCGCGACGGCGGGTTGACCCGTTGGCTCGACCGGGTCTGGACGCATGATGACGCCACCTACCAGCATTGCCTGCTGGTGGCAGGCGTTGCCGCCAAGTTTTCGCTTCACCTCGGCTTCTCGGCCAGCGACCGCAATCACTTCGTCCGCGCCGCTTTGCTCCACGATCTGGGGAAAGCCCGGATTCCGCTGGCGATCCTCAACAAGCCGGGCCGGCTCGACGAAGGAGAGATGACGGTCATGCGCACGCATCCGGTCATCGGCTACGAGAAGCTGAAAGCGGCCGGCTGCGATGCCCTCACCCTCGGCGCCGTGCGGCATCATCACGAGATGCTCGACGGTTCGGGCTATCCCGACCGCCTCAGCGGGGATTCCATCGGCGATACCGTGCGGCTGATGACGATCTGCGACATCTACTCGGCGCTGACCGAGAAACGCGCCTACAAGCCGGCCATGCCGAACGCCGTCGCCATGGCGATCCTCTCGGACATGAAGGGTCGGCTGGAGGACAGGCTGGTCCAGTCCTTCGGCGAGGCCATGGGGAACGGCTCGTGACGAAGCCGAAACGAATCCCGGACGCGGCTCGGGACAGGGCGAACCTCAGCCGAAGCCGCCCCGCTTGAGCCGCATCACGGTCCGATCCAGCGCGCCGAGATAGGCCGAGCGGTCCCGGGCCGAGAACGGTCGCGGGCCGCCCGTGACCGTGCCCGCCTCGCGTAGGTCCTGCATCAGGTTGCGGGTCGCGAGGGCGAGGCCGATTCCGCTCTCGCTGAAGGGCTTCCCGGTCGGCGCGAGCACCTCGGCGCCGGCCTTCACGCAGCGGCTGGCAAGGGGTACGTCCGAGGTGACGACGACGGCCCCCGGCCGGGCGCGCTCCGCGATCCAATCGTCGGCGGCGTCGAAACGATCGCTCACGACGACGCGCTCGATCCAGGGTTCCCGCGGCAGGGTGATGAAGCTGTTCGCCACCACGTAGACATGCAGGCCGTAGCGGCCGGCGACCCGGTAGGTCTCGTCCTTCACCGGGCAGGCATCGGCGTCGATGTAGACGACGATCGAACGGTCGGCGGCCGGCTCGCTCACGCGGACGCCGCCAAGGGCGCGGACAAGGGCGCGGCCACGCTCCGTCCGCCCTCGGCCTCCTCGAGCGCCGGAACCACCCGCTCCAGAGTCGAGACGGCCAGGGGTTGGCCCCGGCCACGCAGGGCGTGGGCGCCGAGCGAGCGGGCGCGGATGCCATCAGGCAGGCGCGGAAGGCGGGCGAGGAGATCGTCCGAAATCAGGATCTCGGTGCCCAGGGGCCGGCACAGGGCCTCGATCCGCGAAGTCACGTTCACCGTGTCGCCGAAATACGCGATCTTGTGTCGGTCGACCCCGACTTCGGCCGTGACGATGGATCCGCCATGCAGCGCCGCCCGCAAACGGGGTACGACGCCGAATCGGGCCTGCCAGATCGACGCCTCGGCCTCGATCCTGTCGAGGACGTCGAACACGCAGGCGACGCAGCGCCCGTCCTTGAGGCCCCGCTCCATCGGCCAGGTGATCATGGCCATGTCGCCGATGTAATCGTCGGTGGAGCCGTGGTTGCGGCGCACGGGCTCGGCGAGGGCGGCGAAGACCGCGCCGAGATAGGCCTGGGCCTTCAGGTCGCCATGGGTCTCGGCGAAGGCGGTGGAGCCGACGACGTCGAGGAAGAGGAAGATGCGGTCCTCGCGCACCGGCTTGTGATAGCGGCCGACGAGAAAGTTCACGAACACCTCGCCGCCGATGAGATCGCGCATGCGGATGACGAAGACGAGCATCGCCGACACCGCCAGCGAGTAGGCGAGGACCCGAGGCGTGATCTTGACGGCGTCCTTGAGCGCGTCCCCGGTCAGGCCCAGGGCCCAGACGACGAGGCCCCCGAGCGCGATGCCGCTGGCGATCATCAGGACATAGGCGAGCTCGGCCGTGAGCACGTAGATCTTCGCCGGCAACTGGCGCAGGCGCGCCTGAAGGCCGCCGAAGATCAGGCCACGGTCGAAGGCGAGGGTGGTCGCCCCCACCGCGAGGCCATAGATCACCCCGGCCAGCGGCGAGGCGCCGTTGGCGAACAGAAGGTCGTAGAGGAGCCCGGCGCCGCTGCAGGCGACGAGAATGAGCATCCAGAACCAGCGGTGCGGCGGTAGCATCAGGCGTCACCCCGGTCTGGCTCGTCACGAAGACGATGGCGTCGCGCGGGGAGAAGCAAGGCGTGGCATCCTTCGGAAGGCCATCGTCGGAAGACGCGGGTGAGTTACCGCGCCGAGACGACCGGCCCACCCTGAACAACGGTCCATGATGGCGCGATTAAGGCCATGGGCCGTTAAGGCTGCCTTCGAAATTCATTGACCGCCCGGAAGACCGTGAGATCTCCGTAACCGGGTACGCTTTAGGCTCGTTGTCAGATAGGCAGCCCTCACTGCTGCAACGCGGCTCGACCGCTTCAGAAGGCGCGCATCGCGATGAGCATGACGAGTGCGAACCCGGATCCGACCACCCCCAAGGCGTCGGCGACACGCACGCTGGTGGCCCCGCGCGACATTCGCGCCATCGCGCACGACCTCGGCTATTCGCCCGACTGGAACTGGAGCTGGGAGAACTACAAGAACACGATCGTCGCCCTCACAAACGAGTACGACCTTCGCGACCATTTCGAGATCGGCGGCGGGCGCGACCCGGTCTTCCAGCCGCCCGAACTGCTGCGTCACGGGATCAAGGTGACGATCAACGACATCTCGCAGAAGGAGCTCGATCTCGCTCCTCCCGAATTCTCGAAACTCTGCTGCGACATCGCCTCGCCTTCCACCCTCGACACCATCGGCCGAAACCGGTTCGACTTCGCCTATTGCTCGATGGTGATGGAGCATGTGCCGGACGTGGCGCAGATGTGGCGCAACATCCATGGCCTTCTAACCCCGGGCGGCGCAGCGCTCAGCTTCTTTCCCACCCTGTTCGCCCCGCCCTTCGTCGCCAACCAGCTCATGCCGGAGGCCCTGTCGCGCGCCGTGCTCCACACCCTGTTCCCGGACCGCAGGGACGATGGCGGCAACCCGAAATTCCCGGCGCATTACAATTACTGCCGGGGCAGCGAGGCGGTGATCGTGCCGCTCCTGAAGGAGATCGGCTTTCGCGAGATCGTCGTGCTGCCGTTCTACGGCTACAGCTACTTCCACAAGCTGCCCGGCCTGCGCCAGATCGACGACGCATTCACCCGCCTCGCCCGGAGCCGCGACTGGCGGACCTTCACGAGCTTCGCTTTCGTCATCGCGCGTAAATGACCATCACCCGGTCCGATGCGGTCATGAATGTCATCATCGTCGCCGATCACGCCTTCATCAACGGTGGGCAGGCGAAAGTCGCCATCGAGAGCGCCCTCGGCCTCGCGAGGCGCGGCCACCGCGTCGTGTTCTTCGCAGCCGTCGGCCCGGCCGATCCGCGTCTGGCGGCCGCCGGTATCGAGGTGATCGTGCTTGGCCAGACCGACGTGGCGCTCACGACTTCGCTCGCCAGTTTCGGCGTGCAATGGCTTTGGAACCGGCCAGCGGCGCTCCGCCTCCAAGCGCTCCTCTCCGGTTACGATCCGGAAGACAGCGTCGTCCACGTCCATGGCTGGGCCAAGGCCCTGTCGCCCTCCATCGGGCCGGTGCTCAAGGCGACGAGGGTGCCGGTGGTGTTCACCATGCACGAATACTATCTCGCCTGCCCCAATGGCGGCTTCTACGATTACCCGATCTCGGCCGCCTGCCACCGCACCCCGCTCTCGCCCGCCTGCATCGCCTACAATTGCGATTCCCGGAGCTATGCCCGCAAACTGATGCGGGTCGGCCGCCATGCCTTGATGCGGGGGTCGGGGCTGGTGGGCAGCGCGGCCACCGTCATCACCATCAGTCGGCTGCAGAAGACCGTTCTCGCCCCCTACCTGCCGAAACGGACACGCTATTTCGAGGTCTCGAACCCCGTGGACGCGGAGCCCCTCGGGCGGAAAGCGGATCGGCCTCTGGGCGACATCGTCTTCGTCGGGCGGGTCTCGCCCGAGAAGGGCGCGAACGTCTTCGCCGAGGCCGCCCGCCTCGCCGGGCAGACGGCCGTGTTCATCGGCGACGGCCCGCAGCGGGCGCAGTTGGAGTCGGACTATCCGGAGGCCCGCTTCCTCGGCTGGAAGAACCCGGCCGAGGTCAAAGCGCTGATGCGCGCGGCCCGCGCCCTCGTCTTCCCCTCGGTCTGGTACGAGGGCCAGCCCCTCACCGTACTCGAATCCCTGGCGGCGGGGACGCCGGTGATCGTCAGCGACATCTGCGCCGGACGGGAAGCGGTGGAGGACGGCGTCAACGGTCTCTGGTTCGCGTCCGGCAAACCGGATTCCCTCGCCGCCGCCCTCATGCGTCTCTCCAACGACGCGGAGGCGCGCCGGATGTCGGATGCGGCCTACGACCTGTTCTGGGCCGATCCGCTGACCCTCGACCGGCATCTCGACGGGATCGAGGCGGTCTACCGAAGCAGCCTCGCTTCCGCGCGCTCCCCCTCGACCATCCGGGCCATCCACGCCTGAACCGCCGTGACGTCGGCCTGGCCGAGCCCGTGCCCGGCCGGCTGGATGTCGTGCGTCACATCCGCCCCGGCCCGGCCGAGGATTCCGGCGAGACGCGCGGCGTTCTCGGCCGGCACGATCGGATCGGCCATGCCCGACAGCATCAGCACGGGCGTGCCGGTCAGGTCGGGAACGGGCGGCTCCGCCAGCGGCATCATCGGCCGGAGCAGCGCCGCTCCCGCCAGCACGCCCGGATGAAGCAGGAGAAGGGCGGCGGCGATGTTGGCGCCGTTGGAGAAGCCGAGCGCCACCGGAGCGGCGATTCCGTAGGCCTCACGGGCCTCCGCGATGAAATCCGCGAGCTCCCGCGCACGACGCCGGAGGTCGGCCTCGTCGAAGACACCCTCGGCGAGTCGGCGGAAGAAGCGCGGCATGCCGTTCTCCAGGACGGCTCCGCGCGGCGACAGCAAGGCGGAGCCCGGCGAGACGGCGCGACCCAGGGGCAGCAGGTCGCTCTCGTCGCCGCCGGTGCCGTGGAGCAGCAGGAGCGGAGGCGAGCCGGCCACGGTCGCGGCCTCGAAACGGTGAGTGAAGGACAGCTTGGTCATGACGGCCTCGCGAAAAGTGCGTGGGAACCGCCCCTCCTCGCGGAGGGGCGGCCATGTCAGGCGATGACGGGGAGAACCTCCTCGATCCGCGCGCGGTGCGCTTCGAGGAAGGCGGGGAGCTTGAGCGCCTCGCCCAGCGTCTCGGCCGGCTCGTCGATGGCAAAGCCCGGGATGTCGGTGGCGATCTCGAACAGCACGCCGCCGGGCTCGCGGAAGTAGACCGAGCGGAAATAGGCGCGGTCCCGCTGCTCGGTCACCTGCAGGCCATGGGTGCCGGTGAGATCGGCCACCATGGCGGCCTGCTCGGCATCGTCCTTCGCCCGGAAGGCGATGTGATGGACCGAGCCGGCACCGGGCCGGCCGCGCAGGAACTCGCCCACCGCCCGGAGGGTGACGAACCCACCGACGCCGCTACCATTGGCGTAGCGGGTCATCGCCCCGTCGCGCCCGGCCTCGGAGAAGCCGAACACCCCGGTGAGGATCCGCGCCGTCGGCTCCGCCTCTTTGAGGAGCAGGGTGACGCCGTGGAAGCCCCGGATGGCGTGCTCGGCCGGAACCTCGGCACCGGTCCAGGAAGGCGCCCCCTCGGTGGCCTCGTCGACCCCGACCAGGGCCAGCACCATCCCGTCGGGATCGCGCAGGCGAAGGACCGGCTCGCCGAAGAGCTGGACCAGGGCGTCGTGGTCGACGCCCTTCTCGATCAGCCGGTGGGTCCACCAGCCGATGGAGGCGCGGGGAACGCGGAAGGCGGTCTCCTGCGTCTCGCCGATCCCGACCCGTCCCCGCGCGGCATGGGCGACGGGAAAGAAAGTCAGGATCGTGCCGGGGTGGCCGGCCTCGTCGCCGTAATAGAGGTGATAGGTCGAGGGATCGTCGAAATTGACGGTCTTCTTCACCAGGCGCAGGCCAAGAACGCGGCGATAGAAATCGAGGTTGCGCTGGATGTCGCCGGCATAGGCGGTGACGTGGTGCAGGCCGTTATCGGACATGATCGTGTCTCCCGGACGCGCTGGCCGGTGGATGGCCACCGCGCCGCTTCGTGATGACGACAATCTGGGGCTTGGCATGCCGCATGAAAACAGAAACGATGGAAACCTATCGTTTCTGGAAATGCGCATATGAAACTGCCGGATTTCGAAGCCTGGGCGATCTTCGCGAAGGTCGCCGAGAGAGGGTCCTTCGGGCGGGCGGCGGATGAACTCGGGCTGTCGAAGGCCACGGTCTCGAAGGCGATCACCCGCCTGGAAGCCCGGATCGGCGGCCGCCTGTTCCACCGGACCTCGCGCAAGATCGCCCTGACGGAGATGGGCCATGCGGCGCGGGACGGCGCCGCGCGCATCCTCGCGGAGGGCGAAGCGGCGGAAGCCCAGGCCACGGCCTCGTCATCGGTTCCGCGCGGCATGGTGAGGCTGGCCGCCCCCATGTCGTTCGGGATCCTCCACGTGGCCCCGATCCTTCCGGATTTCCTGAGTCAGTATCCGGAGGTCTCGGTGGACCTCCATTTCAGCGATGCCCTCGTGGATCTCGTGGGCGGGGGCTTCGATATCGGCCTGCGCATCGCCGCGCTGGCGGATTCCTCCCTGCGGGCGCGGCGCCTCTGCCTTGTGAACCGCGCCCTCGTTGCGTCGCCGGATTATCTCGACCGGCATGGCAGGCCGGAGCATCCGCGCGATCTCGCCCGCCACGCCTGCCTCGGCTACGCCTATCTGCCGAGCCCGGACCGCTGGATCTTCACGAGCCGCGAGGGCGAGGAGGCGGTCATCCTTCCCGCCGGGCCGCTGCGGGCCAACAATGCCGACGCCCTGACTCCCGCCCTTCGCGCCGGGCTCGGCCTCGCAGTCCAACCGGATTTCATGGTCTGGGAGGATCTTCGGGCCGGGCGACTCGAACGGGTGCTGCATGGATGGGAGCTTCCGCCCATCGCCCTGCATCTGGTCACGCCGCCGGGAGACCCGCGCCCGGCCCGCGTGCTTGCGCTCATCGCCTTCCTGACAAGCCGGTTCGCGGCAGCACCCTGGTCGAACGGCGCCGCCGCACAGCCCTGAGACCGCGATCAGAGCACGACATGCGGGCCGACCGCGTCTTCGTGGAGCGGCGAGAGAAAGGACGCGCCGATGCCGTTGTCGAACCGACGGGCGACCTTGGCTCTGGTGTTTCCGATGACGATCAGCGTGCCGACGTCGAGGGGCTCCTCCATGGAAACGGCCACACCCGATGCCGAGATGTTGATGACACGGCCGGGAAGCATCGATCCGGCCTCGGTCGTGACCAGCACGTCCTGGATCTCCGGCACGATACGCGGATGGATGCGTGTCACCAGAGGCTGTGGATTCTGCGATTTGGCGACGCTGAGGAGGCTCTGCACCACGAGCCCGAGGGGATGGTCGGCGCTGAGAACGCGGATGGCGAAGGAAGCGGCCTCCGCTCGAACGACGATGGCTTCGAGGGATCCGGCATGGCGGATACTGCAGGTCAGTCGCTCATCGACGGCGGGCACGACCGATGACTTGAAACGAATGCCGTCCGAGGAGAGATCGTCGGTGACCGCATAAAAATTCTGCCGATGCCGCCCCCAGCAAAGAGCTGGCAGGATGACCTTGTATCGCGCCTCCGACCGCCTCTCGCTCATCACATCCCTTTTTGTGTTGAGCACTTTTATGCTGGCGACTCTTCAAGCGAAGCTTTCACAATCGAGAAAATTCGATTCAATATCCTACATCAACAACTCGAACCATCCGAGATACACGCAGGACGAGTTGATCGACTAGAACCGAGCTTTGTCGTTAGAGCGGCCTACACCCGTCAGGCCATGCACTTTGATGCGGGAGGCGAGCGTCGTCGGCTTGACGCCGAGCAGTTCGGCCGCCCCTCCGGCCCCAAAGACGCGGCCCTTGCTCAAGACCAGGGCGGCGGAGATATCGGCCCGGTCGCGCGCCCTTCGCTCGGCCTCGGTGGCGGGGGTGAGGCCAGGTGAGACCTCGCCCTGCGGGCGCCTGCCCTCGAGGGGACCAGGGCTCTCGGCCTCGGGCAGGTCGAACCGCAACCGCCCGCGCACGGCCAGGATCGCTGCCCGCTCGACGATGTTCTCCAGCTCGCGGACATTTCCGGGCCAGTCGTAGCGCGCGAGGCGGCGGACATCGCCTTCCGTGAGACGCAGGTCGGGCATGGCGAGCCGCCGGGCCACGCCCTTCAGGAAGTGCTGGGCGATGAGGGGAATATCCTCCGGCCGCTCGCGCAGGGGCACGGCCGCGATGGGAAACACGTTGAGGCGGAAATAGAGATCCTCGCGAAAGCGCCCCCGCTTCACCTCGGCCTTGAGGTCGCGGTTGGTGGCGGCCACGAGACGGACGTCGACGAGGCGGGTCCGCTCCTCGCCGATCCGCTCGAACTGGCGCTCCTGCAGCACGCGCAGGAGCTTGCCCTGCAGGTCGATGGGAATTTCGCCGACCTCGTCGAGGAACAGGGTGCCGCCATCGGCGAGTTCGAAGCGCCCGACCCGGTCGCGCAGGGCGCCGGTGAAGGCGCCCCTTGCGTGGCCGAAGAACTCGCTTTCGAACAGTTCACGCGGGATCGCCGCGCAATTCACCCGGATCAGCGGCCGGTCCCGGCGGCGGCTCGCCTCGTGGATGGCGCGGGCGATGAGCTCCTTGCCGGTGCCGGATTCGCCGGTGACGAGGACGGTGGCGTCGGTGCCGGCCACGAGGTCGATCTGCCGGAGGGTCGCCTCGATGGCCGGCGAACGGCCGATGATGCCCTGGTGGTGCCCGCCCTCGCGGATTTCCTCGCGCAGATAGGCGTTCTCGAGTTCCAGGCGCTGGCGCAGGGAATCGACCTCCGCCAGGGCCTGGCGCAGGCGCTCGTCGGCCTCCCGCCGCTGGCTGATGTCGCGGAACACGATGACCGCGCCGAGGAGCCGGCCCCGGTCGCGGATCGGCGTCGACGTGTATTCCACGAAGATCGGGGTGCCGTCCCGGCGCCAGAACACCTCGGTATCCACCTGATGCACGGCCCCATCGCGGAAGGCGGCATAGATCGGGCAATCCTCATGCGGGTAATGGCAGCCATCCGGGTGGCTGTGATGGACGGTGGCATGCATGTCGCGCCCGACGAGGTCGGCGGCGTCCCAGCCCAGCATGCGCTCGGCCGCCGGGTTGATGAAGGTGGTGATGCCCTCGGCATTGACCCCGTAGATGCCCTCGCCGGCCGCGCGCAGGATCAGCTGGTTCTCGCGCTCGATATCGCGAAAGATCCGCTCCATCCGCTGCCACTCGGTCAGACCGGCGCGCATATGCGCGTCGGCCTCCGTATCCACGAGGCGGCGGCGACGCTCGTCGAGGTCGAACAGGCTCACGAGGAGGAGCGCAGGCTCGCCCGGCAGGATCGTCCCGCTATATTCCACATGGAGGCCGTGCCCCTCCGCGTGCCTCGGCGAGAGGGCGTGAGTCCAGTCGCGCCCCCGCGCCTGCACGGCCTGGGTGAAGACGATCAGCGTCGGCACCTGGTCGGGATGAAGGCCGGTGACGCGCATGCCCCGCAGGACATCGGGATCGTAGCCGAGCAGCCGCGCGGCGGACGGGTTGGCGTCCCGGATCTCGTCGGCCACCGGATCGAGCACCAGCATCGCCTCCGCCGCCCTGTCGAAGGCGGGGCCATAGGCCGAAGCAGGCGGCGCGACTGAGTTTTCCATCACGATATCTCGTAGCATGCGTCACGAAAAACCGTAATCGACGATATTTCGTAATGTTCGTCTATCTCTCAAACCATTGCTCCGGCTTTGCTTTTTGTTGAAATGGCGGCTGGCACAGCGTTTGCCATGAAGAGACCGTCTCCGCAGAAAGGTCCGCGACATGGCGCTCTTCGACGATCCGTTCAACGCCCGGCTGACCTTGAAGCGCGGGGGCTGCTCCTGCGGAAACCATCGCGATCAAGCCGCGCACGATGCCGAAGCTCCGTCCGGCGACGCCGCGATCACGCGGGCCGTCGAAGGTGCGGTGATGCGGGCCCTGTTCCCCGAGGATGCCCAGCGGCGCGCCTTCCTCAGGAGCGTCGGCGCGGCGACGGCGCTGGCCGCCGTGAGCCAGTTCTTCCCAACGAAATTCGTGGCGGAGGCCTTCGCGCAAGGGGCGAAGCCCGAGAAGACCGATCTCAAGGTCGGCTTCATCCCGATCACCTGCGCCACGCCGATCATCATGGCGAAACCCATGGGTTTCTACGAGAAGCAGGGGCTGAACGTAGAGGTCGTGAAGACTGCCGGCTGGGCGGTGATCCGCGACAAGACCCTGAACAAGGAATACGACGCCGCCCACATGCTGGCGCCGATGCCCATCGCCATCTCCCTCGGCGTCGGATCGAACCCCGTCCCCTACACGATGCCGGCGGTGGAGAACGTCAACGGCCAGGCGATCACCCTGGCGATGAAGCACAAGGACAGGCGCGACCCGAAGAGCTGGAAGGGCTTCAAGCTCGCGGTGCCCTTCGACTATTCGATGCACAATTACCTGTTGCGCTACTACCTCGCGGAGGCCGGGATCGACCCCGATACCGACGTGCAGATCCGCGCCGTCCCGCCGCCGGACATGGTCGCCAACCTGCGGGCCGACAACATCGACGGGTTCCTCGCCCCCGACCCGGTGAACCAGCGCGCGGTCTATGACGGCGTCGGCTTCATCCACATCCTCTCGAAAGAGATCTGGGACCGGCACCCGTGCTGCGCCTTCGCGGCCTCGCAGGATTTCGTCACCCAGACCCCGAACACCTACGCCGCCCTGCTCCGCGCGGTGATCGAGGCGACGGCCTATGCCTCGAAGATCGAGAACCGCAAGGAGATCGCCGCGCAGATCGCGCCGGCCAACTACCTCAACCAGCCGGTGACGGTGGTGGAGCAGGTGCTCACCGGAACCTTCGCCGACGGCCTCGGCAATGTTCGCAAGGTGCCGGACCGCGTCGATTTTGACGCCTTCCCATGGTCGTCCTTCGCGGTCTGGATCATGACACAGATGAAGCGCTGGGGTCAGATCAAGGGCGATGTCGATTACAAAGCAGTGGCCGAGAAGGTCTATCTCGCCACCGACGCCGCGAGACTGATGAAGGAGGCCGGCCTCACCCCGCCGACCGCCACGTCGAAATCCTTCTCGGTGATGGGCAAGGTCTTCGATCCGGCCAAGCCCGAGGAGTATCTGAACTCCTTCGCGATCAAGCGGGCGGGCTGAGCCATGAAGGCCTCCCTCTCGCTCCGCGCCGGCATCGTCTCCCTGGCCGTCCTCGCCGCCTTCCTGCTGCTCTGGCAGATCGCGGTGGGCGGGGTCGCCAAGACCGAGGCCATGGACCCGGAATACGCAGCCCTCATGGGTGCGAGCGCCACCACCGGCAAATCGGCGATGCCGGGTCCGCTCGACGTCGCCGCCACCGCCTGGAAGCACCTCAGGGACCCGTTCTACGACCGTGGCCCGAACGACAAGGGGCTCGGCATCCAGCTCGCCTATTCCATCGGCCGGGTGGCGCTGGGCTACGGACTCGCGGTGCTGGTGGCCATCCCCATCGGCTTCCTCATCGGCATGTCGCCGCTGATGGGCCGGGCGCTCGACCCCTTCATCCAGCTTCTGAAGCCGGTCTCGCCGCTCGCCTGGATGCCCCTCGCCCTCTACACGATCAAGGATTCGAGCCTGTCGGCGATCTTCGTGATCTTCATCTGCTCGCTCTGGCCGATGCTGATCAACACCGCCTTCGGCGTTGCCGGAACGCGCAAGGAATGGCTGAACGTCGCCCGGACCCTGGAGGTCGGGCCGATCCGCCGCGCCTTCACGGTGATCCTGCCGGCGGCCGCGCCCACCATCCTCACCGGCATGCGCATCTCCATCGGCATCGCCTGGCTCGTCATCGTGGCGGCCGAGATGCTCGTGGGCGGAACCGGCATCGGCTACTTCGTCTGGAACGAGTGGAACAACCTCTCGATCACCAATGTGATCGTCTCGATCCTGGTCATCGGCCTCGTGGGCATGATCCTCGACCAGTTGCTGGCGCGCGCCCAGCGTCTCGTCACCTTCCCCGAGTGAGGTCGCGCCCATGAGCAAGCTCATTCCCTTCGCGCGGCGCTTCGCAAGTGCCGCTCCCGACCCCGCCGCCGGGACCAGCCGCATGTCGTCCTCCGAAAAATTCATCTCCATCGAGGGGATCGCCCGGCGCTATCCCGCGCCCGGCGGCAAGCAGAACACCGTGTTCGAGAACCTGTGGCTGCCCATGCGGCGGGGCGAGTTCGTCTGCATGATCGGCCATTCCGGCTGCGGCAAAACCACGGTGCTCAACATCCTGGCCGGGCTGGAGGCGCCGAGCGAGGGCGTCGTCATCGTCGACGGGCAGGCGATCGAGGGAACCAGCCTCGACCGGGCCGTGATCTTCCAGGGCCACGCCCTGCTGCCCTGGCGAACGGTGCTCGGCAACGTCGCCTATGCGGTTTCCTCGCGCTGGCGCAAGGCGTCCCGCGCCGAGGTGGAGGAGCGTGCCCGCAAGGCCATCGCGACGGTGGGCCTCGCCGGCTCGGAGCATAAGCGCCCGTCCGAACTCTCGGGCGGCATGAAGCAGCGTGTCGGCATCGCCAGGGCACTCGCCATCGAGCCCAAGATCCTGCTCATGGACGAGCCGTTCTCGGCGCTGGACGCGCTCACGCGGGGCACCCTGCAGGACGAGGTGCGCCGCATCTGCATCGAGACCGGCCAGACCGTCTTCATGATCACCCACGATGTCGACGAGTCGATCTACCTCGCCGACCGCATCGTGCTGATGACCAACGGCCCCGAGGCCAAGGTGGCGGAGATCGTAGAGAACCCGCTGCCCAAGCGCCGCGAGCGCGCCAACCTCCATCACGCGCCGGGCTACTACGCCCTGCGCAACCACCTGATGGACTTCCTCGTCAGCCGCTCGAAGAGCCTGCGGGACGCCATGCCCGCCGGCTACGACCAGCGCCACCCGCCCGTGGTGCGGCCTGGTGCGGACGAGCCGAAGCCGATTGCTGTCCCTGCCGCGTCGTAGATCCGCGCCTCGCAGACTCACGCGCCGCCCCTCACCCCCGTGTCTCGATCCATCGGAGAACTCATATGAAGCGCGAAGACCTCACGGAAAAGCTTCTCGACATCAAGCGCGAGAAGGGCTGGACCTGGAAGCATATCCAGGACGAGATCGGTGGAATCTCGCCGATCCTCATCACCGCCGCCTGCATGGGGCAGATGAAGCTGCCGAAAGCCCAGGCGAAGAAGGCGGCGGAGCTGTTCGGCCTCACGGAATCGGAGGAGCGGATGCTCAACGAGGCGCCCTATCGCGGGTCCATCGCGCAGATGCCGCCCACCGACCCGCTGATCTACCGGTTCTATGAGCTGGTGATGGTCTACGGCACCACCTGGAAGGAGCTGATCCAGGAGGAGTTCGGCGACGGCATCATGTCGGCCATCGACTTCAACATGACGATGGAGCGCGAGCCCAACAACAAGGGCGACCGGGTGAAGATGAACCTCTCGGGCAAGTTCCTGCCCTACAAGTATTACGGCAACGAGGAAGGCGTGCCTGATTACGGCTTCAAGGAGCCGTAGCCGGCGCAGCATCGACGCGAACTGGTAAAGGCATCGCGGCTCATCGGGCCGCGTTGCCTTTTTTCGCGCAGGACGAGTCGACGCAGGCCCCGGTTTCGTGCTGATTGCGCAGGCTTGGCCGTAAAAGCGGCCGCCCCGTCGGAGACTGTCGCCCGCATGAACCTCAACGCGATCTCGGCCACCTGGGCCCCCCGGCTCCTCAGCATCCTGCGCATCGTCGCCGGGGTGCTGTTCCTGGAACACGGCACGCAGAAGCTGTTCGGGTTCCCCGTGCGCATGGGCGGCGGCAGCGCACCGGCCCTGTTCACGCTCTTCTGGTTCGCGGCGATCCTCGAAATCGTCGGCGGTGCGATGATCATCCTCGGCCTGTTCACGCGGCCGGTGGCGTTCATCCTCTCCGGCCAGATGGCCTTCGCCTATTTCATCGCCCATGCGCCAAAGAGCCCGTTCCCGGCCCTCAATGGCGGCGACGCGTCCATTCTGTTCTGCTTCCTCTTCCTCTACCTCGCCGCCGCGGGCGCCGGTCCGTGGAGCCTCGACGCGCAGCGCCGCGGACGGTTCTGAGACCCGGAGAAAGCGGTCGGCCGCGCTTCCCGCTTCGGGTGGGAGCGGGTCGCCCCGGAACGAGGGAGAGAATGCGGATGCTTGCCCATCGTCACCCCAGGTCGTCCGGCTTCCCGGCGTGACGACCGTCTCCTCCGCCGAAGACCGGCGGATGCGCGTCATGGCCGTGGCCGTTCAGAAGGGCGGGACCGGCAAGACGACCCTGGCGGCGTCGCTCGCCGTCGCGGCCGCGGAATCCGGCGAGCGCGTCGTCGCCTACGACCTCGATCCGCAGGGCTCGCTGATGGGATGGGGCGCCCTGCGCCGCCAGAACGGCATCACGGTCGACCGCATCCAGGCCTGGGAGATCGGGCAATTGCCCGACATCCTCGACCAGACGTCAGAGAACGGGACGACGCTGGTCTTGATCGATACCGCCGGCGCCGCAACCGGCGCCACCCCCGCGCTCCGCGCCGCCGACCTCGTCCTGGTGCCGGTCCGCCCGTCGCGGCTCGACCTCGTGGCCGCCCGGCCGACCTTGCAGGCCCTCGTTGGCCTCGGCATGCGGAGCCGTCTGGCGCTCGTGCTCAATCAATGCCCGCCCCCGCCCTCAGCGCGCACCGACGCCTATGCGGCGCAGCTGCGCGGCCTCGGCGTCCTGGCAGAACCGGGGATCGTCCAGCGCGTCGACCACCAGGACGCCGTGGCGGCGGGGCTTGGCGTCACCGAATACGCGCCCCAGGGACAGGCCGCCGGGGAGATCCGCGCACTCTGGGGCTGGATCGACGCCAAGATGCGAGGCTGACGCCTCGCGTCGCGCGGAGAGCGGGGCGCTGTCTCGCCCCGCTTCGCGAAGTAGATGGGGCCATCTCTCGCCTACGCTTCCTTCGCCCCGAATGCCGCCAGGATGCGCGCCCAGGAGCGCGTGCCTTTGTGGAAGCTCCTGAGATCGTACTTCTCGTTGGGCGAATGGATGCGGTCGTCATCCAGGCCGAAGCCGATGAGGAGCGTGTTGCGATCGAGCAGCCGCTTGAAGTCGCCGACGATGGGGATCGAGCCGCCCGCTCCGATGGTGACAGCGGGAACGCCCCATTCCTCGGCGAGTGCCCCCCTCGCGATGTCCAGTTCGGGCATGTCGAAGGGCAGGCTGATGGCGCGGCTGCCCTTGTAGCAGATCACCTCCACCGAGCAGTCCGACGGGATTCTTTCGCGCACGAAGGCCTCGAAGGTCCGGGCGAGCTGTTCCGGGTCCTGGTCGTCCACGAGGCGGAACGAGACCTTGGCGCTGGCCTCTCCCGCGATGACCGTCTTGGTGCCCTCGCCGGTATAGCCGCCGATGATGCCGTTGACGTCGCAGGCCGGGCGCGACTGGATCAGCTCGATCAGCATGCGGCCGCGCTCACCCGCCGGCTCCGACAGGCCGATGGGGCCGAGGAACTTGTCAGCCGTAAAGTCGAGCCCGCGCCATTGCTCCAGGATGTCCGCGGGCGTCTCGCGCACGCCGTCGTAGAAGCCCGGCAGGGCCACCCTTCCATCCGCGTCGTGCAGGTCGGCGATGATCTTCGACAGGACGTGGATCGGGTTGCGCGCCGCACCGCCGAAGAAACCCGAATGCAGGTCACGGTCGGCGCAGGTGACCTTCACCTCGAAATAGGCGAGGCCCCGCAGCGACGTGGTGATGGCCGGCGTGGTCGGGTTCCACATGCTCGTGTCACAGACGAGGACAATATCCGCCGCGAGCTTCTCCCGGTTGGCCGCGACCCATTCCGGCAATCCTTGAGAGCCGTTCTCCTCGGCGCCCTCGATCAGCAGAGTGACGCCGCAGGGTAGCTCGCCCTCCATGGCGATGAAAGCGCGGCAGGCTTCGACGAAGGTCATGACCTGACCCTTGTCGTCCGAGGCGCCGCGCGCCACGATCTGTTTCTCGCCGTTGGCGTTCACCGAGATGCGCGGCTCGAAGGGCGGCGTCGCCCAGAGGTTCAGCGGGTCCACCGGCTGCACGTCGTAATGGCCGTAGAACAGCACGTGCGGCTTGCCGGGTTTCGGCGCATGCGCCAGCACCACCGGATGCAGTGATGTCTCGTGGATGGCCGTCTCGAACCCGAGCGCCGTCAGATTGCTCTCGAGCCACTGCGCCGCGTCGCGGCAATGCCCGGCATAGGCCGGATCGGTGGAGATCGAAGGGATCCGCAGGAAGGCGAACAGCCGCTCCAAGGCATTGTCGAGGTCGCGGTCGATATCGTTGAGAACCGGGTCGAGGGCGGCCATCGCGCGTCCTTGTGGCAAGCGGGGATGGCGACAGGGTTAGCCGAGGGGATGGGTGGGCGCAAACCACCGACATTGCCGCTCAGGGCTGCAAACCGGGCTGGACGACTTTCGACATGCAGGAAGGTTCAGGGGGCCCACGATTCCGGAACCGTGTTCCGGTCATCGAGGAGCGTTTGGGCTCGCATGGTCGGCACCTGACGAATGATATGCCGGGACGCCGCTCGTCGGGATGCGGTTTGCGGCGCCCCACCCGATCCCTCACCGAACGACGCGACTATCGGACCTTCAGGTGCGACACGGGAAGAGAACCTACCCGCTCGCCGCGAGGGTCCACGCTTCAGCCACGATCAGCGCAGCCGCATCCCGGGGCATGGGCGCCGGTGGGCCAGCGCGAGCGACGGATCAATTTGCAGAAGTTGCCCTTGTGGAAGCCGGGCTCCTTGTCGGCGATGACGTCCGCCTTAACGTTGCCGAACGTCGTGCCCGGCTTGTGTCGGATGCCGTCGTAGAAGGCCTGGATGATATCCTCTTTGAAGTCGGGCGTCCGAGGGAAAGCCGACACAACCGCCTCACGCTCGGCGTCCGAATACTCTCCGTAGGTCAGACCGAGCACATCCATCTCGACGCCGGCCGTGACGAGTGCCACCACCGGATGCATGTGGACCGGGATTCCCGGCGTCGTATGCAGCGCGATGGCGGTCCAGACCGTATACACATCCGCCTCCGGTACTCCGTGCGCTGCCAGGAAGTCGCGCGCCGCATTGGCGCCATCGACCTCGAAGCGCTCCTCCGTGCTGCTGTGGTCCGGCATCAGGCCAACGTCGTGGAACATCGCTCCCGCGTAGAGAAGTTCGCGGTCGAAGCTCAGATCGCGGCGGATGCCTGCCAAGGCGCCGAATTGGTAGACCCGGCTCGAATGATTGAAGAGGAGTTCGGTTTCCGTGTCCCGGACGAACTCAGTGACGGCACGGGCCAATTTGCTGTCTGGAATGGTGGCCAAGGTGGGAATGCTCATGAGCGGGTTTCCTTTGTGCTGAGCCTCCCAACGAGCTACGAGACATCCTTAATGGCATCAATCATCGTGTAGCGGCATTTCCTGCCATCATTCATGCATCCTCAGCCACGGAGCCCCAATGGTGCCCCGACTCGTCGCCATCCTCGCCCTTCCCGGGGTCCAATTGCTCGACGTGGCCGGCCCGCTCGACGTCTTTGCCGAGGCGAACGTCCAGAGCGGCGAGGATGTCTACGATCTCGCCATCGTCGGAACGGCCGCAGATACGATTCTGACGTCGTCGGGACGGCGTCTCGTGGCGGATCTCGTCGCTCCCGGCACCGACCCGACTCGCTTCGACACCTTGCTGGTCGCGGGAGCGCCTCGCATGCACGAGGCGGGCGTCGACAACGGCCTCTTGGACTGGCTCGCGAAAGTCGCGACGCAGTGCCGGCGCTACGGTTCGGTCTGCAGCGGGGCGTTCCTGCTCGGTCAGGCCGGCCTGCTGGACCGCCGGAGAGTGACGACGCATTGGGCCGTGGCGGAAGTGCTGGCGGCGCGCTACCCCGAGGCGTCGGTCGAGCCCGATGCGATCTGCCTCTTCGACGGTCCGCTAAGGACGGCGGCCGGGGTCACCGCGGGACTGGACCTCGCGCTGGCGCTCGTCGAAGAAGATCTTGGCGCGGAGATCGCGCGCCGGGTCGCCAGCCAACTCGTGATGTTTTTTCGACGCGGCGGCGGGCAGATGCAGTTCAGCCGACGCGGGCTCAGTGCACCGGCCGGCCGATCGGCCTTGCAGGAGGTGCAGCGCTGGGTGGCTGCGCATCCCGCGCAGGATCACGCGGTCGAGAAGCTCGCGGCGCGTGCGGGAATGAGTCCGCGCCATTTCGCGCGCCTGTTCCGGACCGAGACGGGACTGACACCGGCCGCCTACGTGGAAAACGTCCGGATCGAGGCTGTCCGGCGCCTTCTGGAAACGGACGACATCGTTCTCAAGCAGGTCGCGAGCGCTTGCGGGTTCCTCGACGCCGACACCCTCCGGCGGGCCTTCATGCGGCGCGTCGGGACAACGCCTGCGGAATATCGACGACGACATCTGCATCGCTGAGCCGACGGCGCATCTGAGCCTGCACGCCCGTTCGAACTTTCAGATCCGGCGAATCGGCGCTCATCCGGCGGCGGCGCCTCGAACCAGCCCGGTGGCGCCCGACATCCTTCTCGCCAGCGGAAACACCCCACCGGGGAACAGGCTCAATTTGGAACGGTTATTGAGTGGGCGGGCGTGGGGCGCGGAAGATCTTCCCCCCGCGGCCGCATCGCCATTCGAGAAACCCGGCCGGCATCTCACCGGTCCCGATCCCTCAGGACATGCCCATGCTCATCGACAGCGGATCACCCGGGGCGCCAGCCGCCATCGGCATCAGCCTGACCATCAACGGCGAGGTCCGTGAGCTTCAGGTGGCTCCTTGGACCACACTCCTCGATCTGCTGCGCGAGGAGCTCGACCTCACCGGCACCAAAAAGGGCTGCGACCACGGCCAGTGCGGCGCCTGCACCGTGTTGGTGAACGGCACGCGGATCAATTCCTGTCTAGCACTCGCCGTGATGAAGGACGGCGCCGAGATCGTCACCGTCGAGGGGCTGGCCAGACACGCCGGCCAGGACGGCGCGATGCATCCGCTCCAGGCCGCCTTCGTGGAGCGCGACGCCTTCCAGTGCGGATACTGCACCCCCGGTCAGCTCTGCTCGGCCGCCGGCATGATTGCGGAAGGTCACGCTAGGTCCCGCGAAGAAATCCGTGAGGCCATGAGCGGCAACATCTGCCGTTGCGGCGCCTACACCAACATCGTCGATGCCATCGAAGACGTGATGCACGCGGGAGCCGCCCGATGAACCGCTTCGATTACGTCCGCCCGACCACGGTCGAGGAGGCGGTGAGGGCCATCGGCTCGGCTGCCAATGCGCGCTTCATCGCCGGCGGCACCAACCTCGTCGACCTGATGAAATACAATGTCGAGCGGCCGGAGCGCCTCGTCGACATCACCCGCCTGCCCTTGGAGGCCATTGAGCAGCGCGACGGCGGTCTCGGCATCGGCGCCCTGGTGACCAACGCGACCGTGGCCTATGACGAGCGGATCAAGAGCCGCTATCCGCTCCTGTCGAGCGCGATTCTGGCTGGTGCCTCGGGCCAGTTGCGCAATGCCGCCACCACCGGCGGCAACCTGCTCCAGCGTACCCGCTGCTATTACTTCTATGACGACGCGATGCCCTGCAACAAACGCGATCCCGGCACCGGCTGCCAGGCAATCGGCGGGGTCAACCGCATCCACGCCATCTTCGGCACGAGCGACAAGTGCATCGCCACCCACCCGTCCGACATGTGCGTGGCCCTTGCGGCGCTGAACGCGATGGTACGGGTCACCGGGCCAGCGGGCGAGCGGATCATTCCCTTCGGTGAGTTCCACCGCCTGCCGGGGGACGAGCCGCAGCGGGACACCACCCTCGCGGCCGACGAGATCGTGCTGTCCGTCGATCTGCCGGACGAGGATTTCGGCGCCCACCACACCTACCTGAAGCTGCGCGACAGGCTCTCCTACGCCTTCGCCCTGGTCTCGGTGGCCGCCGTGATGAAGCGCGATGGCGACACGATCACCGAGGCGCGCTTCGCCCTCGGCGGCGTCGCGCACAAGCCCTGGCGCAATGCGGAGGCGGAAAGCTCCCTGAAGGGCAAGCCCGCCACCCGTGAGACGTTCGAGGCCGCCGCCGACATCGTCATCCGTCAGGCTCAGCCGCAATCCGAGAACGGCTTCAAAGTCGAACTCGCCCGGCGCGCCATCATCCGCGGCCTGAGCCAGGCCGCGGCCGGCACGCCGCAGTCGCAATCCGACAAGCGCATCGCCTGAGGACCCGTCCAGACATGGCAAACAGCATTTCCTCCACCGGCACGGACAGCTTCGTCGGCACCGCGCGCAGCCGCGTCGACGGCCCTGCCAAGGTCACTGGCCTCGCGAAATACGCGGGCGAATTCACCGCGGCCGACCTCGCCCATGGCTACGTCGTCTCCGGCGGCATCGCAAAGGGCCGCATCACCGCCATCGACACAGCAGCGGCGGAGGCCGTCCCTGGTGTGGTCAAAGTCTTCACCCACGAGAACCGCCCCCGCACGGCGTGGCTCGACTATAATTATCAGGACGCCGTGGCGCCCCCCGGCTCGCCGTTCCGCGCCCTCTACGATGACAAGATCCTCTACAGCGGCCAGCCCGTCGCGCTGGTCGTCGCAGAGGATTTCGACACTGCCCGCTATGCCGCCTCGCTGATCAAGGTCGCCTACGAGGTCGAGGAGCCCCTCACCGATGTCGAGCGCCAGCGCGAGTTCGGCTACGTACCGCCGATGAAGCGCGCGGGAATCAAGCCGCCGCCGGAGCCCTGGGGCGATGCCGAGGGCGCTTTCGCCTCTGCGCCGGTGCGGCTGCGCAACGATTACACGCTCGCCGTCGAGCATCACAACCCGATGGAGCCGCACGCGTCTACCGTTGTGTGGGAGGGCGATGGCCGGATCACCGTCTACGACAAGATCCAGGGCGTCTCGAACAGCCAGGGCTACATCGCCGGCGTGTTCGGCATGGACAAGGACAAGGTGCGGGTGCTCAACCCGTATCTCGGGGGTGGCTTCGGCCTCGGCCTGCGCCCGCAATACCAGCTCTTCCTCGCGGTGATGGCCGCGCGCGAACTGGAGCGCTCGGTGCGCGTGGTGCTGACCCGCGACCAGATGTTCACGATGAGCTATCGCCCCGACGTGCGCCAGACGATCTCGCTGGGCTCCGACGAAGGAGGCAAGCTGCTCTCGCTCCGTCACGAAGCCTTGTCCGGCACCTCGCGGTTCGAGGATTACCAGGAGGTCGTCGTCAACTGGTCGGCGATCCTCTACGGCGGCTGCGAAAATGTCGCCCTCGACTACAGACTGACGCAGATCGACACGTTCACGCCGTCCGACATGCGCGCGCCTGGGGCGGTGACCGGGGTCTTCGCCCTCGAAATCGCCATGGACGAACTCGCCTACGCGACGAAGCAGGACCCGATCACCCTGCGCCTGAAGAACTACACCGATAGGGACCCGACCGAGGGCAAGCCCTTCGGTTCGAAATCCCTGCGCGCCTGCTACGAGCAGGGCGCCGAGCGGTTTGGCTGGTCGGAGCGCAATCCCGAGCCGCGCTCCATGCGCGACGGCAAGGAACTCGTCGGCTGGGGCATGGCCACGGGCGTGTGGGAAGCCCTGATGCAGAAATCCTCGGCACAGGCGACGCTCACCGCCGATGGCAAGCTCGTGGTCGGCAATTCCACCGGGGATATCGGCACCGGCACCTACACGATCCTCACCCAGATCGCGGCCGATGCCCTTGGCCTGCCCATGGAGGACGTGACGACGAAGCTCGGCGACACGGATTTGGCGGAAGCCCCCGTCGCGGGCGGTTCGTGGACGGCGGCCTCGTCCGGCACGGCGGTGATGAAGGCCTGCCGAAAGATCGCGGCGGATGTCTTCGCCATGGCCCGCGCCATGGACGATTCACCGTTGGCCAATGTCGATCTCGAACGCGTCGTCTTCACCGGCGGGCGGATCGAAGTGGCGGGTGATCCGTCGCGCAGCGTCTCGCTGGTGGAGGCCATGGCGGCTGCGGGCGTCGACAAGGTCGAGGCCACGGAGAGCGCGGGGCCCGATGCCGGGCACGCGAAGGAATTCGCCTCCTACACGCATTCGGCCATCTTCGCCGAGGTGAAGATCGACGAGGAACTCGGCCAGGTCCGGCTCACGCGGATCGTGTCCGCCATCGCGGCAGGCAAGATCATCAACCCCAAGACCGCGCGCAGCCAGATTCTCGGTGGCGTGGTGATGGGGATCGGATCAGCCCTGGAGGAAGAATCGATGCTCGACCACGCGGTCGGCCGGTTCATGAACCACAATCTCGGCGAGTATCACGTGCCGGTGAATGCCGACATCCACGACATCGACGTGATCTTCGTGGAGGAAGAGGACAAAGCCAACCCGATGGGCGTGAAGGGCCTCGGCGAAATCGGCATCGTCGGCACCGCCGCCGCGATTGCCAACGCGGTGTTCCACGCCACCGGCAAGCGTATCCGCGATCTGCCGATCACCATCGACAAGATCATCGGGTGATCCAACAGTCGAACTGTAAGTAGGTGCTGAGTCACCCGGACCGTACGCAATGGTCCGGGTGACTCGATGGAGGCGGTTTTTGTTGCCTCAACTCGCCATCGAAAGGGGCTCCCCGACAGAGCGTTTCGCCCGCATATCCACCACCCGCTCCGCCAAATACTCTGTATCCCGCGCGATGCCGGAGAAGCGGCCGGAGCCCCAGGTGTGGAGCCAGGGCAGGCCGACGAAGTAGAGCCCATCCACCGGGGTCACGCCGCGCGTGTGAATCGGCAGGCCGCGCCCGTCGAAGGCAGGGGCGTCGATGAAGCTGTAATGGGCGCGGAAGCCCGTCGCCCAGATCACGCTGCCGATCCCGGCCGCCTTGGTATCGAGGCTCGGCGCGTGAGGTCCCGGCGCCCAGAGCGGGGTGTAATGCGGCTGTTCGGGAGCATCGATCCCCTTGGCGGTGATGTGCCTGTCGATGGCGCCCTGGATGCCGGTATAGACTGCATCCGCGTTGTCGAGGTTCCGGCTCAGATCGTCGGCGAAACGGAGCACCGGCCCGTCGATGGAGTCGAGGCGGCCGTGGAGGCTCATGCCTTCCAGGGCGAAACGGCGCAGGTCGATGTCGCGGCCGCCGTCGCGGCCGGTGAGGTAGTGGTTGGCCTTGCGCCGGACATCCTCCTTGAGCGGGTGGTTCTCCACGGGGAGGTCGTACTGGCCCATATCGGCGAGCCAATCGACGGCGTCGCGCCCACGATAGGTGCGCGGGCAGCGCGGCGCACTGCCGACCACGAGATGGACCTTGCGGCCCGCCAGATGAAGATCTTCGGCAATCTGGCAGCCGGACTGGCCAGAGCCCACCACTAACACCGCACCGTCCGCCATCTGACCCGGATTGCGATAGGTCGAGGAGTGGATCTGCCGCAATCCGGCGGGCAGCCGCGCGGAGAAGGCCGGGATCGACGGCACGTGATAGCCGCTGATCGCCATCACCACCTGGTCGGCCGTGTGATCGCCACCGCTCGTGGCCACGGCGAACCCGCCGTCCGCGCGGCGGCGGATCGACGTGACGGTCACCCCCTCTGCCACGGGGGCTTCGATCGCCCGGGCATAGGCCTCGATGTACCGGACGATCTCGTCCTTCGGCATGAATCCATGCGGCTCGGCACCCGGATAGGGGAAGCCCGGCAGCTGGCATTGCCAGTTCGGCGTGACGAGGCAGAAACTGTCCCAGCGCTGCGTCTTCCAGGCATGCGCGATGGTGTTCTTCTCGAACACGATGTGGTCGATGCCGTGCTGCCGGAGCTGATAGCTCATCGACAATCCGGCTTGGCCACCGCCGACGACGATGACGGAATGGTGCGAGGGGGGCGTCAGGATCTGGTCCATGGGGCGTCCTTCAGGCTCGGTCCGCTATTCCTCGAAGGCCTCGACCCGCACGCGGGCATCGGGCAACGCGGCGAGCGCCCTGGCACCGGCCTCGATCCGCGCGAGCTGCCCGAGGGCGAGGCTGCAGGGAAACCCGTAGCGCGCCTCCACCCGCTGGCTGGCGATGGTCAGCGCCGTCCGACTGCGGGCGACGAACTCGTCGAGGGCGTAGGTCTCGCCGACTCCGAAATGCTCCTTGATGACGAGGGAGGGCGAGTAGCAGGCCTCGCGCCGGCCATCCGGCCAGCGCACGTGGAAATGCATTTCAGGCATCCGACATCTCCTGCTTGCGGGCGGCGAGCGCCGCATAGGCGGACTCGTGCTTCTCGGCGCAGGCGCGCCAGGAATGGGCCTCGGCGACAGCGATCCCTGCTCTCGCCAACCGGCCGCGGAGGGACGGTTCGAGGATTGCGCGCAGGCCCTCGAGGATCGCACCCTCGTCCTCGGGATCGACGAACACGGTGTCTCCGGTCGTCAGATATTCCGTGAAGGGTGGCCGGTCGGACACGAGGGTGGGCGTTCCGCTCGCCATCGCCTCCAGCACGCAGAGGCCGAAGCCTTCCCTCAGCGAGGGGAAGACCAGTGCGTCGGCCAGGCGATAGAAGGCCGGCATCGCCGCCTGAGGCGCCGGTCCCGTCTCCACCACCGCCCGGCCGGGGCCGAGGGTGAGGCCGTTCCGGTCGAGCGCGGCCCGGCACCGGGCCTGGTAGCCGGAATGGTCGAGGAGCGAGGCACCGCCGACGACGAGAAGCTGCGCGTCCGGTCGCTCACCCCTCAAACGCGCGAAGGCCTCGATGATGGCGAGGGTGTTCTTGCGCTCCTCGAACCCACCGACGCTGAGGAGCACGGGACCGTCACCGAGGCCCCAGTGCGCACGGAGCGCCGCATCCCCCTCCCCCGGCGCGGGGCCGAAGGCGCCGGTATCGACACCGTTGCCGACATTGAGCGCGTCGAGACCGTAATCCCGCGTCAGTGCGCCCTGCCAGAGGCTGCTCACACACAGGAGGGCGGTGGCGTCGAAGATCGCCCGGTCGTGCCAATAGGCGAGCTGGGGGTCGGAGAAGAGGTCGACATGATGGACCGTCCGCACGAAGCCGGGGATCAGGCGGCGGCGCGCGAGGGTGGCAAGCGCATTGCCGCTGATGGCGTCCTGCGCATGGAAGACATCGTAGTCGCAGGCCGCCGGCGATGCGAAATGGCGCAGGTAATCCTCGATGCGGATGCGCACGAGCTCTACCGTGGAGCCCGAGACCGGCCGTGCGGCGACCGAGGTCACCGGGCAGGCGGCCCGGCGGAAGAAGCCGCTGCCCGAAGGGTCCGGCGCATGGACCACGGCCTCGTGGCCGAGGGCGACGAGCGCCTCGCCGAGGGCCAGGGCATGGACCACCCCGCCGCGCGGATTGGTGGAATGCGCCAGGATGGCGATGCGAAGCGGCTCACCCATTCGCGTCACTCCCCTTGCCCGCAACCGATGAGGGGACCGGCCGCGAAATCCCAGATGACGGCCTCGTCCTCACCGTCGGCGAGGGTGGCGACACGGCTCGCATCGATGCCGCCGATGGCGGCGGCCGCGATCCCCCGCTGCGTAAAGCGCTCCAGCACCGCCTCGACATTCCCGGGCGGAACGCTGAGCAGGTAGCCGAAGCTCGGGAAGGCGGTGAGCCAGCGAACGAGGTCGATCCCCTCGGGGCGCGGGATGCGGTCCAGCCGGATCGACGCGCCGACGCGGGAGCATTCGAACAGCATCAGCGCCGTACCGACGAGGCCGGCCATGCTGATGTCCTTGGCCGCCTTGGCGAGCCCGTCCTCGGCGATGCCGCTCAACAGTTCGATATCGCCGCGCAGGCGAAGGGCCGGTGCGGCACTGGCCGCGTCCCAATAGGGGTGCGGACCGCGAAAGGCGCCGCGCAGGTCGATCGCCGCCACGAGGCTGTCGCCGGGCCGGGCGTCGAAGCTGGTGAGCAATGTCTTCGCACGGCCCAGGATGGCCACGGCGAGATGCTCGCCCGCGTTGCGCGTGTTGCTGTGGCCGCCGACGATGGGCACGCCGAAGGTCTCCGCCCCCGCCCGCAAGCCCCTGAGCATGGGGTCGGCATGGGCCTGGTCGCGGCTCCACAGGGCGTCGACCACGGCGATCGGGCGTCCGCCCATGGCCGCGATGTCGCTGACATTGACCATCACCCCGCAGAAGCCGGCGAAATACGGATCGTCGGCGACGAACCCATCCATGAACCCTTCGATGGCGAGGAGGAGGTAGCCGTCGCTATCGGGAATCGCGGCACAATCGTCGCCCAGGGGCACGGCGAGCGCACGGTCGCCCAGGCCGAGCCGCCCGATGACCGCGTCGATGTCGCGTTTATGGGCGAGGCCGCGCCCGTCTCGGAGATGTCGCGCGATCTCGGCAAGGGACTGTATCTGGCCCATGCTCACGCCGCCTGTTTCAGGAGGGTGACGAGGCCGTGCTCCGGGTCCGCCATGGCTGGGTAATGGGCGAGATCGGCCTGCATCAGGTGATGCGGCCGCCCATGAAGTTCGATCTCGGCGAGACTCGTCCAGTGCAGAGCCTGGAACAGGACCGCGTTGGCACTCTGCACATGGGCGAGAAAGCGCGTGCATCCGCGCGCATGGGCGGAGGCCACCGCCACGTGGATCAGGCCGGCGCCGAGGGCACCGATCCGGCGGTGATCCCGCGCCACGGCGAGGCGCGAGCCCCACCATTCACCGGGATTGTCGGTCGTCTCGTGGATGCGCACGGTGCCGACGACGACGTCCGGAGCGCCGCCCAGGGTCGAGAGGGCGCAGATCGGGACCGCCGCCGCGTCGATGGCATCGCGGTCGTCGCCCTCGAAGATCCCCTGCTCGAAGCAGAAGACCTGGCGACGCAGGGCGGCCGTTCCGTCCCGCTCCCAGGGCGCGGTGGCGAACTTGATCCGGAAATGGCTCGACCGGTAGGCGGGGACGGGCTCGAACATCGTCCAGCTCACCGCTCGTAAGTGGACAGCGCCGAGCAGGCGCCGCAGCGTCCGCAGCCGGCCTTGATGTCGGTGGAGCGCAAACCCGCCCCAACCAGCATCGCCGCGAGCGGCTCGAGCACGGAATGCATGAAATCCGGCGAGGGGGCGGGATGGTCCTCCAGCGGCGTGCCGGAAATCGGCACGAACGGCACCACGAACGGGTAGACTCCCATGCCGATCAGGCGCTCGGCCATGGCGAGGATCGCCTCCGCCGTGTCGCCGAGACCGGCGAGGATGTAGGTCGAGACCTGGCCCTTGCCGAAGACCGGCACGGCGGCGGCGAAAGCGTCGAAATAGCGGTCCAGCGGCACGCTCGCCTTGCCGGGCATGATTCGCGCCCGGACCTCCGGGGTCACCGCCTCGAGATGCAGGCCGAGCGCATCGACGCCCGACGCCTTCAGCCGGGCGAACCAGCGGTCGTCGTCCGGCGGCTCGCATTGGGCCTGGATCGGAAGATCCACCGCCGCCTTCACCGCGAAGGCGCTCTCGCAGAGAACTGCCGCCCCTCGGTCGGTGGCGTTGGGCGTGCCCGTGGTCATCACCATGTGCTTGACGCCGTCGAGGAGCACGGCGGCGCGGGCGACCTCCGCGAGTTGCTGCGGCGTCTTATGGGCGACGGTTCGCCCGGCCGCGAGCGACTGTCCGATGGAGCAGAACTGGCAGGTCTTGGTGCGGCTCTGGTAGCGGATGCAGGTCTGCAGCACCGTGGTGGCGAGCACGTCGCGCCCGTGCAGCACGGCGATCTTCGAATAGGGCACCCCGTCGAGGGTCTGGAGCCCGTAGAACCGGGGCTTGCCCGGAAACGTCACCCGACCGATCACGGTGCCGTCATGCTCGATGAGGCTCGACCCGTCGGCATCCGGCCGGCGCACGAGATAGGGCGAGTCGAAGGCGCCCGCGGTATGGACCGGCACCATCACGGTGCGGCCTGCGATGGTCATCGCCTTGTGGTCGGAGGGACCGGCCCCGCCCCGGCGGCTGGCGACCCCGGCGCGAGTGTCAGCCAACCTGACTCCGTAGGATTGGAGCGCGTTGATCAGGCGCTCCGTCGGCATCCCCTGGTAGACCGGGGACGGCACCGGCGAGGAAGCGGCCGGGGAGGTCAGCAGCGGAGAGTCGCTCATGGTCGGTGCTCCGGGGATGCGGGATGTCCGATGCGGGCGTGGTCACCACCGTGCGGGCGGGACGTGCGTCATGGTTGAGGCTGAGGAGTTCGGGGCGGGCGTAATGGCCGACCGAATCCATCATCCGCTTGCGCTTGGTGACCAGCGCCATGTCCATGTCGGCGACGAGGATGCCCTCGCCCTCCGTCATCGGCGGAACGAGGTGCTTGCCTTCAGGCGAGACGATGGCGGTGCAATTGCCGCCGCGCAGGGCCCCGCGCATCCGCTCGTCGGGAGAGATCTTGGCGATCTGTGTCTCGGTGAGCCAGCCGGTGGCGTTGACGACAAAGGCGGCGGCCTCGAGGGCGTGGTGCCGGATCGTCACCTCCATCTGGTCGGCGAAGATCTGCCCGACCATGGAGCCCGGGAACTGGGCCGCGTGGATCTCCTGATGCTGCGCCATCAGGGCGTAGCGGGCGAGCGGGTTGTAATGCTCCCAGCAGGCGAGCGCCCCGACCCGGCCCACCGCCGTCTCGACCACGGTGAGGCCGGCACCGTCCCCCTGACCCCAGATCATGCGCTCGTGGTAGGTCGGCGTGATCTTGCGGCGCTTGAGCAGCAGCGTCCCATCCGCGTCGAAGATGAGCTGCGCATTGTAGAGCGAGCCGTGGTCGCGCTCGTTGATGCCGAGCACGATCACCGCGCCATGCCGGCGCGCGGCGGCCGAGACCGCCTGCGTCACCGGCCCCGGCACGGTCACCGCGCCCTCGTAGAGGCGCAAATGTTCGGGCCCCTGCGCCGCCGGCGGGGCGATGAAGGAGAAGTACGGGTAGTACGGCACGAAGGTCTCGGGGAACACGATGAACCGCGCGCCCTTGCCCGCCGCTTCGTCTGTCGCGGCGAGCACTTTCTCCAGCGTCCCGCCCGGCCGCTCCAGATCCGGGGAAATCTGGACGGCGGCGGCGCGCACGATGCGTGACTCGGACATCGGCCTGTTCCCTGTTCGCCATGGTCCGCGAGCATTCCCTCTCCCCTCTGCGGGAGAGGGTGGCCCACGAAGTGGGTCGGGAGAGGGGAGCGCCATCTCCGGAGAGGTCGCCCCTCTCCCGCCTCCACCACAGAGGGGGAGGGTCGTCCGGCCTCAGACCGTCCAGGTGTCGATGACCACGGCGTTGTCGCGCTTGTGCAGCAGCACCAGGTCGAGGACGTCGGTGGGGGCGATGGGGCGGATGCCCTCGATCAGCGAGGGCTCGCCATGGCCGTAGAGCGCCTGCAGCGCGAACCGGCAGGCATAGACCTTGCCGCCCTCGGAAAGGAACTTCACGATCTGGTTGTTCATGTTCATGTGGCCGGGAAAGGCCTCGTCGCCGAGCGTCGGGAAGCCGCGCTGGACGCCGAGCGTCACGCCCGGCCCGTAGAGCAGGACGGAGGTCTCGAAGCCCTTGCGCAGCAACCGCGTCGCCTGGAGCAGGTTCACGAAGCCGATGGAGCCCTCGAAGGCCACGGTGTGGAAGGTGACGAGGGCCTTCTGGCCCGGCTCGGCCTTCACGTCCTCGAAGACCTTCTCTTCGTAATCCACGAAGTAATCGCCCTTCTTATGGTGCTCGGCGGTCACGGCTGGCATCGCAAATACTCCCCGTCATCTCGATATCCGCCGCGATCACGAGCAGCGACGGCTGATGAGGAGATGGCAAACCGCATGCCAGCAACCGGAGGAGTTCGATCCAGCCAAATCCGCGCTGACGGATACAGTCAATCATGCGGTCAATGTCCGTCGAATGCGAAGGCTCTGACCAGCGTGCCGATCGCTTAAAAAGCGAGCATTGGATGCATACATACTCGACACAATGGACACTATACTCACGATCTATTTGAATGCATTGACCGGAAATTCAGATCCAGAACCTTACGGTATATCGCGGCATGGCGGTTGCTTTCCATACAATACCGGATTGAATGGATATTGATCGGTTTCGCGATGACCAGCAGCCACCGATCGGGCAAGTCCGCCCGGCCGACCTTGCCTCTCCTCGTCTCGCCGGAGGGATGGACGCCGGACCTCCGCCGCTGGGGCAAGCCGCATTACCTCGCCATCGTCGAGGCCATTGCCGACGATATTCGGACCGGGCGTCTCGCCATCGCCGAGCGTCTCCCGCCCCAGCGCGTCCTCGCCGAGCGGCTGGACCTGAACTTCACCACCGTGGCGCGCGGCTATGTTGAGGCGCAGCGTCGGGGGCTCGTTGAAGCGCGGGTGGGCCAGGGGACCTTCGTCGCCGAACCGGCGCTCCGCGTCACGCAGCCGAGGGCGGCACCGGAGCGCCGGCACGGCCCCGTCGATTTCACCATGAACCTGCCGCCGGAACCCGACGACCCCGCTTTGCTCGAGCGGATGAGGGGCGGCCTCGCCTCGGTCTCGGAGAATCTCGCCAATCTGCTGCGCTACCAGGGTTTCGGCGGGACGCCCGACGACAAGGACGCGGCGGTGGAATGGCTGCGCCGCCGCGGCCTCGACGCGCCTCGCGACCGACTCCTGATCTGCCCCGGCGCCCATGCGGCGCTCGGAGCCGTGATGAGCCTCGTGGCGCAACCCGGCGACACAATCTGCTGCGAGGCGCTGACCTATCCCGGCGCGCGGGCGCTCGCCGCTCATCTCAACCTGCGCCTCGTCGGCCTGCCCATGGATGGCGAAGGGATCGACGCCGCGGCCTTCGCGGCCACCTGCACCCGTCATGCGCCGAAGGCGCTCTACCTCAACCCGACCCTACAGAACCCGACCACGATCACGATCTCGCCGGAGAGACGCGAGGCCATCGTCACCGTGGCGCGACGCTACAACGTGGCGATCATCGAAGACGACGCCTACGGTTTCGTGCCGATGATTCCGGTTGCGAGTTTCTACCGCCTTGCGCCGGAGATCACCTATCACGTGGCCGGCCTCGCCAAGTGCCTCGGTGCCGGCCTGCGGCTCGCCTACATGCTGGCCCCCAGTGCCCGCGCGGCACTCCAACTGACGTCCGCCCTGCGCGCATCGACGGTGATGGCCTCCCCCATCACCACGGCTCTCGCGACGCACTGGATCAACGACGGCACCGCCGAAGCGATCCTGGCCTTCGTCCGCTCGGAATCCCAGGTTCGCCAGGGCATCGCCGCCGGGATGCTGGGGCGGCACGGCGTGACCGCCGACCCCGCCGGCTTCCACCTCTGGCTGTCCCTGCCCGAAGGCTGGACCCGTTCGGCCTTCGCGAGCCAGGCGCGCGCAGCCGGAATCGGCGCTGTGGCGAGCGACGCCTTCCTCGCCGCAGGAGAAGCGCCTGAAGCGGTGCGGATATGCCTCGGAGGACTCGCCGGCCGCGCCGAGATCACGCAATCGCTGGAGGTGCTTGCCCATGCCCTGTCGCATTCACCGGAGCTGGCTTCCGCCTATATTTAGCAGCACGCGACAAACGGCCGGAGCGGTAGCAAGAGAGCGTCAAGGTGTCCCATGACAACGACCCCTTTATCTCCATGACAATGTACGAAAGAAGACCGACCTAGATTATCCTAATTTATCGAGATCCTGGGTCTCATCTGTTGGTGATTCCGGAAACTCTGTGGACAGCGACGTTCTAGCTCAACGAGAGTCGGAACCTCCCCTGCCGCGATTGGTTGGCCATGTCCTCGCAGCGCGGGCCTCCGGGTCCGCTTGCGGAGCTCAGACCAGAGACGATCCGGAGCACCATGCTGTTTCCCACCGACGATGCCGGGCATCCGCTCGCTCAGGAATTTCACGCCTTCATCAAGAGTCAGCCTTTCCCCTGCGTCGGTGCGAAATCGGCTCTCGCCAAGGGGCAACTGAAGGTTCTCGTGGCCCGCGACATCGCCTCCGGCTGGGACGATACGCGGATCTATCCGGCGCTTCTGGCCTTCATCTGCCGCTACCGGGCCGACCCGAAACTGTTCCAGAGCTTCGCCGTCGTCTTCGAAGCGTCTCAGCGCCAGAGCGAAGAGGAGTTCGAGCGGCACCTGTGGGCGCGTGTGCAATCCCTCTCCGACAAGGACGTCTTTCTCGGCCAGCGCTACGACAAGCGGGTGCAGGCCGACCCGGACGACCCGCATTTCTCCCTGTCCTTCGGCGGGGAGGCGTTCTTCCTCGTCGGCATGCATCCGGGCGCGAGCCGTCCGGCCCGCCGCTTTTCCCACCCCGTCCTCGTCTTCAACGTCCGCGCTCAGTTCGAGCAGTTGCGGGCGGAGGGCCGTTACGAGGGTCTGCGCTCGGCCATTCTCGCCCGCGATGAAGCCCTTGCCGGCTCGATCAACCCGATGCTGGCGCGGCATGGCGAGACATCGGAAGCGCGCCAATACAGCGGCCGCGCCGTCGAAGGAGATTGGGTCTGCCCGTTCAGGGGGCGCGAGACTGGGACCAGGGCCGGCGACTCCGCTCTTCGGGATGGCCGCGATGCCGCCTGACATCGCCCTCCCCCCGGTCCGACGCCACGAGATCGCGCCCCGCAGTGGCGTCGCCTTCGTGCTCGCCAAGGGCGACCGCCTCACTGTGATCGACCCGAACGGCGAGCAGGTCGCCGATCTTCTGGCCTTCTCCGCGGCCGACCGCGAGGAGGTGATCTCGTCGGGCCGGACCCTGGATTACGCCAGCCGCATCTACCTGACGACGGGCGACCCGATCTACTCGAATCGCTCGAACATCCTGCTGCGCATCGTCGAGGATACGGTGGGGCGGCACGATTTCCTGCTGACCCCCTGCTCTGCGGACACCTTCCGCATCATTTACGGCGACACGCATCCGCACCACGGCTGTTTCGGCAATCTCGCTGCCGCGCTCGCGCCCTACGGCATCGAACCGGACCGTATCCCGGTGGCCTTCAACGTGTTCATGAACGTCGTGGTGAACGGCGAGACCGGGGAATTGAAGGTCGAGCCGCCCCTCAGCCGGGCCGGCGACCGAGTGACCTTCGAGGCCGAAACCGACCTCATCATCGGGCTCACCGCCTGCTCGGCTCTGCAATCGAACAACAATGCCTTCAAGCCGATCCATTACGAGATCCGGCCCGCAGGTGCGCCCCCGCAATCGCCCTGACCCTGCGCCTTGTGCTAGGGGCCCCGCTGCCCCGGACATGAGATCAGCGTCATGACGACCACGAAGCCCGCCCTCGCCCGCGCCGTCGCCTATGCCGATGGCGGCTGTGATCCGAACCCGGGCCCGGGGGGCTGGGGCGTGGTGATCGAGGGACCGGAGGGCAAGATCGAGCTCTGCGGCGGCGACCGCGCCACCACCAACAACCGGATGGAACTGACGGCGGCAATCAAGGCCCTGTCGCATTTCCCCGCCGGGTCGGCGATCGAGATGCGCTGCGACAGCCAGTACGTCATCAAGTCGGTGACCGAATGGATGCGAGGCTGGAAGGCGAAGGGCTGGCGCACCAGCACCGGGCCGGTGAAGAACGTCGAGCTGATGCAGGAGCTCGACGCCCTCAACGCCGCCCGCGACGTGAAGTGGACCTGGGTGCGGGGCCATACCGGCAATGTCGGCAACGAGCGCGCCGACCGGCTGGCGGCGCAGGGTCGGCGGCAGGCCCTCGGTCTCGCTCCGGCCGGCGAACCGGTTCCGTCCCCCGCCGTCCCGGCGGTGGTGCCTCCTCCGGGCGTGGCGGCGGAAGCGCCGGCCCCTGCCCCCCGCACGACGCCGGTGGCGATCGATCTCGGCCTCGGCCTCGACGTGTCGCGAGCGGCCAAACTCGGCGGGCTGACGCCTCAGGCCTTCGTCGAACGCGCAATCCGCGTGGCCCTGAAACTCGGGCCGGACGGCATCGCCCGCGTGCTGGATGGCGGTTCCGCCAAACCGTGAGCCTCGGGCAAGCCGTGAGCCTCGGGGCGGATTTTTATGCGAGGCCGGCGGCGGCGGTCGCCTCCGACCTGATCGGATGCCGCCTCCTCGTCTCTGGGATCGGCGGGCTCGTCGTCGAGACCGAGGCCTATGACCGGAGCGACCCGGCCTCCCATAGTTTCAACGGGCCGACCCGGCGCAATGCCAGCATGTTCGGGCCGCCGGGCCATGCCTATGTCTACCGCTCCTACGGCATGCATTGGTGCCTCAACCTCGTCTGCGAACCGGGGAGCGCGGTACTGATCCGCGCAATCGAGCCGAAGGAGGGGATCGAGACCATGCGCGAGCGGCGCGGGCTCGACGCCCTCCGCCTCCTCTGCGCGGGACCGGGCCGCCTGTGTCAGGCCCTGGCGGTGACGAGCCTGCAGGACGGTCTTCCCCTCGACCGGCCGCCCTTCGAGCTGGAGCGACGGGACGCGACGCCGGAGATCCTGGCCGACCGCCGCATCGGCATCACGCGCGGGGCGGACACCCCCTGGCGCTTCCTCCTCGCGGGCTCGGCCTATCTCAGCAAGCCGGTATCGCGCCGACGGGAATAGGCCGGCCATCGAGGGACACCGGAGCCCAGGGTCGTTTCGGTCTCAATCGGGGGTGGCGGCGGAGCGCCGCCGATAGGCCTCGGCATTCTCGAGATCGGCGATGGGGGATAGGAGCGCGCCGTCGAACTCATCGAGGGAAAGTCCTCCCGCTACGCGGCGCGGCCAGTCCGGATTGGCGAGAGCTCCGCGTCCGAGAGACACGAAGTCCGCTTCGCCAGCAGCCATGAGACCGGCCGCCCGCGATGGCCGATGAAGACCACCATTGGCAATCACGGGTCGACGGCCGTGGCGCTTGGCCAGAGCCGCCAGACTTGCCGTCGCCTCGAAGGCGGGCTGCCACGCCTCATGCTCTGTCGTGTGCAGATAATCGATGGCCAGGCCGCCGAGCGTACCGAAGATGGCAGCGGCCTCGTCCTCGCCCCCGCTCCATTTATGCGTGAGGTCGTTGACCTTGCCCTGGGAGATGCGGAGGCCCACCACGAAATCGAGCCCGACAGCCTTCCGGACGGCATCCACGACTTCGACGATGAGGCGCATCCGCCGGACGACGTCGCCGCCGTAGCGATCCTGGCGCAGGTTGGTTCCCTCGCTGAGGAACTGGTCCAGGAGGTAGCCGTTCGCCGCGTGGATCTCGACACCGTCGAAGCCCGTATCCCGTGCCCGAACCGCCGCCTCGGCAAAGCCGATCACGACGGCCCTGACGTCCGGTTCCGACATGGCATCGGGGATCGGATACTCACCGCTTCCGCGATAGAAGATCATCTGCCGGCCCTTGGGCCTCACCGCCGAAGGTCCCCTGGTCCCGGTCCGGAACGCGTTCCCCTGTGAGAGGGCCCCGGCATGCATCAGCTGTGCGATGATCCTCGCACCGTGCCCATGCACGCCCTCGACGATCGGCTTCCAGGCATCGCACTGTCCGGTGTCGGTAAGACCCGGCTGGAACAGGTAACCCTGAGAATGCGCCGTGTCGGTGTAGAGGCCCTCGGTGATGACGAGGCCGAAGCCACCGGTCGCGAAGGCGGCATAGTAATCCGCCATGCGTTGCGTCGCACGGCCATCCGACCCGGCGCTGACCCGCGTCATCGGGGCGACCGCCATTCTGTTCCGAAGCGCCATCGGTCCGATGGCCGACGGCGTCAGGAGACGGCGCAGGGCGTCGGGATCCGGCATCGTCGCCAGCGCATCCACCTCAAGCACTCCTGACGCTGACGGCCGCGATGGCCTCGATCTCGATCATGGCCCGGGGATCGTAGAGCGCCTTGACCTCGGCGATGGTGTCGGCGGGATAGGGCGCGGTGAAGTACCGGCCGCGCAATGCCACGACGTCCCGGAAGTGGTCCATGTCGGTGACGAAGATCGTCACCTTCACCACGTCCTTCAGGCTCGATCCGCCAGCCTCCAACACCCTGCGGAGGTTGGAGAAGGCCTGCTCGCCCTGCGCCATGAAGCCACCGTCGACGATCCGCCCGTCATCATCCGCCCCGGCCTGGCCGGAGACGAAGAGAAGGCCGCCATACCGAATGCCCTGCGACAGCAGGAAAGGCTCATAATTGTCGGGCTGCGTGATGATGCGTTCCAGCATGGTCGTCTCGCTTTCGATGGACGGGAAAGCGGCATGAACCCATCTTGCCCCAGCCGCTCCGATGGCGGAGAGGTGGGCTCGAATCCGGAGCGCGACAAACTCCAAATCCTCGGGTGATGGATGAGCGGATCTCATCTCGGTCTGCGACGCCGCCTACCGCCGCTCGGCGCTCTGCGTGCTTTCGAAGCCGCGGCACGACACGGGAGTTTCAAGCTTGCGGCGGCCGAGCTCGCGGTGACGCCAACCGCGATCAGTCACCAGATCCGCGGCCTCGAAGAGAATATCGGACTGAGCCTCTTCGAGAGACGGGTCCGCCAGGTGATGCTGACCGAGGCCGGTCTCCAGCTATACCCTGTCCTGCGCGAGGGGTTCGATGCCTTCGAAGCCGCCATTGCCCGCCTGACGCGAGTGCGGAGCCGCGTACAGATCACCATCACCGCCACGAGCGCGTTCACGGCGAAATGGCTGGTCCCGAGGGTGTCCGGCTTCCGGGCTCTCCATCCGGATATCGACCTGCATCTGCTGGCCTCGGATGACGCCATCGATCTCGATGCCGCCGGCGCGGACCTCGCCATTCGCTACGGGCGCGGCCCCTATCCGGGCCTCTCCGCCGAGGCGATGTTCGCCGATCGTTTCGCGCCTGTGGTCAACCCTCTCCTCCGCAAGATCGCCTTCGACGACCTAACGGGCGACGATCCTGAAGCCGCGCCGCTCATCCATTTCCGTTGGCGAAGGAAGCATCCGCTGAACCCGACCTGGGAAACCTGGTTCGATCGCGCGGGATTGCCTTGTCCATCCCGGCCCGGCCAGATCCGCTTCTCCGACGAGGGGCACGCGATCCAGGCCGCGGTCGCGGGCCAGGGGGTCGCCCTGTTGAGCCTCGCCCTCGTGGAAGCGGAACTGGCGGCGGGCCAACTCGTCCAGCCGTTCGGGCCGGTTCTGGACGGCCATATCTACCATCTCATCACCAGCGAGGCAGGCCTCTCGAAACCCAGCGTACAAGCCACGACCGAATGGCTGCGCGCGGAGGCCGCCACGTTCCGGGCGCGGATGGAAGGCCATCCTTCGACCTGACATACCTGTCCTCGCGATATCGGGCATTGAACGAGCAAGGCTCTATCTCGGCAGGGCCAGACCATGACCGGAGAGATGTCGCGGGGATTCTACGGAATCTTGGCGCTCTCCGCCCTCGCCACGTCTGATGTTGCGTCCTATACCGCACTCGACCCGCGCGAGCGCCCCGCTCCTGGTTTCGCCGGACGCCCCCGCACCCCATGGAGGGCGCTCCCGCCCAACGAGGGTATTGCCCGAGCCGATGCCGCCCCACCTGCTCCTCGCCATCGCCGCCATCCTGCCCTTCCTCGGCAGCGTCGTGGCGATCTGCCTGCCGGGCCACGCACGCAACGCCGCCGCGATCGTTGCGGGTGTCGTGATGGTGACCTGCCTCGCCTGCATCGGGCTCCTTTACCCCGCCATCGCAGGCCCGGACCCCGTCATCTGGGCGGTCGACTGGCTGCCGACGTTGGGCGTCCGCCTCGTGCTGCGGCTCGACGGGCTATCCTGGCTGTTCGCCGTCCTGGTGCTCGGGATCGGCGCGCTCGTGGTCCTCTATGCGCGCTACTACATGGCGGAAGCGGACCCGGTGCCGCGTCTGTTCTCGTATTTCCTCGCCTTCGTCGGTGCGATGCTGGGCATCGTGCTCTCGGGCAACCTGATCCAACTCTTCGTCTTCTGGGAATTGACGAGCATCGTCTCGTTCCTGCTCATCGGCTACTGGTCCGACAACGCCTCCGCACGGGACGGCGCGCGGATGGCGCTGACCATCACGGCGGCCGGCGGCCTCTGCCTGTTCGTCGGTCTGGTGCTCATCGGGCAGATCGTCGGCAGCTACGACCTCTCGGCGGTGCTCGCCTCGGGCGACGCGATCCGCAACAATCCGCTCTACGTGCCGGCCCTGGTTCTGGTGCTGGCCGGCGCGCTCACCAAGTCGGCGCAGTTCCCGTTCCACATCTGGCTGCCGCGCGCCATGGCGGCACCGACGCCGATCAGCGCCTACCTGCATTCAGCCACCATGGTGAAGGCCGGCATCTTCCTGATGATCCGGTTCTGGCCGGTGCTGGCGAACACCGAGGCCTGGTACTGGATCGTCGGCACCGCCGGCATGATCACGATGCTGGTGGGCGCGTGGAGCGCGATCTTCCAGCACGACCTCAAGGGTCTGCTCGCCTATTCCACCATCAGCCATCTCGGGCTGATCACCCTGCTCCTCGGCCTCGATTCGCCGCTGGCCGTCGTGGCGGCGATCTTCCACACGGTGAACCACGCAACGTTCAAGGCCTCGCTGTTCATGGCGGTGGGCATCATCGACCACGAGACCGGGACGCGCGACATGCGCCGCCTCAGCGGTCTGTGGCGGGCCATGCCCTATACGGCGACGTTGGCGATGGTCGCCGCCGCCGCGATGGCGGGTGTGCCGCTCCTCAACGGCTTCCTGTCGAAGGAGATGTTCCTGGCCGAGGCGGTCGACAACGCGGACGGCCACCTGCTCAATCTCGCCTTGCCGGTGCTGGCGACGTTGGCGAGCGCCTTCACCATGCTCTATTCCGTGCGCTTCATCCGGCAGGCCTTCTTCGGACCCGCCCCGCACGACCTGCCGCACGCGCCCCACGAGCCGGTCCGCTGGATGCGCATCCCGATCGAGCTGCTGGTCCTCGTCTGCGTCGCCATCGGCCTCGTGCCGAACCTGACGATCGGTCCCCTCCTCGCAGGCGCGGTCCGGGCGGTCCTCGGCGAGCGGACCCCCGATTACGACCTCGCCATCTGGCACGGCTTCAACGCGCCGCTTGCACTCAGCATGGTGGCGCTGCTGGGCGGCATCGCGCTCTACGTTGCGTTCGGGCGGCGAATCAACACCAATCCCCGCGGCGGCCCCTGGCTGATGGACCGGATCGACGGCGGCTGGCTGTTCGAGCGGACCATGACCGGCCTCGTGAACGGCGCGCGGCGCCTGGAAGCCGGGCTCGGCGCCGAGCGGCTCCAGGCGCAGTTGCGCATTCTCTTCCTCACCGTGCTCCTGGCCGCATTGGTGACGGGAGCCGCACGGGGGCTCGACCTGTTCGCGCCGGGCAAGACCACGGAGTTCGACCCGGCCTTCGCGCTGATGTGGCTCGTGGGCGCGGCCTGCGCCATCGGCGCGGCGGAGCGGGCGAAGTACCACCGGCTCTCCGCCGCCATCTTCGTCGGCGGGGCGGGCCTCGTGAGCAGCCTCACCTTCCTCTGGCTCTCCGCCCCGGATCTCGCGGTGACGCAGATCCTGGTGGAGATCGTCACCACCGTGCTGCTGCTGCTGGGCCTGCGCTGGCTGCCCAAGCGCGACGCGGCAATTCCGGCGCCGGCTTGGGAGAAGACGCGGTCCCGCCGTCGACGGATGATCGATCTCGGCATCGCCGCCTTTGCCGGCCTCGGGCTCGCCGGCCTAGCCTACGCGGTGATGACCCGGCCCGCCGTCGACGGGATCGCCCGCTGGTTCATCGAGGAGGCCTACCCGCAGGCGGGCGGACGCAACGTCGTCAACGTATTGCTGGTGGATTTCCGGGCCTTCGACACGTTGGGCGAAATCTGCGTGCTGGGCATCGTCGGCCTGACGGTGTTCGCGCTTCTCCGGCGCTTCCGCCCCGCCTCGGACAGTCTCGGTCCTCCCAAGCAGCAGGTGAACCACGACGCCTATGACGATGCCCGCGAGGGCCGCGAGCTCGGCGACACCACCGCCGATGCTCTCCTCGTCCCGCGCGTGGTGATGACGTGGCTGTTCCCCTTCATCGTCCTCCTCGCGCTGCACCTGTTCCTGCGCGGCCACGACCTGCCGGGGGGCGGCTTCGCGGCGGGCATCGCGCTCACCATCGCCTTCATGCTGCAATACATGGCTCAGGGCGCGCAGTGGGTCGAAGAGCGGCTGCGGATCCAGCCGATCTCGTGGATCGGCATCGGCCTGCTGGTCTCCGTCTCGGTCGGCGCCGGTTCCTGGCTGTTCGGGCGTCCGTTCCTCACCGCCTATTTCGCCTATTGGAAGCCGCCTCTGCTCGGCAAGGTCCCGATGGCGAGCGCGCTTCTGTTCGATCTCGGGATCATGGTGCTGGTGGTGGGCGCGAGCGCGCTGATGCTCGTCGCCCTGGCTCACCAATCCCTGCGGCGCACCCGCCCCGCCGAGGCGGGGGTGGAGCGGGTCGTCGAGAAGGAGCCCGCCTGATGGAGATCGTGCTGTCCCTGGGGATCGGCGTCTTCGCCGCTTCGGGCATCTGGCTGATGCTGCGTCCCCGCACCTTCCAGGTCGTGCTGGGCATCTCGCTGCTGAGCTACGCCGTCAACCTGTTCATCTTCGCCATGGGCCGGCTGACGGTGGGCGCCCCGCCGGTGCTCGGAGCCGGGGCCGACATCGTCTCCGTGGACGATCCGGTGCCGCAGGCCCTGGTCCTCACCGCCCTGGTGATCGGCTTCGCGCTCACCGCGCTCTTCCTCGTCGTGCTGCTCGCCGCCCGCGGCATCACCGGCAGCGACCATGTGGACGGCCGCGAGCCGCATCTGGCGGAGCCGAATCCAGAGAACCCGCATCCATGAACGCCACGGTTCTGAATGCCCCCCTGGTCAGCGACTGGACCGACCATCTTGTCGTCCTGCCCATCGTTCTGCCGATCGCGGTGGCCGGGGCGATGTTCCTCATGGACGAGCGCCGGAGTCGGCTGAAAGGGGCGCTCAGCCTCGCCACGGTGCTGGCCCTCCTCGGCATATCCCTCATCCTCGTCTGGCGCGCGAGCGAGGCCGCGCAGATCTACCGCCTCGGCAACTGGGCCGCGCCCTACGGCATCGTGCTGGTGGCAGACCGGCTCTCGGCCCTGATGCTGGCGCTCGGCAGCGTGCTGGGCCTATGCGCCCTGGTCTTCTCCTTCGCCCGCTGGGGCCGGGCGGGTCCGCGCTTCCACGGCCTGTTCCTCCTGCTGCTGATGGGCGTCAACGGCGCCTTCCTCACCGGAGACCTGTTCAACCTGTTCGTGTTCTTCGAGGTGATGCTGGCCGCCTCCTACGGTCTCGTCCTGCACGGATCGGGCGAGACGCGGATACGGGCCGGCCTCGGCTACATCGCGGTCAACCTCGTCGCCTCGCTGTTCTTCCTCGTCGGCGTCAGCCTCATCTACGGCACGATGGGAACCCTCAACATGGCCGACCTCGCCCGGCGGCTCGCGGCGCCGGAGGCAGGGGAACTCGCTTTGTTCGAGATCGGCTGCGCGATCCTCGGCATCGCCTTCCTGATCAAGTGCAGCGCCTGGCCGCTCGGGTTCTGGCTGCCCACCACCTACGCGGCAGCGAGTGCGCCGGCGGCCGCGATCCTTGCGATCCTGAGCAAGGTCGGCATCTACGTGGTGGTGCGCCTGAGCCTGCTTCTGTTCGGCGCGGGACTGTCGGAGGGGTTCGGACAGACCTGGATCCTCGCCGCCGGTCTCGCGACGATGGCCTATGGCGCCATCGGCATCCTCGCCGCGCGCGACCTCACGCGGGCGGCGGGCTATGCGGTGATGATCTCGTCGGGCACGGTGCTGGCGGCCTTGGGGAGCGGCAGTGACCGGGCGCTCTCGGGGGCCCTGTACTACCTCCTCGGCTCCACCCTCGCGGCGGGTGCCCTGTTCCTGCTCGCCGAAATCCTGCAGCGCGGCCGCGACCCGCTGGAGGCCGCCCAGGCCGTCTTCGCCGACGAGTACCGCGACCCGTTCGACGATGCCGACGCCACCGAGATCGGCCGGGCGATCCCCGCTGCGGTGGCGCTCCTCGGGAGCGGCTTCCTCGTCTGCACGCTGATGTTGGCGGGGGTTCCCCCGCTCTCCGGGTTCGTCGGCAAGCTCGCGATCTTCACGGGGCTCACCACGGGCACGATGACCGCGTCCGCCTGGTGGCTCATCACCGCGCTGACCCTGTCGAGCTTCGCCACGCTGATGCCGATGGTGCGGCTCGGGATCAAGAACCTCTGGGTTCCGAGCGACGACCCGCCGCCGGTCCTGCGCCTTTCGGAATTCACCGCTCTCGCCGGCCTGCTCGCCGCCTGTGTGGCGCTCGCCCTTTGGGGCGGCCCGGCCCTCGCCTATGCCGACGAGACCGTGCGCTGGCTGGCCCAGCCGCAGGATTACGTTCGCGCCGTCCTCGGGCCGACCCGGGAAGGCGGTGGATCGTGAGCCGCCTCCTGCCCTACCCCATCCTGTCGGCCTGCCTCGCCGCGACCTGGCTGCTCCTGAACGCGCCGCTCTCACCGGGCAACGTCCTGCTGGCGCTGCTGGTCGGCCTCACGGTTCCGGCCGTCATGCTGGCGCTACGGCCTCCCTCGGTGCGGGTGCGGGCGCCCGGCACCCTCGCGCGGCTCGCCGTGATCGTGCTCTACGACATGGTGCGCTCGAACATCGATGTCGCCCGCATCATCCTCGGGCTTCGCGGCGGCGAGCGGCGGACCGGCTTCGTCACGATTCCCCTCGACATGCGCGAGCCGTTCGGTCTCGCGATCCTATCGATCATCCTCACCGGCACGCCCGGCACCCTCTGGGTCCAGTACGATTCCGACACGGGCTGCCTGCTCATTCACGTGCTCGACTACACGGATGGCGAGGAATGGGTGCGGCGGGTGAAGGACCGCTACGAGCGCCCCCTGATGCAGATCTTCGTCCCATGAGGTTCTTCCCATGAGCGCCAACACCGTTCTCGACTGGGGCCTCGGCTTCGCCCAGGGGATGCTGGTTCTCGCCATGGCGCTCGCCGCATGGCGGATGCTGCGCGGCCCCCGCGCCCAGGACCGGATCCTCGGTCTCGACACCCTCTACCTCAACGGCATGCTGGCGGTGGTGGTCCACGGCATGCGCACCGGCAGCGGCCTCTATTTCGAGGCCGCCCTGATCCTCGGCATGATCGGCTTCACCGCCACCGTGGCGCTGGCGAAGTTCCTGATGCAGGGCGAGGTGATCCAGTGAACGACGCTGAACTTCCAGTCTGGGCCGCGTGGCTGGTGGTGGCGCTGGCGATCGTCGGAGCGGGTTTCTCGCTCACCGGCGCCTTCGGCCTCATCCGCCTCCGTACGTTCTACGAGCGCGTCCATGCCCCCACCCTGGGCGCGACGCTGGGCATGGCGCTTATCCTCATGAGCTCGATGCTGCTCCTGTCCCTGATCGAGGGCCGCCTCGTCCTGCGTGACGCCCTGATCGGCGTGTTCCTCACCGTGACGACCCCGGTGACGCTGCTGCTCCTCGCCCGCGCGGCGGCGCAGCGGGACCGCCACGAGGGCAATCCCGGCGCACCGCCCGAGGTGTGAGACCCTACGCCTCAAGCCTCCACCGCATTCCCACGGATCAAGTCGCGCCCGGCATAGATCCCGCCCACGGTCTCCATATCGAGCCGCTCGGCGTCGCGGCGGCGGACTTCGGCCATGACCGCGCTGGCGGAATCCGGCTCGTCACCGATGGCCAGGAGTGCCTGCTCGCCGAAGGCCAGGGCCGATTCGAGCGTCTCGCGAAGCTGGTAGGCGACTCCGGCATGGATGAGCTCGATCGCGTGCTCGCGGTCGCGGGCGCGGGCAAGAACGGGAACGAGGGGGAACTCGGCCCTCGCCAGTTCGGCGATCCGCCGCGCGGCCTCGCGGTCGTCGATGCAGATCAGGATCGCCCGTGCCGTGGCGGCCCCGGCCGCGTGCAGGATGTCGAGGCGCGTACCGTCGCCGTAATAGACCTTGAAGCCGAATTGTTCGGCGACGCGGATATAGGCGGGGTTGGTGTCGATGATCGAGACCGAGCAGCCGCGCGAGATCAGCGGTTGGCTCACCACCTGCCCGAATCGGCCGAACCCGATGATGAGGGCGCTGCCCACGAGATTTTCCGGCACCTCGACGCCCTCCGTCGAGACCGAGGCCTTGGGACCGAAGCGGTCGAAGGCGATCACCATCAGCGGCGTGACGGCCATGGACAGGATGATCGTCGCCGTAAGGATGGCGTTGGTGGTGCCGTCGATGATGCCCGCGCTCGCGGCGGCGGCATAGAGCACGAAGGCGAACTCGCCGCCCTGGGCCATCAGGGCCGCACGCTCCATTGCCTCGGGATGCGAAGCGCGCAGGAGACGGGCGATGGCGTAGATGACGACGCTTTTCACCACCATGTAGGCGGCGACGCCCATGAGGATGAGCGCCCCATTCGCGGCGATGACCGTGAGGTCGAGGGACATGCCCACGCCGAGGAAGAACAGGCCGAGCAGGATGCCCCGGAACGGCTCGATATCGGCCTCGAGCTGGTGTCGGAAGCTCGATTCCGAGAGCAGGACGCCCGCCAGGAACGCACCCATGGCCATGGACAGCCCGCCGAGCTGCATGGCCAGAGCCGAGCCGAGCACGACGAGGAGGGCCGCCGCCGTCATCACCTCGCGGGCCTTGGCCGCGGCCAGCAGGCGGAACAGCGGGTTGAGCAGCCAGCGCCCGGCCGCCACCAGGGCGGCCACGGACCCAAGGGCGATACCGATGCCATAGACGCGGTCCATCGTGCCGGTCGCCTGCCCGCCGGGGGCCAGAAGTGCCACGATGGCGAGGAGCGGCACGATGGCGAGGTCCTCGAGCAGGAGGATCGCCACGATGCGCTGTCCCTTCGGCGTCGAGAGCGACCCGCGCTCTTCGAGAAGCTGCATGACGATGGCGGTGGAGGTGAGGACGAAGCCGGTGCCGGCCACAAAGGAGATCGCAGGCGAGAACCCCATGGCGATGCCGACGAGCATGAGCGCAACGATGCAGACGCCGACCTGGGCGAGGCCGAGGCCGAAGATCTCGCGCCGCATGCCCCAGAGCCGCGACGGCTCCATCTCCAGCCCGATGATGAACAGGAACATCACCACGCCGAGTTCGGCCACATGCAGGATGGCGTGCGCATCCGAGAACAGGCCGAGGCCGAACGGGCCGATGGCGAGCCCCGCCACGAGGTAGCCGAGGACGGAGCCGAGGCCGATCCGCTTGAACACGGGCACCGCGACGACGCCGGCGGCGAGAAGCGCCACGACCTGAACGAGTTCGCTCGCGGCACCGGATGCTTCAACTGCCATGACGTCGATATGTCCTCTCGGAGGGGATTCGCGGGCGAGGCCCCATCGGCCCCGCCCCGTCTTCACGCATCAGGGGTAGCGCACGGGCGGGGGTGATTCCGGCAAAGGGATGAACTCGGATTCGCCGGGCACGGTATCGAAACGGGCCTGGCGCCAATCCTCCTTGGCCTGCTCGATCCGCTCGGGGCGCGAGGAGACGAAGTTCCACCAGAGATGGCGCGGCCCGTCCATGGGCTCGCCGCCCAGGACCATGAAGCGTGCGGCCTCGGTGGCACGCACGCTGATGCGGTCGCCGGGATTGAAGACGAGGAGCTGGCCGGGGCCGAACCCGTCGCCGGCAATGTCGATGTCGCCGGAGACGGTGTAGATCGCGCGCTCGTCATAGGTCGGGTCGAGGGGCAGCACGGCGCCCGCCTCCAGCATCACGTCGGCATAGACCATCGGGCTCGAGGTCCGCACGGGCGATCTGGCGCCGAAGGCCTCGCCGGCGATCAGCCGGACGATCTTGCCCTCGCCGGTGAGGACCGGCAGCGCATCCGCATCGTAATGTTCGAAGGCGGGGGCGGTCTCCTCGTCCTTGTCGCTGAGCGCGACCCAAGCCTGGATGCCGAACAGCTTCGAGCCGGTCCGGCGCAGCCCGGCGCCGGTCCGCTCCGAATGGGTGATGCCGCGACCGGCCGTCATCCAGTTGAGCTCGCCCGGACGGATCGGCAGTTCGGTGCCCAGGCTGTCCCGGTGCATGATCTCGCCGTCGAACAGGTAGGTGACGGTGGAGAGGCCGATATGCGGATGGGGCCGCACGTCCATGCCCTGGCCGAGGAGGAACTCGGACGGCCCCATCTGGTCGAAGAAGATGAACGGGCCGACCATCCGGCACTCCGTCGACGGCAGAGCCCGCCGGACGGAGAACGAGCCGAGATCCCGCGAACGAGGGACGATCAGGGTCTTGATCGCATCGCAGGAAAAGTGATCGCCCGGAACCGGGTCGTCCGCACTGTGCCAGCTCATCGCCCGTTTCCCTTCTGCTTAATCCGATTGACGTCTCTTGCGGTTTGCGAGGCAGGCATCCGATCCGCAGCACCGTTCCCGCCGGTCCACCAGATCGGTCGGGCTATACGCTCGCTCCCGGCGCCGGGTCTTGAAGAATGCCGGCATGTCCGCCTCGAATGGGTTATCGAGCATCTCTGCTCTCGATGAAACAGAAACGATGGAAACCGATCGTTTCGGAAAATACGCTCTCGCCTCGTCACCTTTGCGCCGCGAGGTTATTGAGGATCCTACAAACCGCACCCATAGAATCCTTCGCAGAACCCGGGTTTGGGAACCTCCCGAAGTGAGACCGCCGAAGTCATCGCGCTCGATTTCGTTGGAGCTCGAGCTCGGAGCGGGCCGAGCCGGTCCGGTCCAGCGGCAGAGCGCGAGGCGCGCCGCGAAGACGCAAGCGGCGGTGTTCGCTCGGAAGCCCTCAAACGGGTCTATGGCAGTCGGTGCGAAAACGGATATCGGCAATGGCGCTTCACGATGAACAGCCCGGCGTCGCCATCTCGATCAGCGGCGGATAAGTCACCTGTCTCGCGGGGGTCGGTCTAAACTCACGGCAAACGGAACCGTGTAACAGGAAGGCTGTGGAATTTTTTGAACGAACATCAGTTAAAGACATTACGTGCATATTTCAGCGGCACCGTTACTTTTAATGAGTTCGCTTTTACTTCTTTTGGAAACGGTGGAAATCTTGAACCCGTTTTTACAGTCAACAAAGCCATCCTGTCGAAATCGGGCGACCCAGATGAGTTGACGACATTTGATTCCACGACGTTCCCGTCCCTTCCGACAATGAAGTTGACGACAACAATCACGTCCGAGTTAGATATGTACATTCTTCTCGCAGATTGATGTCTTATATAAACATACCTGGCCAAGGTACCGAGATATTTTTGCTGTATGGTCGGCCCAAATTCATTGTCTTCGGCTTTGGATGCTTCGGGATAAGAGCCTAGAATTGCGCAAAAGCCTGCAATTGCAATGGCAAAGAATTTATAAAACATGGCATCCTCCACCAACAAGCGCAACCAAACTGGTTTATACGCTTGATCTGTGCAAGCCTAGAATCGGCTCTTCCTTGCCGTACTGAGGACAGTCGCTCTCGAGGAGAACCCATACAAACGAAAGATCCCGCCACGGCTTACACCGGGCGGGACCAATTCGGGGAGTGAATTATCGTCGGAGCGTGACGCTAATTCTAGTAACCGTAGCGATAGGCTCGCCGACGATAATTGTGTTCCTGCCGGCGCAGGTGGGCGTCGTAACGCCGTTCACGCGCCCATTCGCGCCGAACCTGCTTCCGGTACCGATAGCGCTGGTACCCTTCGCGGCTGTAGAACTGCGCCTTCTCGACAAGAGCAGGCTGCTCGAGCTGGACTGATGACGGCGGCAATGGCGCAGCCTGGGCTGCCGAGGCGAAGCCCGCGACGGCAGCGACGGCCAGGAGAACCAGTTTTGAACTCGTTCGCATCGTTTTCCTCCGTGAAGCTCACGAGATGCGTCATGGCCCTTCAAGCATGAACGGAGCATTGACGCCATTCGCACACGCAAACACGGATTCGTGAGGCAGCAACCGGGCAGAACCACCCCCGCTTTGAAAAGGCGGCACCGTTCAGATGCTTGGCGCGCATCGTGATGTGGCGACCAATGCCGCCTCGACCGATGCGCGGTGGGACAGATTCTCTCATGCCAAACCTTTACCTCGGTGAGCCCGCCCCATGGCCGTACTCACCACGGCCCGCTGGCCGGCCGCCGCGTGGTCGCGTCTCGATGAGGTGGGCTCATCGGCACTTGATATAAGCCTGGATCACGCGGCGGTGACGCCACGAAGGACGACAGGTCGAGCGTCGTCGGCCGTACGAACGGCAGCAGCACCAGCGAGGTTCACGCCCCGGGCAGTCGCAGGCTCATCGTCGCTTCTCCGAAGTGTGCCCGACCGAATGCCGCAAAGCTTCTCGGACGCCCTGGGAACGCTATAGGAAGGTGATAAGATTTTCCTATGGTGGAGAATCCGTAAAATGATCCGGGTTAGGAACCCTTAAACCCGCCGTATTTACCATGCGGTACCTGAGCCTCTCGGATCGCGGGATGCTCACAGGTTCAGACGAAACGCATGGCGAACGGACGCAAGGGACGCGGGCGGGAGGAGCCGAACTTCGACGTGCCGGAAGGGCGCATCGGTGGGCGGGGCGACCTCGACCTGCGGCTCAGCGGCGACGATCGCGCCGGAGGCGGTGTGGGAAGACGCGCGACGAGCAGCAACGGCCAGGGCGAAGGCCCCCGGCGCCCCTCGGCGCGGGCCAAGACACCGGCCCGGAAGCCGCGCCGGCGCTCGTTCCTGGGCGGTCTCTTCTACGGCACGCTCGTGCTCGGCCTGTGGGGCGTCATCGCCATCGCGGGGCTGGTCGCCTACCACGCCTCGCAACTGCCGCCGATCGACCAGCTCGCCGTTCCGAAGCGCCCCCCCAACATCGCCATCCTCGCCAGCGACGGCTCGCTCCTGGCCAATCGCGGCGAGACCGGCGGACGAGTGGTGAGCATCGGCGAGTTGCCGCCCTATCTGCCGCGCGCCTTCGTGGCGATCGAGGACCGGCGCTTCTACAGCCATTTCGGCGTCGACCCGGTGGGCATCGCCCGCGCCGTGGCCCAGAACGTCACCCGCCGCGGCGTCTCGCAGGGCGGATCGACCCTGACGCAGCAGCTCGCCAAGAACCTGTTCCTGACGCCGGAACGCTCGGCCTCGCGAAAAATCCAGGAGGCGATCCTCGCCCTGTGGCTGGAGCATCGCTACACCAAGGACGAGATCCTCGAACTCTACCTGAACCGGGTCTATTTCGGCGCAGGCGCCTATGGCATCGAGGCCGCCGCCCAGCGCTATTTCGGCAAGCCCGCCAAGGCGGTGACGCTGGCAGAAGCCGCCATGCTCGGCGGCCTCGTCCAGGCTCCCTCGCGCCTCGCCCCCAACCGCAACCTGCCCGCCGCCCAGGCGCGTGCGGCCCAGGTTCTCGCGGCCATGGAGGAACTCGGCTTCGCCAAGCCCGCCGAGGTGAAGCTGGCGCTGGCGACTCCGGCGCGGCCGGCGAGCAGCCGTGGCGGCGGCTCGGCCAATTACGTGGCCGATCTCGTCATGGACGTCCTCGACGACTTCCTGCCCAAATTCGACACCGATATCGTCGTCACCACCACCGTCGACACCCGCCTCCAGAGCGCGGCCGAGAAGGCGCTCGTGGACGAGCTGAACCAGAAGGGCTCGCGCTATAACGTCGCCCAAGGAGCCGTGGTCTCGATGAAGCCGGACGGTGCGATCCGGGCGCTCATCGGCGGGCGCGACTATGCGCAGAGCCAGTTCAACCGGGCCACCACCGCCAAGCGCCAGCCGGGCTCCTCGTTCAAGCCCTTCGTCTATCTCGCCGCCGTGGAGCGGGGCCTGACCCCGGACACCGTGCGCGACGACGCGCCGATCAGCATCAAGGGCTGGAACCCGGAGAACTATTCGCGCGACTATCGCGGGCCGGTCCCCTTGCGCGAGGCGCTGGCGCTCTCGCTCAACACCGTGGCCGTGCGCCTCGGCCAGGAAGTCGGGCCGAAGGCCGTGGTCCAGGCGGCCCAGCGCCTCGGTATCTCCTCGCCGCTACAGGCCAACGGCTCACTGGCGCTCGGCACCTCGGAAGTGACCCCGCTGGAAATGGTGGGCGCCTACGCCGCCTTCGCCAATGGCGGCACCGGCGTGAACCCCTACGTCATCGCCAACGTGAAGAGCACGACGGGCAAGGCGCTCTACCAGCGCAAAGACACCAATCTCGGCCGGGTAATGAATGCCGAGACCGTCTCGATGATGAACGCGATGATGCATGAGACCTTCGTCTCGGGCACCGCGAGGAAGGCCGAAGTTCCCGGATGGGACCTCGCCGGAAAGACCGGCACCAGCCAGGATTTCCGCGATGCCTGGTTCATCGGCTACTCGTCGACCCTCGTCACCGGCGTCTGGCTCGGCAACGACGACGGGGAATCCACCAAGAAGGTCTCCGGCGGTAACCTGCCCGGCGAGATCTGGAAGACCTACATGACGGTGGCCCTCAAGGGCCAGACTCCGACGATGTTGCCGGGCGCGAACCATTGGCGAAACCGCGCCCCCGCGGAGGTTCCGGCCACCACCGGAAGTGCGCCGGGGGGACTTATCGGCGCCCTCCTCGGCGAGCCGCAATCCGCTGCCCCGCCGCCCCGCGTCGCTGCCAACCAGCGCGCCCGCGGGCCGAGCCAGGACGACCGGAATTTCCTGGAGAAGCTGTTCGGCGTGGGAGAATAGGCGAGGAAGAGAAGCGCCTGCCGAAGGCGGGCCGGACCGTCTGAGTTCGGTCGGCCTCTATAGTCCGACGAGACCCTTCAGCGCAGCGTTGATCCGGTCCTGCCAGCCGGGGCCGTCCTTCTGGAAATGCTCCAGCACGGCTCTGTCGAGGCGCAGGGACACCATCTCGCGGGCGCCGGGCGGGCTGAGCGGCGCGGCGGGGGCGCGTTCGGCGGGTTTGGGGGCGTCGGGCGCCTTGGTGGTGGCGGCCTTGAAGGCGGCTTCCGCCGCCTGGCGGGGGTCGCTGGCGCGACGGGTCCGATCGAATGCCATGGGTCGGTTTCCTGGTGAGGCTCTCTGGCTCAGCTCGCGGAGCGCTTGCGCTTGGGGGCCGGCGCGGGAGCAGCGGCCTTCGCCTCGGCATCGGCGGCTTCCTTGGCGAGGCGAAGCGCGCGAAGCTTCACGGTGCGCTCGTCGATGGCCTTCACCGATTGCAGATGCTCCGCCATCGCCTCGGCGCCTTCCTTGGCCATCCGTTCGGCGCGCTCGGCGCGCTCTTCGGAACGGGTCCGGGCGTCAGTTTCGTCGCTCATCGTCGTCCTTCCTCGCTCCCCTCGCCCCGCGTACCATCCTTCGATCGCATCATCCGGCCCTGGCAAGGGCTGCATCGGCGAATTCGCCGCTCGCGCCCGCTCGCGCGGCGCGTGACATCGACGATCTCGGCGGGTGCCAGCGGATGGGAAAACCCACGATCGGCGGCAAGGGAGGGTGATCCACACACCCTTCGCACGGGACCGGCTTCAGGCGGGATTATCGGGGCATAGCACGTCCGGAGACCAAAAAGCGAACCCTGGCAATGACCCGCAGGGGCAACGCCGACAAATCCCGGTGGATGGCCCGTCAGAACGCCGCGATGAGAACGATTCCGGCGACCGTCAGCACGGCGCCCGCGATCCGTGCCTTACCCGCACGGTGCTCTCGCATTCCGAGCCCGCCAAAATGCTTGATGGCCAGGATCAAAGGGATGGAGCAGGGCCGGGCTCAGGTCGGAGCGTTTTCGAACGGAGGAGATCACGGCAGGAGGAGCAGGCCGGCCAGCGCCAGGATCAGGGCCGGAGGCATCACCAGGAGGCCGAGCGTGAGGAAGCGCCAGAAGCCAACATTCTCGCCTTCGCGGCGGATGGCGGTTAGCCACAGGATGGTGGCGAGGGATCCGGTGACCGACAGGTTGGGGCCGAGATCGATGCCGATGAGGATCGCCCCGGCGACTTTCTCGGAGACATCGGCCTGCTGCACGGCCGCCCCCGCGATCAGGCCGGCCGGCAGGTTGTTGACGAGATTGGAGAGTACCGCCACGAGCGTGCCGCCGCCCCAGGCGGCCGCATCCGGCGAGATCTCGGCCGCGCGCTTGAGATGATCGGCGACCATGGTCAGCACGCCGGTCTTCTCCAAGGCCTCGACCAGAACGAACAGACCGGCCACCAGGGGCAGTACGCCCCAGGACACGTCCTTAATGATCTCGACGGCTCCGCCGCGCTTGATCGCAAGGACGAGGAGCGTCGTGGCGAGCCCGGCGATGAAGGTCGGTAGGCCGAGTTCGAGATCGTAGGCCGAGGCGGCGATGAGCGCCCCGGCGGTGGCGACGATGCCGAGACCGGCGACTTTGCCTGTGCCCGAGAGCGGTGTCGCCGCGACGTCCTTCGCAATCAATTGCCGCCGCAGGACCGAGTTCTGGGTCAGGCGCAGAACGATGTAGGTGGCGACGATGGCCAGGGCCGAAGGCAGGGCGAACCGGGCGAGCCATTCCATGAGCGGCGGCATATGCGTAGCGTAGACGACGAGGTTGGCCGGGTTCGAGATCGGCAGCACGAAGCTCGCCGCGTTGGCGATGAAGGCGCAGATGAAGAGGTAGGGCAGAGGCTCGGCCTCCGCCGCCTTGGCCGCCGCATAGACCGCCGGCGTCAGCACCACGGCGCAGGCATCGTTCGAGAGGAAAACCGTGACCACGATGCCGACGAGGTAGACGAGGAGGAACAGGCGCGTCGCCGATCCTCTGGCTTGGCGCACGGCGATGCCGGCGAGCCAGTCGAAGAGCCCCTCCTTCCTGGCGATCTCGGCAAGCAGCATCATGCCGACGAGAAACAGGTAGACATCCGTCCCCTTGCGCACGCCGTCCCAGGCCGCGTCCGGCGAGATCAGGCCCAGCACCAGCAGCGCCCCGGCGCCGAGCGCGGCCCAGACCGCCTCCGGCCAGGCGAAAGGCCGGGTAATGACCCCGAGCGTCGCCAGTCCGGCGATGATCCAGATCACCAGATGCGGCGTCATGGGAAGTGCGAACATGGGCGGACGAGATCCTGTATGCGGCGGAAGACCGGCGCCACGGGGCCGGTACCGATCGTTTCGGACGAGCCCCAGCTTGGTACGGAGGAGGCCCTTCTCTGGCCATGCGCCGATGGAAGAAGCGGCGCTGCCGATCCCGTTCGAGATCGGTCGCCCCGTCAGGCGGGGGAGACCACCATCGGCTCCGGCCCGCCGCCGCTCGGTGGCTTCGAGGCGGTTTTCGGCGGCTCGAAGCCGTAGGTCTCCGGCATGGCGACGAGGTAAAGGACGAACCCGGCCGCCGCGATGCCGGCCAGGACAAGGAACGCCGTCGAATATCCCGCCGACACGATGATGAGACCGGCCAGCGTCGCCGAGAACGAAGCGCCGAGTCCCTGTGTCGTCGCGACGGCCCCCTGCGAGACGTTGAACCGTCCGGTGCCTCGGGTGAGGTCGGCGACGACGATGGGGAAGAGCGCGCCGTAGATGCCGGCTCCGATCCCGTCGAGGAGCTGGACGGCGACGAGGTAGAACGGATTGTCCGAGAAGGTGTAGAGCACACCCCGGATGGCGAGCACGCCGAAGGCCACGAGGAAGATTGGCTTGCGCCCGATCGCGTCGGCCTTGGCGCCGACGAAGACCGCCACCGGCACCATGACGAACTGTGCGGCCACGATGCAGACCGAAATGAGCGAGGTAGCGCTCTCCTTGCCGGACAGCTTGGTCAGCAGCTGGCCCACCGAGGTCAGCATCGCCGCGTTGGATAGGTGGAAGATCGCCGCCAGTAATGCGAACAGCATCAGGGTGCGGTTCTGCAGCAAGGCCCGGATTCCGGAGGTTTGCTCACCGCCCTCCTCCGCCGATTCGTCGAGGCCGCGCGCGAGATCGTCGTCGATGTCCTTGGCCGGCACCATCAGCATGGCGCCGACGCTCAGGACCGCGAGCACGGCCATGAGCCAGAACACCACGATGGGTCCGAAGAAATAGGCCGTCGAACCGGCAATGGCGGCCGAGACCGCGTTGCCTGCATGGTTGAAGCCCTCGTTGCGGCCGATGCGCTTGGAGAACATCTTCGGCCCCACCACGCCGAGGGTGATCGCCGCGAGCGCCGGCGGGAACACAGCCCCGGCGATGCCGGCGACGGACTGGGTCGCGGCCACCAGATAGAAATTGGTGACGAAGGGAAGGAGCAGGCAGCTCGCCGTGACAGCCAGCGCCCCGGCAATGACGATGGCGCGCTTGTGGTTGGTCCGGTCGATCAGAGCCCCGGCCGGCGTCTGAGCGATCAGTCCGGCGATGCCGGCGATCGTCATGATCATTCCCGTCGTCGCCTCGTCCCAGCCTTGGTCGGGACCGCGCACGGCGATGAGGTAGATGGCGAGATAGGGGCCGAGCCCGTCGCGGACATCGGCGAGGAAGAAGTTGAGGGCGTCGAGCCCGCGCAGCGTCCGCTGCGACGGGGCACGCACGCGAGTCTGGTCGGCGGCCGTGTGGCTCGTCATCCGATCGATCCTTGGCGGGAATGTCGTGTTGGGGGGATCGATCGTCGCGCGTCCATGGCCGGCGAGCCGCGACCTTGCGTCGATCGCAGCGGCAAGTAGCGAGCCGAAACGATGGTTCCTGGCCGCCGCCTGAAATCTCCGTGAACGCAGCCGCACGCTCGCGGCCGGCGACCCATCCTGGACGGAACGGCTCACCCCGGCGGCCTTCTTCCATCGGCGAGGAAGAAGCCACCGGCGGCGGCACCTGGTGTCAGAAGCTGCGCTTCTCGCGGATGTCGCCGTCGAACCCGACATGGAGCAGGCGTTCGCGCCCGTCCTGGCCCTTGGCCGCCATGTCGAGGTGGCGCGGACCGCGCCCGGTGACGCGGATGTCGGAATAGCCGGCCGCCTCGACCTTAGCGGTAAGCGCGGGTGCATCGATCTCGGGGCCGAGGCCGACCTTGTCCTTCGCCCAGTCGAGGCCACCGGGCTTCGAGCCCCGCGCCGGACCGAGCACCACCGTCTTGCCATCGGCTCGGGTGATGAGGGTGGCGTGGAGGAAGCCGTTCTCGAAGCGGCCCTGCACCGTGACTGCCTCACCCTTGGTGACGAGGGTGCCGCCCTCGCCCTGCTTGCCGGTCTCGACCAGGGCACGGCCGGAGCCGTCCTGCAGGATGAACTTGTTGCCGAAGATCTCCGCCACCTCGCCCTTGGCCGCGATGGCGGCGGAAGGAGCGAGTTGTGCGACGGTGACCGGCGCGACGGGGGTGAGGGTCACGCCGGAATTCTGCGCCAGGGAAAGGCCGACGGCCCCGAAAGCGAGGGGAGCCGCGATGGCGCCGACGATCCAGCCGCGGCGCGAGCGGCGCGGGGCGGCGGGGCTCGGCATCTCGGTGGCGGTTCCGTCGATGGTCTTCTCGGTCGTCATGGTGTCGATGTCCTGGAAAAGCGGATCCCCTCTCGGGTTGACGCCGTTCTAGGCTCGCCCCTCCAACCCGATCTGAACCGCGCGGTTCAGCCCCGGTTAAAGCGCGGCGCGTAGGCGCCGGGGCTGCCCCTGCATCCCCAAGGATACGGATTCCGATGAAACTCCTTCTGGTGGAGGACGATGCGGCGCTCGCGGCCGAGATCGCCAAGGCCCTGCGCGCCGAGAATTTCGCCCTCGACCACGCGGTCAACGGCGAGGACGGCCAGCATCTCGGCGAAACGGAGACCTACGACGCCGTGGTGCTCGATCTCGGCCTGCCCAAGCGCGACGGCGTCTCGGTGCTCCAGGCCTGGCGGGCCGCCGGGCGGACCGTGCCGGTGCTGATCCTCACCGCGCGGGACGGCTGGAGCGACAAGGTCGCGGGCTTCAAGGCGGGGGCGGACGATTATCTCGTGAAGCCGTTCCGGGTGGAGGAACTCGTCATCCGCCTGCGGGCCCTGGTGCGCCGCGCCTCGGCGCACGGGGCCAACCGGATCGTCTGCGGGCCTCTCACTTACGATGCCGGCCTCGGCACGTTCGAGCGGGATGGCCTGCCCCTGAAGCTGACCGGCCTCGAATGGCGGGTGCTCTCCTGCCTGATCCTGCGCAAGGACGGGGTCGTGCCCCGTGGCCAGCTGATCGAGCGGGTCTATGACGGCGACGCGGAGGTGGATTCGAACTCGGTGGAGGTCATCATCACGCGCCTGCGCCGCAAGATCGCGCCGGCCCGGATCGAGGGCGTGCGCGGCCACGGCTACCAGCTCCTGCCGGGGGAGACACCATGACCCCGCCGCGACCTCGCCACGGGCCGCCTCATCCGCATCGCGGCTCCCTGCAGCGGCGGTTGATCCTTGCCGCCCTCGTCCTCGTCACCGTCGCCCTCGTTGTGGCGGGAATCGCCATCGGCTTCATCCTGCACCGCTTCGTGCGGGGCCAGCTCGACAGCCGCCTCGACAGTCAGATCGTCGCCATCGCATCGAGCCTCGAGCGGGGCCGCGACGGCCGCCTCGCCCTCGGGCGCAACCTCGACGGCCCGCCCTTCGACCGCGACCGGTCGGGCTGGTCCTGGCAAGTCCGGCAGGGCGACGCGATCCTTCGCTCCGGCTCCCTGGAAGGCCGCGACCTCACCGTTCCAGAAGACGACCGCCCGGATGGCGGGGGTCGACGCCGCGACCGCCCCCGCCCGGCCGACGCCGTCGACCCGTGGGGCAACCCGGTGATCCTGCGCATTCTCACCCTTCCGGATGCGGCGGGGATCGGCCCGGCGACGATCGTCGCCTCAGCGCCCATGGCGGCCCTGCGCGGCCCCGTCCGGGAGGCGAGCCTTACCCTGGCGCTGATCCTCGCCGTGCTCGGCCTCTGCCTCCTCGTCGGCCTCGTCGCGCAGGTGCGCCTGGGCCTGCGACCGCTGGAACGCCTGCGCCGAGACCTCGCGGAGGTTCGCGCGGGCAAGCGCGCACAGGTGCCGGAGGCGCAGCCGGCGGAGATCCGCCCCCTGGTGCGCGAGGTGAACGCGCTTCTCGGCGAGAACGCGGCGAATCTCGAACGGGCGCGCACCCATGTGGCCAACCTCGCCCACGGACTGAAAACTCCCCTGGCGACCCTGACCATGGCGCTTCGGGATGGGGAGCGCGACCCCGACGGCCGGCTGGCGACCCTCGTCTCCGGCATGGATGGGCAGATCCGCCATCATCTGCGCCGCGCCCGCACGGCGGCCCTCGGCGGGGCCACCCGCGAGAGGACGGCGCTGCAGGCGCCCATAGCCGATCTACGGGCCACCTTCGCGCGGCTCTACGCCGACAAGGGCATCGCCTTCGCCGTGGAGGTACCGGATGGCATGGCCGTGGCGTGCGACGGCCAGGATGTCGACGAAATGCTCGGCAACCTCATCGACAATGCCTGCCGCTGGTGCCGGGCGCGAGTTCGGATCGCCGCCTCTCTCTCCGAACGAGGCGTCACCGTCACCGTGGAGGATGACGGGCCGGGTCTCGACGCGGATGCGGCTGCCGGGGTCCTCGGGCGCGGCAAACGTCTGGACGAGACAGTACCCGGCCACGGGTTCGGCCTGTCGATTACTACGGAACTGGCAGAACTCTATGGCGGCTCGCTCCGCCTCGATCGCGGGACCTTCCATGGTCTTCGCGCTCGGCTCGACTTGCCGGCCTGACTCCATGTGGCGGTCTGAATGGCCTCCCGCGAAATGGCGGTTTCAACCGCACGGATTCTTTAGAGAGACGGCGCACCTTGAACGGGACGAAGCGGGCGGCATATCCCCTGCTGTGAAGGGTCGTCCCGCTCCGCATGCGCCTCGCCTTCGTCTCGGGATGGCACGATGAGGACACAGGGCGGAGGACAGGTGGCCCATTCGGGCTCGTGCGGGAGGTTCTGAATGTCTGAGATCCACCACGACGTCATCGTCATCGGCGCGGGCCTCGCCGGAACTACCGCGACCATCGCGCTCGCCAAAGCCGGGTACGACACGGCGATCATCGACACTCACGCGGTCTATCCCCCCGATTTCCGGGCGGAAAAGCTCGGCGTGCCGCAGATGGACCTGTTCGAGAAGCTCGGCTTCGGCGAACTGGCGCGGGCCGTGACGACGCCGGTGGACGAGGTTTGCGTCACGCGCTTCGGCCATCTGGTCTCGCGCCATGCCGTGCGCGAATACGGCGTCCATTACACGCCCCTCATCAACGACCTGCGCGGCGCCCTGCCCGCCTCCTCGCCCCTGGTGATCGGGCGCGTGGCGGAGATCGAGACCGGCCCGGAACGGCAGACGGTCACCCTCGCCGATGGCAGCGTGCGCACCGCGCGGCTGGTGCTTCTGGCCACCGGGCTCGGTGACGTGCTCCGGCGCAAGGTCGGCATCGGCAGGACCATGATCAGCGAGAAGCACTCCCTGTGCTTCGGCTTCGACATGGCGGCCCCGCCCTCGTCCTTCGGCTTCGAGTCCCTCACCTATTACGGCGAGGGCGCGGACAATGCGGTGGCCTATGTCACGCTCTTTCCCATCGGCCCGACGATGCGGGCCAATCTCTTCGTCTATCGCGCACTCTCCGATCCCTGGGTGAAGGAGTTCCGCAAATCGCCCGAGGCACTGATGAGGCAGGCCATGCCCGGCCTCGCCCGCCTCTGCCCGGACCTCACCGTCACGGGCCCCGTAGAGATGCGCCCCATCGATGTCGTCCAGGCGGCCGATGCGGAACGCGACGGGGTCGTTCTCCTCGGCGACGCCTTCCTGACCCCATGCCCGATCCCCGGGACCGGGATCGGCAAGGTGCTGACCGATGTCGACCGGCTCTGCTCCGAGCACCTGCCGCGCTGGTTCGCCACCCCGGGAATGGGCAAGGACAAGATCGCCGAATTCTACGCCGACCCGATCAAGCAGACCTCCGACCGGCAATGCCTTCAGGCGAGCCTCTATGCCCGCCAGATCACAATCGGCAGCGGCGCCGTATGGACCCTGCGGCGCCTGCGCAACCGCGTCGGCCGTTACGGCCTGCATGCCCTCCACCTGCTGCGCACGGCCTTCGCCAAGCCGCGAGGACCGGCGATCGGGCGCACCAAGACCGTCTGAGCCGGGCTATCGCCCCCTGCGCCAACGGGGGGAGCGGGCCGAGCCGTCGATGAATTCGAAGGTCGAGGTGCGGTTGAGGGTGTGGAGACGCGTACCGAGAAAGAGCGGGCCCGACCGCAGGATCGTCTCCACGGTCTGCGCATAACCCTCGTCGTCGAGGCGGTCGATCCGTGCGAGCGCCAGGGCCTCGCCATAACCCAGGCGGCAATCCTGGACCGGGCGGATCAGGGCGCCATCCCGCTCGACGATGCGTCCCGCCGGCCGCGCCGAGGCGATATCGATGAGGACCGGGTTGTGCGCGTGCGGCGTCCAGGGCCCACGGAAATCCGGGGCAGACCAGAGATGCAGGCTGTCGTGGTAGGAGCCGAGAACCGTCCCTCCGCCGACATCGGCGGCCTGATCGCGCACCGTCGCGAACATCCACCAGCGGCCGTCCCGCTCCAGCAGGGTCGGATCGCTGACGGTGATGCCGCTGATCAGCGTCGCTTCCTTGACCCATCCGCCGGGAAAAGCAGTCGCGCGGTAGAGGTCGACCGTGCCGTTGGCGCAGCTCTCCGGGATCATCCAGAACGACCCCTCGCGCTCGAACACGAACGGGTAGGACAGGTGATGCGGCTCCTCCAGCACCGGGACCGGCGTTCCGACCGGGCCGTTCGCATCGAAGGCCACCGCCGAGATCAGCGCCTTGCCCGTCGCGTGCGGGAAATCCTCGACGAAGAGGATCGTGCGGCCCTCGTGCTCGACGCCGAAGGGATCGGCGTAGAAGCGCAGGCCGTCATCCGCCAGGTCGCGCCAGCCCGATGAGGGATGGGCGCGCAGATCGATGAGATCGGGGCCGGCCAACCTGCGCCAGCCGACGCGCCAGTGCGGGGCGCGGTAGCAGAGGTAATAGAGACGCCGGACGACGAGCCGCGCCGCCATTTTCGCGGCGCGGGTGCCGATCGTCTTCACGGTCAGGGCGGGCGCCTCGGGCGACACTGGGACGCCGTCCCGGAGAAGCGGCCGGGCGCCCGACAGCGCGCCGACGATGAGCGTCATGCTGCGGATCAGCCCATCCTCGAACGCCGTGAGTATGGTGCCGCGATCCTCGGCGCCGAAGCGCCCGGAGGCGATGATCCTGCCATCCGTGGAAAGGGCCGCCACGGCGGAGCGGCCGGCGAGGAGCGCGGCGAGAAGCGCGCCCTCGCCCGCCACCCCGTCGAAGCCGAGGCGCCAGACCGGAAGGTCCGGGCCGCCCTCCGCATCGCCGCAGAGATCGAGGATGCAGGACGCAGCCGCCGTGGGTTCGGGATAAGCAGCCAATGCGCTCCCCGGAACGGGGGCGGACAGACCGCCGAGTGACAGCCGGTTCAGCAGGGCTTCGAGGCGGAACAGCAGCGCGGCGTTGTCCGGCAGGCCCCCAGGCCCTGGCGAGCGGTCGACCTCCACCTCGAGTCCGGGAAGTGCTGCGAGCCGTTGCAAAAGGCAGAGATGCCACCGGCGGGGGGCGCGTCCATCCAGCCTCAGTCGCAGGCGCATCGTCGATCCCCAGACAGTCGAAAGCCGAGGCCGATGGCCGTGGGCCGGTGGGATCGGTCCGACCCTGGACGTTTCCTCATTCTGCCAGGTTACGGCATCACGATTGAGAAACCCTTCACCGCCATCGGCGCGAAGGGGCCGCGGGGGGGAGATGTTAATGTTTCACTAACCATATATTGGAGGGAACGGGCGAAGATCGGTGAAATCCCCAGGTGTTGGTGAATCGTCAGTAAAATCAGATCATGCCTATATCTGAAGGACGGGCTGTATCCCGGTCACGGCCCGAGCATCCGATGGCACAGATGGACAGACACATCGCGGCGGCGGATTGGATCGGTCGATCGAGTATCGACCGGCCACCCGCGTCCGAGCCCGACAAGAGCGCCGAGATCGGGGATCTCTGGCGCATTCTGTACGTGCGCCGGGCTTGGGTGCTCGGAACCGCCGCTCTGCTCACCTTCATCGCGGTGGCCTACGGCTTCCTTGCGCCGCCGCTCTATGCGGCCACCGCCCAGATTCTGATCGACCCGCGCGACAAGCAGATCGTCACCAACGACGTCAATCCGGTGGCGATGGCGCCGGATGGCGGCGTCATCCAGGTCGAGAGCCAGGCGCGCGTGATCGAATCCGATTCGGTCCTGACCCGGGCGGCCCGCGAGGCCGGATTGCTCGATGACCCGGATTTCGGCGGCGTCGGCAGCGGCTTCATCAGCTGGACCCTGCGCACCCTCCAGGGCGAAAGTTCCGCCCCGAGCACCGATGCCGCCGCCGAGGCCCGGGCCGTCCGCGCCCTGCGGCGCAAGCTATCGGTGAAGCGCGCCGACAAGGTCTTCGTGGTGGATGTCGTCGTCACCGCCGGCAACCCGGACAAAGCCGCCCGGATCGTCAACGCCATCGCCAGCGCCTACCTCAAGGACCAGACCTCCTCCCGTGCGGATGCGGCCGCGCGGGCCTCGGCCGAATTGGGCGCGCGCCTCGACGACCTGCGCAAGCGCGTGAACGTCGCCGAGAACAAGGTCGAGAAGTTCAAGGCCGAGAACGGGTTGATCACGGCGAGCGGCCAGCTCATCAGCGAACAGCAATTGGCCGAGAGCAACAACCGCATCGTCGCCGCCCGCGCCCGCACGGCGGAGGCGCGCACCCGGCTGCAGCAGATCAAGGATGCGCGCGGTACCGCGTTCGGACCGGACACAGCCCCGGAAGCGATCCAGTCCGCGGTGATCGAGCGGCTGCGCAGCCAATATGCGGAGCTCGCGAGCAAGGAAGCGGATCTTCGCACCCAGCTCGGCAACCGTCACCCCTACATCGAGTCGGTGCGGACCCAGATGCAGGACGTCAAGCGCCTGACCGAGACGGAGCTGAGCCGCATCGCCCGCTCGGCCGAGACGGATTACCAGCGCGCCGTCGCCAACGAGAAAGCGCTGACCTCGAATCTCGACGAGTTGAAGCGGGGCTCCATCGTCACCGGCGAAGCCTCCGTGCGCCTGCGTGAACTCGAACGCGAGGTGGATACCAGCCGGGCCGTCTACGGCAACTTCCTCAGCCGTTCGCGCGAGATCCAGGAACAGACCGGCATCGACACCACCAATGCCCGCGTCATCAGCTGGGCCCGTCCGCCCGCCGAGCGGAGCTGGCCCCTGCGCCTCCTCCTGTTCGTCGGCGGGCTCGTCAGCGGCCTCGGCCTAGGGGCCGGCCTCGCCTTCGTGCGCGAGTATCTCGACCCCACCGTCCTGTCCCGGCGCCAGATGGAACGGCTCTCGCACACGTCCGTGGTCGCCACCTATCCGGAGTTCAAGGCGGGAAGCGAGCGTCCGGCCAGCGTCGCCGCAAGCCTGACCCTCGACCGGCTGTCCAGCGTGCGCGGCCAGATCCACCCGCCGGGCCAGGCGTTGAGCGTGCTCGTCACCTCGGCGGCCTCCGATGCGGCGGACCGGCGCTCGACACTTCACCTGCTCGCGGCCGTGGCGACGGCGCGCGGCGAGCGGGTGCTCCTCGTGGATGCGGATCTCGAAGCGAGGCCGGAGCAGAAGGCCTACGGCCCCGGCCTCATCGAGGTCCTGCGCGGCGAGGCCGGGATGGCGGCAGCGGCCAAGTCGGATCCCGAGAGTGGTGCCGCGCGGATCGGCATCGGCGATACCGCCAGGGCCTCGCGCGAGGCTCTGAGCCGGGCCAATATCGAGCAGTTCCTCGCGGCTGCCAAATCGAGCTTCGACCTCATTCTCATCGATGGCGGCGTGCTCACCGGAAATCTGCGTATCGGGCCCCTGGCCTCGGCCAGCGACCGGTTGCTGATCGTGGCGAAGAACGGCGCCACGCGTCAGCGCGACCTCCTCGACATCCTCGACGTCTCGGAAGTGCTGGGCCGTCCGGTCTCGGGCAGCCTCTTCGTCGACCGCTACGCTGCGGCGGCGTGACGGGCTGAGCATGAGGAGCGCGGTCCATTACCCGGCTCGACCGCGGAGGGAGACCGGAGCGGTGTCGCGCAGCCCGATGCCGTTCGGCCTGATCGCCCTCACCGTGCTGATCCTCGGCGTATCGGGCGGCATGCTGTGGAATGTCGGCATCAATTACGACGGGCTCACGGGTGCGGCCCCGCAGAAGATCCACCCCTCGACCTATCTGGTCCTCGTCTTGTTCGGTTGGGCCGCGCTGAAGTCGGGCAACCCGGCGAGCTACCTCGTCTATGCCGTGCAGGTGCGGCCGGCGGGGATGCTGCTCGCCGTCTGCAGCATTGGGCTTTTCTTGCACATCGTCCTGCGAAGCGGGCCCGGTATGGCGGGAGCGCTGGACACGTTCCTGCTCCCCGGCCTCTTCGCCGTGCTGCTGGCCGATCGCGACGCGCTGACCTGGAGGCGCCTCGAACTGACGGTGCATGCGGTGATGCTCGTCAACGCCCTGCTCGGACTTACCGAATTCGCGACGAAGACCCTGTTCTTTCCCTATCGGTTGGACGGTCAGGTCTTCGCCACGGATACGCGCTCGGCCGCACTTCAGGGGCACCCCCTCGGCAACGCCACCCTCACGGCCTGCTACGTCCTCGCCCTCATCGGGGGAGGCGGACGCATGACGGTTCCGCAACGCCTCGCGATGATCGGGCTGCAACTCGCCGCCCTCGTCGCCTTCGGCGGGCGCTCGGCCATGGTGGTCACGCTGATCTTCGGCGGCGGCTACGGTCTCTTCGCCCTGCACAAGGTGCTGAGCGCGGGCCGGATTCCGCTCCTGGCGGCAGCGGCGGGGATCTTCCTGTTCACCCTCGTGCCCCTCGGCATCGGCGGCCTCGCGGCCGGCGGGTTCTTCGACGCGCTGCTCAGCCGGTTCATGGCGGATGGCGGAAGCGCCAATGCCCGCGTGGAGATGCTCGACCTCGTCGCCAGCATTCCGTTTCGCGAATTGCTGGTCGGGCCGGATATGAGTCTCGTGGATTCGCTACGGCGCGTGAGCGGGCTCGAATGGGGCATCGAGAACCCCATCGTCCGAACCCTCGTCTACCAGGGCATCTTCATGACGGTCCTGCTCACTGCCGCGGTGACGCTCTACATGATGGAACTGGTTCGGCATTGCCGCACCGGCACGTTCCTGCCCGTGATCGCCTTCGTCATCCTGGTGAACACGTTCGAGGGGATCGGCGGCAAGACCACGCTCCTGGCCAAATTCGCCATCCTCCTCCTCGGCCTGTTCCACGCGGTCAGCGATCGTCCGCCGGAACGCGCAGACCGAGGGCGGTGACGATGGCCGGATCGAAGCGCTTGCTGGCATCGTCCATCAGCCCCATCCCGTCGAACAGGTTCCAGAACGCCCAGGGGAAGCCCTCGGCTTCGGCCGCCTCCCGCACGTCGCGGACGTAGCGCGCCCGGTCGTCCGCTTGAGCGGCGACGTAGCGCGCATCGCTGCGCAGGGCGCCGAACTCTCCGAGGACGATATTCGCTGGCGCTATGCCGTGGCGGCGGGCCCATTCCCCCACCATGGCGAGGTGGCGGGCGAGGTATCGTTTGTCCGGCTGGGCGGCGAAGTACTCGCCGAGCTTGGCCTCGGTCAGGGCGTAGGCGTCGCGCTTCGCCTCCGCCGACAGACCGGCATCACCGGCCATCCGGGTCCGCACGGCGGTGAGCGTCGTCTCGAGGCTGCCGGCGGAGGCGGGCCAGGGCACCGCGTTGAGCGCGCGGTAGACCGGCTCCCGCATCCAGGGCGCCCCCTGATGGCTGAACAGGTAGGGCTCGTAATAGTGGAAGGTGAACAGGAGCGGCGCGAAGCGGGCAAGCGGCGCGGGGGCGAGGGCGGTGAGCCCGGTGATCATGCTGCCGCAGGCGCCGCAGGCCACGAGGGTCAGGCGCGGGGCGACCCGGCGGGCCTCGCCGAGGAGATCGTCCTGGATCGTCAGCCACGATGCCGCGCCGCAATCCTGCGGCGGCTCGTTGACGGGCTCCAGCGCCAGCCGCTCGGGGGCGATCCCCTCCAGCATGCGGGCGAGGTCGGAAACGAAGCGGCGATAGGCGGGAAAGAGCGGCGCGCCGGGATCACCGTAGAAATTCTGAGGGTTCCAGTGATGGGTCGCACCGTTGGCCTGGACATTGACCAGGACCGCGAGATCCGCGCGCAACGCCGCTTCCACCGCGGCCCTGAGCTCGGCCATGAGATGCTCGCGCTCCTCCGGCGCGGCTGCAGCGAAGGGGCCGGGATCGACGGGCAGGCGCAGGAAGTCGAACCCGGCCGCTCGCAGACGGGCGAGGTCGCGTCCGGTCGGGACGGGCCGGCCCTCTTGGAACGGAGGCGTCCCGTAATCCGTGCGAGGGGCCGGAAATTCCCGCGTCAGGGAGAACCAGGGCCAGGTGTTGACGCCGCGCCTCAGGCGGAGCGGCGGCGGCGGGGCGGCGGCGGCCGGGACCCGTGCCGCCGTCCATGCCGCGGCCGCGAGGATCGCCCTGCGTGTGGGCGCTGGCCTCACGAAGCTCGATCTCGGCTCTGGCCTCCCACCGCCATCGGCATAGGGGCCGGAGGGAGATGGGCGGACGAGGTGCCGGCGTGCTTCGACTCCTGGCCCGCCGGTGCGGCGAAGCCTCCGAGCGCCATGGCCTCGGCCTCGTACTGCTTCAGGATCTCCGACCATTCGAAACGGTCGGCGGCACGGGCGAGCGAGGCGACACCCGCCCTTCTCGCCGCGCCGTCGTCCGCGATCAGGGTTTCGATGTGCCGCTCGCAGGCATCCGCATCGGCGAAGTAAAACTGCTCCTCGCCGGCTGTCCCCCGGTTGAACGGATTGTCATGGGCGATCACCGCATTGCCCGCCCACAGAGCCTCCACCAGGGACGGGTTGGTACCGCCCACCGTATGCCCGTGCAGATAGGCCCGCGCATGGAAGCGCAGGGATCTGATCGTCTCGGATTCATAGATGGCGCCGGGAAAGAGGACCTCGTCGCTGGCCGCTTCCCTCACGGCGCGGTGATAGGGATTGCTGTCGGAGAACGTACCGAGGACCACGAGCCGCATGCCCCGCACCTTGCGCGAGAAGGCATCGACCATGGTGAGGATGTTGTTGTCGGGCTCGATCCGGGCGATCGAGGTCATGTACCGCCCCGGCTTCAGGCCCATGGCCTCGATGGGCCCGGTCGGCGCCGCCGAGATCGGATCGCCGCCATACGGGATGGTGGCGATGGCGGATCGCGGACGGCGCGTGGCCACATGGTCGGCGATGGCGGGGTGGTCCGCCACGAGGCGGTGCGAAGCCCAGGCGGCGATCCATTCATTGGTCCAGAACCAGGCGCGCACCGCCATGGACCATTTCGGCCGCTTCCACTCGATGCCGTCCATATTGGTGATGATCTTCGCGCCGGAGAAGCGCAGATACGGCAGGAAGACCGCCCCGTTATAGCCGAGGACGAGGCTGACGCCGCCCCGCCTGGCGGCGTCGCGCACGCAGTGCCAGTCGAAATCCAGGGTCGCCCGCGGGCCGCTGGTGGAGACGGCCACATGGATGAGCTCGACGCCTTGCCAGGTGGTCGTGCGGAAACGCTCCGTCACCGCCTCGACCTCGTCCTGGCAATAGACCGCCACGTGCCAGCCGCGCTTCACGAGAAAGAGCGCGAGCTTCTCGGCGAAGGTTTCAAAGCCGCCATGGGATGCGGGAATGCCACGCGTCCCCAGGATCAGCAGCGAGGGCTTGTGCGACGGCATCCGAGTCTCCTTTAGCCCCCAACGGTCCCGAGACGGGACATGAGAATCATCTCCAGGCAACCATGCGCCATGATTACGCTGGGTGAGGTTCTTGCTCGGTAACGATTGAAAACATCGTGGCATGTCATCTTGGGGCAGTTGAGGTTGGGATTGAGGTCGAGTCGGCATGCGCATCACCTGCGTCCACCAGGGATACGAGCTCTATGGGTCCGACCGCAGCTTCGTTGAGAGCGTGCGGATCATCCGCGCGGCCTATCCAGCTGCCGTCATCGACGTCGTCCTGCCCCGCACCGGCCCCATCGTGGGTGCCCTCGAAGGCGTTGCCTCGCGGATCGTCTTCGAGCCGCTCTGGATTCTCCGGCGCCGCGACTTGCCGCGCCTCGCCACCCTCGGCCTGCTGACGCTTCCTGTAGCGATGCTGCGCGCCTGGCGGCGGCTGCGCGCGAGCGACCTCGTCTATATCAACACCTCGGTGGTGGCGGATTATCTCCTCGCCGCCCGGCTCTGCCCGGGTCGTGCCATCGTGCATGTCCACGAGATCCCGCAGGGCGCCACCCTGAAGCTGCTGCGCGGGCTGATCCGCTGGAGCGGGGCCGACATCGTGTTCAACTCCCGCGCCACCGCAAAGGCCTTCTCGCTGATCTCCAAGGTCGCCATGCGGGTGGTCTATAACGGTATCGCGGGGCCCGAGACGCCACCGGCCTCCACCTATGACGGCTCGCGTCCCCTGCGCCTGCTGATGCTGGGCCGGATTAGCCGCATCAAGGGCCAGGAAATCCTGGTCGAGGCGATCCGCTTCCTTCCACCGGAGGTGCGCGGGCGGATCGAGGTCCGCATCGTCGGCAGCGCCTTCGAGGATACGGAACGGGAAGAGGCGCTGGGCCGCCAGATCGCCGATGCGGGGCTCGGCTCGATCATCCGCCTGTCCCCCTTCGTCGACGATCCATCCGATCTCTATCGCTGGGCGGACGTGGTGACGGTGCCGTCGCGCCTGCCGGAATCCCTCGGCCGCGTGGCGATCGAGGCCATGGCCTATGGCCGCCCGCCCGTCGTATCCCGCATCGGCGGGCTGACGGAAGTGGTCGAGGAGGGGTCAAGCGGCTGGGTCGTCACGCCCGACGATGCGCCGAGCCTGGCTTCCGCTCTGGAGCGCATCGTCACCGATCCGGCTTCCTGGCAGGAATTCCCGGCGGCCGCCCGTGCCCGCTACGCGGCCCTGTTCGGTGAGGAAGCCGCCGCGGAAGGGCTGGTGGCGATGATCCATGCCCGCATCGGCAGTCGCGCGGGCGCCGATGCCAACGCCGTCGCGGCGAGCTGAACGCCATGCACGGTCTGAACCGCCTCGCGCGCCGCTTCATCCTCATGCTGGGGGGCGAAGTCACCCAGAGCGCCTTCCATTTCGGGATCAATATCGTCCTCGCGCGAAGCCTGAGCCCGCACGATTACGGGCGCTTCGCCATTCTCTTTCTCGTGGGTGGACTGGCGCTCACCTACATCCGGTCGCTGGCAGGCGTGCCGGCCACCATCACCATTCCGCCGCGCGCCGGACGACGCGCGGCGCGTGGTTTCGATGTGACCTTCGGTACGGTGGCGGTCATCCTCTCCGCGGCGATCGGGGCCGGGGTCTGCGCGGCGCTGATGGCCACTTCGGACATCAACGCCCTCGCGGGGAGCCTCTTCGTCGGCCTCTGGTCGCTGCGCAGCTATCTTCGCCTCGCGCTCTTCGCCAAGCACCGGCCGGCGATCTCGGGGCTGGGAGACGTGGTCTTCGCCCTCTCGGGCACCGCCTTTACCGTGGCGATGATCCATTTCCAGGGCGCGCCCGGCCTCGACGAGACCCTGTTCGCCCTGGCCTGCGCCAACGGCCTCGGCATCGTCGCATCGCTCGCGCTGCTACGGGAGCCCATCCGGCTCAGCCTCGGCCGCTCGGTGCGCCGCCGCTACGGGGCGATGATCCCGACCCTGTCGTGGTCGCTGGTCAACGTCACCACCGCCAACGTCCAGGGCCAGGGGCAGAGCCTTCTCGTGGCCGCCATCGCGGGGCCGGCTGCCTATGCGCCGATGGCCGCCACCTTCGTGCTGTTCTCACCCCTGCGGCTCTCGGCATCCGCCCTCATCAACATGGTCCAGCCCGAGGTGGCGGGCCATCTCGCCCGAGGCGACTTCCCCCTCGCGCGCCGCTTCGCCTTCATCTGCTCCGGCCTGCTGGGGCTCGGCTGCATCGCCTACGGCGTGATCATCCTCTGGGCGCTCGAACTCATCGAGCACAAGCTGTTTGCCGGCCAGTTCACGGCGGCGCCGATGACGCTGATCGCGGTGGCGGCCTGGGCCATCGTCACGGTCTCCCTCATTCATGCGCCGATGAGGGTGCTGATGGAGACGATGCAGGAATTCCGTCCCCTGGCGGTCATCGCGGGCGTGAGCGTGGGAATCGGCGCCGTCGCCGTCATCGGCCTGCTCCTGATCGCCCAACCGGCTTGGTCGCTCTTCGGCGTCCTGGGTTCGGAAGTCGTGGTCCTGGCGGGCTGCCTGTGGATGCTGAAGCCCTGGAGCTCAGCCCGTCACCCGATGCAGCCCGGCCTCGGCGGCGATCTCGAAGCGAGGCCCGGGCGATGACCCTCGACTCTCTCGGCGAGGCCCCTCGCGCCATCCATCGCGGCATGTCCGCCGCCCAGGCGGAAGCGGTCCGCCATACCACGATAGCCAGGACATCCCAGTCATGAGCGTGATACCGGAACGTCCCGCACCGACGCTCCCTGTCTCCGCCCGCCGCTACAGCGCCCGCCTGCATACGACGATGGCGACGGTCGCCGATCTCTGGAGCCGGCTAGAGACCGACGGGACTGCCACGGCCTATCAGCGTCTCGATTGGGCGACGGCGGTGGCGGAGCGTCTGAGCACCGAATCCAAGGCCGAGCCGATTATTGTCGAGGTGGTCGACGCCAACGGACATCCGGTCATGCTGGTCCCCCTGGCGCGCCTGCGCCGGCGCGGCCACCGCGCGATCACCTGGCTCGATCTCGGGGTCTGCGACTACGCGGCGCCGATCCTCGCCCCCGGGATCGACCTCTCCGCCGACGAGATGCCCCAGGCCTGGACGGCGATCCGGGACGTGCTTCCCCGGACCGACCTGATCCAGATCAGCCGGATCCCCGACGATGTGAATGGCCGGCCGAACCCGTTCGCCTTCCTGCCCGGCAACCGCCGGATGGACATGCAGGCCTCGGGCGTCGCCATCGAGGGCGATGCCGAGACGCTGCTGTCGCGCCTGTGTCGTCCCAGCACCCTGAAGGACATGGCCAAGCTGCGCCGCCGGCTGGAGCGTGCCGGCGCCGTCACCTTCGTGGAGGCGCGAAGCGCCGGCGAGGTCGACCGGATCTTCGATGCGCTGGTCGAGCAGCGCCGCTCGCGTTTCGCCGAGATCGGCCGGTTCAACCTTCTCTCCCGGCCCGATGTCGAAGCCTTCTACCGCGACGGCGCTCATCGGGGGCTGACCGGCGGACCGGTCCGCCTGTTCGGATTGGCGGTCGACGGAGAATGGATCGCCTGCGCCTACGGCCTCGTCCATGGCGGCACCTTCCATGGCATCCTCCTGACCATGGCGGGCGAGGCCTGGCGCAACACCTCACCGGGCCTCCACATCGTCGCGGAAACCCTGCGCTGGGCCCGCGCCGAGGGACTCGGCTATTTCGATTTCACGGTCGGCGTGATGCCCTACAAGTCGGATTTCGGGGTTCAGACCCGAGATCTGAGCGAGCTCTTCGAGGTCGTGACCCTGCGCGGCCATCTGGTGAAGCGCCTGATCGCGGGAACGGAAGCCTCGAAGATCTGGCTGCGGGGCCATCCGGAATGGTTTGCCCGCGCGCAGAAGGCGCGCCGGTGGCTCCGGCGCAAAGTCGCCTGAGGGGACCGGCCGGAAGCCGGCCGCCGGCGACGAGGGGTAAAGCCAGGCCTATCGCTTCGAGCGATTAGCCTGCTGCCCTCGTCCGTACCGGTTGGCCTACCCGCCCGATGATGCTAGGGGAACACGTGGTGAGTCTCCGTAGCTCAGCTGGACAGAGCACAGGTTTCCTAAACTTCAATTGGGCGCCGCGATGGGAAACCGCGCGGCGGATCCGCTCAAATTCGGGGAACGCCCAAGGCTGGCACGCGTGCTGGCACGGCCGATCCCGAGCCAAGCCCCGGACTCATCCGGGGAAGGTGTAGAGACTAGACGGGCGGCGCCTAAAGATCGCGACGGGTCAATCCCCACCGGTCCATGGCGAAGGGATAGTCCAGACCACGAACGCTCCTGCACGGAGCGGCGGCGGAAGCCGAAGTGGGATGAAACCTGGGGTCGCAGGTTCGAGACCTGCCGGGGACGCCACCTCTCCATTCTCGACGTATCGTCCATATCCTGGACAAGATGACGGCTCGGAATAGCACACCGCGCCGTGCTTTTTCGGGTTGGGTTGAACCTGCGAACGTGGAAGAAACAGTAGCTGCGAGCGCCCTGAGCGACGACGATCTGCCCAAGTGCACGGCTCGCGACAGGATTCATGAGACTGCACGGGATCCGACATGGCTGGACAAAAGACCGATGCACGCGATGTCCATGTCGGCCTGCGCATTTCCGAGCAGAGGAAGAAATCGGCCCTGACCCAGAAGCGCGTCGCCCAGAGCTTCGGCATGTCGGCAGCGCAGCTTCAAAAATACGAGAAGGGTATCAATCGCATCAGCGCGATCCATCTCGAGATTCTCAGCCGGATGACCGGTATGCCGATCGAATATTTCTTCGATGGCATGGAGCGCAGCGACGATGTTCCGGCTCAGGGGTTGAGCGAGGCACCGCAGCGGGCTTTCGTGAGGCAGGAGGGTCCGCAGGCCCAATGGGTCGGCCTCGTCGATGTCGTCGCCAAGCACGTGACGGAGCATTTCTCCGACGCCAGCCGCCGGGAATTCGCTGCCGCGATCCACGCCCTCGACGAGAAACTAAACGGCTGATCTAAAGTATGTTTTGTTCGTTTTAGCGGATACGTTCGGTTTGTCGTCTTGACCGGTCGAAGTGGGAGTGCCAGAAGCTCTCCGTTCCGAATACCGGGTCTAACGCTGCCGAGGCGAACCCGAAACCGGGGGGCCCAGATGCCGCGTTCCAACTACCTGTTCACCAGCGAGTCGGTCTCCGAAGGCCATCCGGACAAGGTCTGTGACCGGATCTCGGACACCATCGTCGATGCCTATCTGGCGGCGATGCCGGAGGCCCGCCTTGGGGTCGAGACCCTTGCCACCACCAACCGCATCGTCATCGCCGGCGAGGTGCGCGGACCGGATTCCGTGACCTTCGAGCACCTGGAGCACCTCACCCGCGAAGCGGTGAAGGACATCGGCTACGAGCAGTCGGGCTTCCACTGGAAGAACAACGACATCGCGATCCATCTGCACGCCCAGTCCGCCGATATCGCGCAGGGCGTGGATTCGTCCGGCAACAAGGACGAGGGCGCCGGCGACCAGGGCATCATGTTCGGCTACGCCTCGGACGAGACGCCCGAGCTGATGCCGGCGCCGATCTACTACGCCCACAAGATCCTCAAGGACCTCGCCGACGCCCGCAAGGCGAAGCAGGGTGACGCGGCCAAGCTCGGCCCCGATGCCAAGAGCCAGGTGACGGTGCGCTACCAGAACGGCCGCCCGGTCGGGATCACGCAGATCGTACTCTCCACCCAGCATCTCGACGAAACCCTCGATTCCGCCGACGTGCGCGACATCGTCGAGCCTTACATCCTGGCGGCCCTGCCCCAGGGCTGGGTCGGCGAAGAGACCGTCTGGCACGTCAATCCCACCGGAAAGTTCGTCATCGGCGGTCCCGACGGGGATGCGGGCCTCACCGGTCGCAAGATCATCGTCGACACCTATGGCGGCGCGGCACCGCACGGCGGCGGCGCCTTCTCGGGCAAGGATCCGACGAAGGTCGACCGTTCGGCGGCCTACGCCGCGCGCTACCTCGCCAAGAACGTGGTGGCCGCCGGTCTCGCCACTCGCGCCACGATCCAGCTCGCCTACGCCATCGGCGTAGCCAAGCCTCTCTCGATCTACGTGGACCTGCACGGCACTGGGACTGTGGACGAGGCCAAGCTCGAGACCGTGCTGATGGACGCTCTCGACCTCTCGCCCCGCGGCATCCGCATCGCACTCGGCCTCAACAAGCCGATCTATGCCCGCACTTCCGCCTACGGCCATTTCGGCCGCAAGCCCGAGGATGACGGCGGCTTCTCGTGGGAGCGCACCGACCTCGCCGACAAGCTCAAGTCGGCCCTGTCCTGACCCGTGACGTACGGGCGGGATGATCTCCCGCCCGACGAGGGCGGGGCCGGAGGCGAGGGCGCGGACCGCGCCTTCTACGGCCGGCGCAAAGGCAAGCGCCTGCGTGCCGGACAAGAGCAGCGGCTGGCCGAACTGCTGCCGCGCCTGCGCGTGGCGTTGCCGAAAGCAGGCGCGAGGCTCGATCTGCCCGCGCTCTTTCCAGATCCGGTCGACGAGGTCTGGCTGGAAATCGGGTTCGGCGGCGGCGAGCATCTCGCCGCCCAGGCCGCGCTTTACCCGCAGGTCGGCATCATCGGCGCGGAGCCTTTCGTCAACGGCGTCGTCAAGCTGCTGCGGGCCGTCGATGATGGCGACCTCGGCAATGTCCGGATCTGGGACGAGGATGCCACTCGGCTCCTCGCCGCCATTCCCGATGCGAGCCTCGCCCGCGTCTACCTGCTCTATCCCGATCCCTGGCCGAAGCGCCGCCAACGCAAGCGGCGGTTCGTCTCGGACGAGACACTGGCCGAGATTGCCCGGGTCCTGAAGCCCGGCGGCGTCTTCCGCTTCGCCAGCGACATCGACGATTATGCCGGCTGGACCCTGGTCCGCGCCGCGCGTTGCGACGCTCTCAGCTGGACCGCCGAAGCCGCCACCGACTGGAAACGCCCCTTCGCGGAATGGCCCGGCACCCGCTACGAAGCCAAGGCAATCGCGGCGGGCCGGGGCCCGACCTACCTGGAATTTCGTCGCGTCGGCTGATCGGTCGGGAGCGATGCGGCCGCGCCGAGCTCGGGCGCGATCGAAATTCGGCCACCGGTGACGGGTGCGCTCCGGCACAGCTTTTTCGTCGTAAGCCCTTGCGGCGCAGAGCGTTGCGTCTTCAGATACCGTGGCAACGAGCATCCGGGGCTACCGGAGCGAGTCTTGTGCCCCATACGAGTCCAGGGGCGCCGCCGAGTGAGGGTGCGGAGTGGGCAGCGGATCTGATCGAGGATCGCCAGTGCTTGGGGATGCGCGCTCCCCGGCCGACCCATATCGGCGCGGCTTCGAGGAGGCCGGGATCGGCCTGGTGATTGTCGATCACGCCACGAATCGCATCTACGATGCCAACCGGTTCCTGACTAACCTTCTGGGATACGAGACTGGAGACCTGGCAGGCCGGCCCGTCAGTGTGTTGGGCGACGATTCCGGCCTGCTCTCCGCCGGCATCCGGCGCTGGACCACCGAGAGCGGCACCCCCCTGGACGTCCGTATCCGGCCATCCTCAGCCACGAACGAGGGCGTCTTCCACACCTTCGTGGTGGAACGGGTCGATGCCGACGATATCGTGCGCTCGGAGGAGAACCGCGCCGCCCTTACCGCCGCCGGGCTCGGAGAATGGCGGATCGATTTGGCCGACGGGCTCCTCAGGGTGTCGCGGCGCGCGGCCCATATCCTCGGCTTCCCGCCCGGCACGTCGCTGACCTGGCCGCAGGTCGCCGAGCTGATGGACGCGCCCGAAGTGGAAAGAGTGAAGACGACCGTCCGCGCCGCGATGAGCGACGGCACTCCCTTCGCCATCGAAGCCCGCCTGCGTCGGGCGGGCGACGACGTCGAGATCCGGATCAGCGCCAGGGGGCAGGCGATCGGTGCCGTGGGCGGCCGGTCCGGAATCGTCGTCGGCGTACTGCAGGATGTGACGACGCGGGTGGAGGCGCGCGACGCCCTCCGCGAGAGCGAGGAGCGCCTGCGTATCGCCACGTCGCTGGCCGAACTCGGCATTTTCGAATGGCACATGCTGGACGACCAAGCCGTCTGGGAGAACGAGCGCATGTTCGCGATCTTCGGGCGACACCCCGAAGAGGGAGCTCTGGGCAAGCGCGAATTCCTCAGCACCGTCCTCCATCCTGATGACCGGCCCGCATTCCGCCAAGCGATCTCGACGGCTTTGCGCGAGGATTCCACGCTACAGGCCAGCGGCCGAATCCAGCGCGCGCATGACGGTGCGTGGCGCATCATCGACATGGCCGGGCGCTTCGAGAGCGATGCCCCCCATCGCCTTCCCCGCCGCCTCATCGGCGTCGTCGCCGACGTCACCGAGCGCAGGATCGCCGAGGAGCGGCAGGCGCTACTGATCCGTGAATTGCACCACCGGGTGAAGAACACGCTGGCGACCGTCCAGGCCATCGTCGGCTCGACCGCCCGCACCGCGTCGAGCATCGAGAGCTTCTACGAGGCTTTCGTGGGGCGGATCATGTCGCTGGCCCATACCCATTCGGTCCTCACCGAAGATACCTGGCAGACCGCGTCCCTGCGCAACCTTCTCGAGAACGAGCTCAGGCCCTATGGCGACGGTGCGTCGGACGGGCCGGGTACCAAGCGCATCGCACTCGACGGGCCGCCGGTGGACCTCGCCTCCGAGATCGCGGTCCCGATCGGCATGGCGATCCACGAGCTGACCACCAACGCGGCGAAACACGGCGCGCTCTCGACGCAGGAGGGACGGGTCGCCATCACCTGGAGCGTCATGGAGGATGCAGGCGGCAAGACGCTGCATCTCGAATGGTCGGAATCCGATGGGCCGCCGGTGCGGCCGCCGACCCGCCAGGGTTTCGGCTCACGCCTGCTACAGCGCGTGCTCACGGCCCAGGTCCGCGCCGACATCGCTGCGAGCTATCCGCCCGAAGGGTTCCGCCTGACCATGACGGCGCCGCTGCCCGCCCGGACCGAGGGGCTGAACCCCTTGGCCTGACCGGATGTCACGCCGCTCCGCGCGCAGCCCCGTCTTCGCCGCCCGCCTCGACGAAGGCCTTGAGCTCGTCGAGGGAATCGAAGGTGAACTGGCCGCGCGGCGTATCCGCCTCAATGGAGCCGTTCGAGTACATCACGTAGGTGTTGCCACCGGACGCGTAGGTGCCCACCACCGCAAGACCGCCCTTGGCGGGGCTCGCGGCCGGATCGGCTTCCTCGGGCGGCGGCGGCGGGGCGGGCACGGGCTCCGGCGCAGTCTCCGGCTCATCCACGACGGACGATCGCAGGCCCAGGGGCTCCTCCCGATCGGCCTCGCGGGGCGGCGATGGCGGCACTGCGACAGGCGCGGGGGATGCGTCCGCGACGATGGGCGCGGGCTCCGGTGCCGGAATGACCGTATCGACCATGGCCGTCGGCTTGACCGCCCGAGGTGGCTTGTTCGGCTTGATCCGGCGCGCCGGTGCGGACTCGGGCTCGACCGCGCGGATCGAATTCTGCCGGGCATCCTCTTCGGGGGGAGGCGGCGGTTCGGGCAGGAGATCCGGCAGGATGGGCGATGCCGGGTCGCTGCCGAGGGGCAATGCGGGCGCGGCCTCGTCGGCGAAATGGGGCGGCGATGGGAGCCTCGGCTCGGCGAGCCCCACCGCGCTCGGGCGCTGCCGCCCGGGGGAGACCGGCTCCTCCGCGCCATCGGCCGCGCCGAGCTCCGGCGGCTCGATCCGGCCCCGTGCCTCGAACACCGAAGGATCGACGCCGAGCCCGGCCGCCTGCTCCAAAAGGACCCGCTCCAGGCGCTTCAGGTAGGTGGCGACCACGGCAAGGCCGAGGAGGAGCGCGCCGGACGACGCCGTGGCGGCCCCCGCGATGGTCATCGTCCATCCGCTTTCCAGCCTGACATAGGGGAAGCCCTGGACGACGGAGGCGATGCCGCCGACGATCATGACGACGGCAAGCGCGAACAGCGCGAGGATCATGGAACTCTCTAAACAACGCCCGCACATCGGAAGTGCGGCGCACACAGTAAGGCCCGGCCCGGCTTTTGCAAAATCGATAAGCAGGGAGGTCCCCGCTCACCGTGCGATGCCGGACGCCCGTTGCCCTTGGCGGAGGAGCGACTTAGGTACGAACGCGTTGGCCGGATGACGGCGCGACCCTCGCATCCCTCGGAGCGAGACCCGCCATCCTGTGCCACCAGACCCGGGAGACCTGCCGATGACCTTCACCCTGCCCGAACTGCCCTACGCCTACGACGCGCTCGGCCCCTACATGTCGAAGGAGACCCTCGAGTTCCACCACGACAAGCACCACAAGGCCTATGTCGATACCGGCAACAAGCTGCTCGAAGGCACGGGTCTCGAAGGCAAGACCGTCGAGGAGATCGTCACGGCGTCCTACGGCACCAACCAGCCGCTGTTCAACAATGCCGGCCAGCACTTCAACCACCTCCATTTCTGGAACTGGATGAAGCCCAATGGCGGCGGCGCGGCCCCGGCGGCCCTGGCCGCGAAGATCGACGAGGATCTCGGCGGCTTCGACAAGTTCAAGGCGGACTTCATTCAGGCGGGTGTCAGCCAGTTCGGCTCGGGCTGGGCCTGGCTCGCGGTCAAGGACGGCAAGCTCGCGATCCTGAAGACCCCCAACGGCGAGAACCCGCTGGTCCACGGCGCCAAGCCGATCCTCGGCGTCGACGTGTGGGAGCACTCCTACTACATCGACTACCGCAACCGCCGTCCCGACTACCTCAAGGCGTTCATCGAGAACCTGGTGAACTGGGAATACGTCGAGAAGCTCTACGGCGAAGCGTCCAAGTAAGTCTTTTCGATTCCGGCGCCGCGGGACTCCCGATCCGCGGCGCCGTCGCGTCCGCCTTGTCGGACCCGCGTCCGATCCCTCTCCCCTCTGCGGGAGAGGGTGCCTGCGGAGCAGGCGGGTGAGGGGGCGGCCCCTCCGGATAACGCGCTCCCCTCTCCCGACCCGCTTCGCGGGCCACCCTCCCCCGCAAAGGGGGGAGGGATCGCGACGTCGAGGTCGATCCCATCATGATCCGCAGCATCCTCTCCGTCGGCGGCTGGACGCTGGTCTCCCGCGTCACCGGCTTTGCCCGCGACGTGGTGATGGCGGCCGTGCTCGGGGCGGGGCCGGTGGCAGACGCCTTCGTCGTCGCCTTCCGCCTGCCGAACCATTTCCGCGCCATCTTCGGCGAGGGGGCGTTCAACACCGCTTTCGTCCCGGCCTATGCCGGCCTTTCGGAGACCGGCGAGGAAGGCGCGGCCAGGCGCTTCGCCACCCGCGTCTTCACCCTTCTGCTACTGACGCAGATCGTGCTGCTCGCCCTCGCGTGGTCGGCGATGCCCTGGGTGGTGCGGGCCCTGGCGCCGGGCTTCTCGGACGATCCCCTGCGCTTCGATCTCGCCGTCGCGCTGACGCGGATCACCTTTCCCTATCTCCTGTTCATCACCCTGGTGACCCTGCTGTCGGGCATCCTCAATGCCCATCGCCGCTTCGCCGTGGCGGCGGGAGCGCCGGTTCTCCTCAACCTGTCGATGCTGGTGGCCCTGGCGCTGGCGGGGTTCTTCCCGAACGCCGCCTATGCCGCCGCCTGGGGCGTCTCCGTCTCGGGCGTGCTGCAATTCGGCCTCGTCTGGCTCGCCTGCCGGCGCGCGGGCATCGCGCCGGAATTGGGGAGGCCGACCTTGCGCGATCCGGCGATGACGCGGTTCTTCAAGGTGCTCGGTCCGGCGGTGATCGGCGCGGCCGGCTTCCAGATCGCCTCCTTCGCCGACACGATCATCGCGAGTTTCCTGCCCACTGGAGCGGTCTCGGCCCTCTACTACGCCGACCGGCTGTACCAGCTGCCCTTCGGCGTCATCGCCATCGCGGCGGGAACGGTGCTGCTTCCGGAGATGAGCCGGCGGATCGCCAAGGGCGACGTTGCGGGGGCGCATGCGGCGCAGAACCGGGCGGCGGGCTTCTCGCTGGCCCTGTCGGCCCCCTTCACCATCGCCTTCCTCACCCTGCCGGGCCTGATGATGACGGCGCTGTTCCAGCGCGGAGCGTTCAGCGCCGAGGATGCCGCCCGCGCCGCTTCGGTACTCGCCGCCTACGGCCTCGCCCTGCCCGCCGTGGTGCTGGTGCGCAGCGCGGTGGCGAGTTTCTACGCACGCCAGGACACGATGACGCCGCTCATCGCCTCGCTCGCCTCCATCGCCCTCAACGTCGCGCTCAAGATCGTGCTCACCGGCCCCTACGGCGTGACCGGACTGGCGCTCGCCACCGCCATCGGCCAATGGCTGAACCTTGCGCTCCTCGTGGGGCTTGCCTGGCGCCGGGGTTGGACGGCACCAAGCCGGGGCCTCGGCATCACAATGATCGGCGTGGTCGTCGCCTGCGCCGCCCTCGCCGCCACGGCGATCTACGGCCTGCCGATTGTGGAACGGTCGTTACCGGCCCTGCCGCATTTCCGCGAGATCGTGGTGCTCGGGCTTCTCGGGCTCGTCGGTGCCCTCGTCTACGCCGCCTTGCTGCTGGGAACCCTACGGGCCTTCGGCCTGCGCCTGCGCCGGGCCTGATCCTCTCGGATCAACAGCCCCGGCAGATCCCGTTCAGGACGCGGTCCAACTGCTTCTGCCGGTCGGTCCGCTCGTTCGGATCGACGATGGGGGCGCCGGCCGCACCCGGCGGAACGGTCTGGCCCGTGGTCGACGTATGAGGCGCCGTGACGGTGGTTTCAGGTCCGCCCCCCGTTCCGGTGACGGCGGCCCGTGCTCCAGACAGGCCGACAAGGAACGACAGACCGAGAGCAACGGCGATGATGCGACCGTGACGTCTCGATCGCTCTGAACCCTCGTATCGATCTCGCATCATTCCTCCCCGCATCGTGTCGGCGGCGTGCCAGCACAGCCTGTGCTTTCGGCTTGCGCGCCTCTCTCTGTATCGAACCCGAAAAACCGGTGACAAATCAGACGGGTTCCAGAATTAAATCACCGGCGATACGGGGATTAATCTCGTCCGACCGGCTGGTTCTCCGTATCGGGTCGCGCAGGCAAGGTGAGCCGCACACGGCAGTCCCGGTGTTACTGTCCGGCCCGCCCCCGCATCGAGGCCGGTTGGCCGGGAAGACTCAGCCTGAACCCCGTATCGTGAACCGCATCTCCGTCGATGCGGTAGACGCCGATGGTTCGGTCCACGTAATTGCCGATATAGATATGCAATCCCGATGGACTGAAGGCGATGCCTTGCGTCACCGCCCCCGCCTCGGCCTCTCCCGTGCGGCGGACGAGCCCCGACGGATCGATGGTGAGCAGCGCCACCGCCCCGGTCGGGGTGTAGCCGGGGCCGCTCGCCGGAGCGCTCGATCCGCGCACCACGGCCACCGCCGCGTGCCGGCCATCGGGCGAGATCGTCAGGGTTTCGGGCGTATCGCCGATGCCGAGGTGATCGGTCACCACCGGGCGTGGCGCATCGGCTCGGATCACGCTGACGCTGTCGGCGTGCCCGTCGCTGGGCTCGGGGCCGGTATTGGCGGCGAGCGCCAAACGCCCGTCGGGCGTGACCTCCAGGCCATAGATGCCGGCACCGACGGGAAGGTCGAGGGCCGAATCGTAGGTGGCTTTGGCGCCGTCGAGGGCGAGGACACCCACCTTGGCGGCCTTGTTCTTGGCCACGAACGCGCGGCGCCCGTCCGGGGCGATGGCCAAAGCCGCCGCCTCGTCGCCCACATCCACGGTGGAGGCCACCCGCACGCTGGTGCCCGTAATGGCGAGGATCGTGACGCTGCGGCCCTCGCGGTTGGCCACGAAGGCGACATCGCCTGTTCGCGCGATGGCGAGGCCCGAGGGCTGGCGCCCGACGCGGATGGTCTCCACCAGACGCGGCGGGTTCGCGAGGAGGTCGATCACGTGGAGCCGGTCGTCCGCCTGCGCGTACCAGGCCTCGCCCTCCTGCCGCATGAGAACCGAACTCGCCATCAGCCCGAGCCGTCCGTCCGGGGTGATCTGCAGGTTGGTGGGCGGCCCGTAGACGGAATTGTCGAGAGGCAGGACATGGGCGAGGCGGGGGCGGGCCTCGTCGCTCACATCGACGATGGCCAGCGCATCGCGTCCATTGGGGCCGTTCCGGCCGCCTTCGGGCAGGAAGAAGGTTTTTCCATCGAGGCCGACGAGGAGATAGGCCGGCGCCTCGGCGGCGCAGGCGGGCGTGAGGCCGAGGAGCCCCGCCATGAAGATTCCGACGAGGCGCATCGTTCTCACTCCCAGCCGTCGCGGACGAGAGCCGCCGTGCCACCGCACCTGCCGATCCCGATGCGACGAAGGCATAATGATCCAGGACCGGAAAGGTTTGCGGCGGATCAGGCGCCCGCTGTCATGCGGCCCGGACCGTGGAGAGGAATTGCGACATCGCGGTATCGAGCTGGTTGAACTGCAGTGACAATTCCGAGGCCGAGGCGAGAACCTGGGCCGAGGCGGCCCCCGTCTCCTCGGCGGCCGAGGCCACGGCACTGACGTTGTGGGTGACCTCCCTGGTCCCGGCCGAGGCTTCGGTGACGTTGCGGACGATCTCCTGGGTCGCCGCACCCTGCTCCTCCACGGCCGCAGCGATGGAAGCGGACACGTCGTCGATCTCACGGATGCGCTGGGTGATGCCGGCAATCGCCGAGACCGCCATGCCGGTGGAAGCCTGGACGCGTGCAATCTGGCCGGTGATCTCCTCGGTGGCCTTGGCGGTCTGGTTCGCCAGTGCCTTCACTTCTGAGGCGACCACCGCAAAGCCCCTCCCCGCCTCGCCCGCGCGCGCAGCCTCGATGGTGGCATTCAGCGCGAGCAGATTGGTCTGGCCCGCGATCGTCGAGATCAGGGACACCACATCGCCGATGCGGGCGGTGGACTCGCTGAGATCGCGAACGAGCGCGGCGGTCTCGGCCGCTTCGCTGACGGCACGCTGGGACAGGCTGGCGGAGCCTTGCATCTGGCGGCCGATCTCCTGGACCGACGAGCCGAGCTCCTCGGCGGCGGAGGCCACCGTGGTGACGTTGGCGGCGGCCGTGTCCGCCGCGGCCGCGGCATTACCGGAGCGTCGGGCGGTCATCGTGGCCGTGGCACTCATGCTGCCCGCCGTGGCCTGCAACTCCGTGGCGGCGGCGCTGACCTGAGTGGCGATGCCGCCGACCGCGGCCTCGAACCGATCGGCCATGTCGAGCATGACCGCCCTGCGCTGGGCCTCGGCGCCGGCGCGCGCGGCTTCGGTCTCCGCCTCCAGGGCACGGGTGCGGATGATGTTGTCCTTGAACACCAGGACAGATTTTGCCATCGCGCCCACTTCGTCCATGCGATCGACGCCGGGGACGTCGATGTCCGTGCCCCCCCGAGCGAGAACATCCATTGCCGAGGTCATCCGGCGCAGGGGGCGGATCACGGTGATAACCAGCATGATGGCGGCCCCCGAGGCCATGAGTGCGGCGATGGCGACGAGGACGATGGTCGCCATCACGGCACCGTCATAAGCCGTCTGCGCATGAGTGCCGCTCTCGCGCGCGGCGCGCGCTTCGTAGGTGACGAGCTTCTGAAGCTCGGCCAGCACCGCGCTCATACCCGTCGACATGGTCGTGTTGTAGGTGCGCTGGGCCTCGGCCAGGTTCCCGGTTTGCGCCTGCATGATGATGGTGTCCTGCAACGTCGAGTAAGCGACCCATTGAGTCTCGAACGCCTTGTACAGCGCCCTCTCCTCGTCCGTGTCCAAGCGAGGCATGTAGGCGGCCTGGACGTCGCGCATCTCATCGGCACGCAGTTTGACCGTGGCGGCAGCGCTGGCGCGTAGCTCTGGCGTATCTGCATTGATCAGACGCCCGCCGCTCACCCGCTGCCGCAGGGCAAGAACCTGGATCTTGCCGAGCATCTCGGTGTTCGGCAGGTGATCGTCCCGAATTTCCCGCCCGATATCGTTGACTGAGTGAAGGAAATATAGTGATGCCCCTGCGAGCAAAAGGGATAATAAAAATATAACCCCGAAGCTGGCTACAAGCCTTGTCTGAACGGATACCGATCTCAACAACATCGCAGCAGCGCCCTTGAAATTCTCGATTCTAGGGAACACTGAGCTTATTAACATACCGTAACTCCAGTAATCACCGATCGCCCCTTCGCCACCAGTGATTGCTTGGTCGTTCAATGTCCGTTCTTGGATTGAACGGGGCCGAGGCTGCAGGGAGCCAACACTGATAAGAGCGGAGCATCAGCCGACGTCATGATCGGGCGCTCAGTTCGGTCTCACCTCGGCCTTGTCTCATCTCGGCCTGAGTTCAATCCGGCGCGCGGCCGAGCGCCCTGCGTATCAGCCGCTTGGCATCCTCGCTGCCCCAATCGGCCGGTCCTTTCATCACGCCGAGGATACAGCCCTTGGCGTCCACCAGCATCGTCGTGGGCAGGCCGAGCGAACCGGTCGCCTTCTGCATGGCCGGCAGCACCCGCCCGCCGGGATCGGCATAGTAAGCGAGGTTCGTGATCCCATTCTCCTTCAGCCATTGCGGCGGCTTCTCGAGATTGCGCGTGTCCACGTTGATCGCCGCGACGGTGAAGTCCGTCCCCCCCAGCATCTGCTCGAGCCGGTCGAGGGCCGGCATCTCGGCCTTGCAGGGCGCGCACCATGTCGCCCACAGATTCACCAGCGCGAGCCGCCCCTGCAACTGGGCGAGCGTCCGGTCGGCGCCGTCCGGCCCCTTGAACACGAGGTCCGGCGCGGCGCGCGGAACCTTGGAGACTTCCATGGCCGCCACCTCGCCACGGGCATGGGGCGCGATGCGCGCGATCGTCTCCACGGCACCACGGCACGGTTCTGCCACCGCCTCGCTGTTGCCGCCGGTCGGACGCGTCCCGTATACGGCGAGACCGCCCGCGATCAGGACGGCGACGACGGCTCCCGCAGCCAGGGTCGCCTTGGCTCCGGGCATCATCGTTGCGTCGCCCGACGGGTGGATGGGGCGGCCGAGAGGAACAGTGTCGACATGAGCAACCGGATGTGGGGCGGGCGCTTCGCGAGCGGCCCCGCCGAGATCATGGAGGAGATCAACGCCTCCATCGGATTCGACAAGCGCCTCGCACCCCAGGACATCCGCGGCTCGCTGGCGCATGTGGCGATGCTGGGCAAGGCGGGCATCCTGCCATTGGCCGATGTGGCAGCGATCGAGGACGGTCTCAAGGCCGTGCGCGCGGAAATCGAGGGCGGCGGCTTCGTCTTCAAGCGCGAGCTCGAGGACATCCACATGTCGGTCGAGAGCCGGCTCACCGAGATCGTCGGCCCCGCGGCCGGGCGCCTGCACACGGCCCGCTCGCGCAACGACCAAGTCGCCACTGACATGAAGCTCTGGGTGCGCGACACCCTCGACAACCTTGACGAGCAGGCCACCGGCCTGCAGCGGGCTCTGGCCGAGAAGGCGCTGGCGCACGCCGCTACGGTGATGCCGGGATTCACCCATCTGCAATCGGCCCAGCCCGTCACGTTCGGGCACCATTGCCTGGCCTATGTGGAGATGCTGGCCCGCGACCGTGGCCGGTTCCGCGATGCCCGCGCGCGGCTCAACGAGTGCCCGCTCGGAGCCGCGGCGCTGGCCGGCACCTCCTTCCCCATCGACCGGCACGCCACGGCGGCGGCGCTCGGGTTCGACCGGCCCACCGCCAACTCCCTCGACTCGGTAGCCGACCGCGACTTCGCCCTGGAATCGCTCTCCGCCGCCTCGATCTGCGCCGTGCACCTGTCGCGCTTCGCCGAGGAACTCGTGGTCTGGACCTCGGCCCAGTTCAACTTCGTGAAATTGTCGGACGGCTACACGACCGGCTCGTCGATCATGCCACAGAAGCGCAACCCAGATGCGGCCGAGCTCGTCCGCGCCAAGTCCGGCCGCGTCATCGGCGCGCTGACCGGCCTGCTCATCGTGATGAAGGGCCTGCCGCTGGCCTATTCGAAGGACATGCAGGAGGACAAGGAAGGCACGTTCGACGCGCTGCAGGCGCTCTCCCTGTGTCTGGCCGCCATGACCGGCATGGTCCGCGACCTGGAGCCCAATGCCGAGGTGCTCGCCCGCGCCGCCGGCTCCGGCTACGCCACCGCCACGGACCTCGCCGATTGGCTGGTGCGCGAACTCGGCCTGCCGTTCCGCGAGGCGCATCACGTCACCGGCCGCCTCGTCGGCGCTGCATCCGCCAAGGGGATCGGGCTGGAGGAATTGGCGTTGTCCGAGATGCAGGCAGCCGAGCCGAGGATCACCGATGCGGTCTATGCGGTGCTGGGCGTGGAAAACTCCGTTTCCAGCCGCACCAGCTATGGCGGCACCGCGCCGGACAACGTGAGGACGCAGGCCACACGCTGGCTGGCGCTGCTCGACGCGCCAGCCGCGACAGCGTGATTCACAGGGCGACAAAAAAGCTCGGCCGGAGCGGATGCGTTCACGGTCGAGCTATGTGATCCTGCCTAAAGCTCGGACCCACGCACGCCGGAGATGTCGATGCCCGTCGAGAGTTGGATGAATCCCGAAGACACCGCCGCCCTCGCGGCGGAAGCCACCACGCTGATCGATACCGTTCTGGCCCGCCTGCCTGAGGCGGATCGGGCTGCGTTCTGGGCATCGATCCGCAAATGCTACAACACGCCCTACAACGACCCGAAGCCCCGCGCCCTGCCCGTCCGCGACGTGATGGAAGCCAATGCCACCGCACCGCATATGGCAGCCTCGATCGCCGATCTGTCGGCCATCGCCGAGCCGCCGCGGGTGGAGATGGCAATGGGCGCCATCCTCGCGGGACCGACCTTCGCACCGGAGGCGCACCCGGCCTGAATCGTCCCAACGCGCCGACCCCATTCGCGCGGAGCTGCCGGTCGATCCGGCCCGGCGTGAACGACTGATGGCGTCTCGCCGCAATTCCGCACAATTTTACAGCCTGTGTCGGGACAGCCGCTTTGGCTGCCAGTCCGTCCTTCGCGGCGCAGATTTGCCCTCCACGCTGTCGGCGGGCCTTCTTTCGTATTCGAGAACCTGAACACGATGCAGCATCCTCTCCGCCGCCTCCTCGCCGTCAGCGCCTCGGCGGCTGTCCTGGCGACCCTCGGCCCGGCCTCTCTCACCGCTCCCTCGCCGGCACTGGCGCAGCAGGAGGCCGCCACCGCAGCCGAGGCTCCGGCCAAATCACGGGGGCGCGGGCGAGAGAAGAAGAAAGCGGTCAGCGCGCCGGGCATGCAGCAGGCGACGCCGGTCGCCATCTTCGGGGACTGGAACGTCTTCGCCAACGGCCAGGGCAAATCACGCACCTGCTACGCCATCGCTCAACCCCAGGCCCGCACACCGAAAACGCTCAAACGCGACACCGCCTACTTGTTCGTCACCATCCGCAAGGGTGACAACGTGCAGAACGAGGTCGCGGTCATGTTCGGCTTCCCGCCCAAGCCGGCCGCCAGCCAGGCAAAGGCCAATGCCACGGCCGCCTCCGATCCGATCCTCAGCCTCGGCAGTTCGCAATACGGCTTGGTCGTGAAGGACGAGAATGCCTGGCTTCAGAACCCGTCCGAAGAGGCCCGCCTCGTCGGCGAGATGGCCAAACTGGCCAAGGTTCAGGTCAAGACGACGTCCATGCGCGGCACCTCCACCAGCGACGAATACGCGTTGGCGGGCTTCGGTGACGCGATGAAGCGCGCCCGCGAGGAATGCAAGTAAGACCAAGCCTCAACGAGGCGCGCGAGTGTCCACTGCCGCTCACTCGCGCAGCCGGGCCTCGATGAGAAGACGTCATCGAGGCCCGCTATCAGGAACCGCGTTTTGCGGCGCGGGCAGGATCAGGCACCGCCCAAGGCCGCCCGTGTGAGTGCGTCGGCCCCGATATCCTCGGTGCCGTTCATGCCCAGTGTTTCGATCAGCCGGCCACGGGCGCGGCTGACACGGCTTTTCATCGTTCCCACGGCGACACCGCAGATCTCGGCGGCCTCCTCGTAGGTGAAGCTCTGCGCGCCGACGAGGACGAGGGCCTCGCGCTGGCTCAGCGGCAGCAGGTCGAGGGCGGCCTGGAACTCCCGCATCTCCACCCGGATCTCCTGCTCGGGCAGGCTGGTGAGCCGCGCGGCATGGACGCCGTCGGCATCCTCCACCTCGCGCTTGCGCTTGCGTTGCTCGGAATAGAACAGGTTGCGCAGGATGGTGAACAGCCAGGCCGTCAGGTTCGTGCCCCGCGTGAAGCTGTCCGCCTTGGTCCAGGCACGGACCAGCGTGTCTTGAACGAGGTCGTCGCTGCGATCGAGATCGTAGGTCAACGAATAGGCGAACGCTCTCAGGGCCGGAATCGCACCGAGCAGAAGCTCACGCATCTCGGTATCGGCGCCCGAGGGCGTACCGACGGGATGGGTATGGCAGCTCATCATGAGGTCTCCCGCGAAGCAGGCTTGGCCGCGAGTTCGGCGAGAAGGGTCTCGAAACGGTCGGGGAGCGGCAGATCCAGGACGTTGCCGTAGAGAATGCGGAGGTTTCGGCCGATCCGGCGCCGGGACTCCGTGTCCATGCCGGCTCGGTCCATGCCCGATCGGTCCATGCCGACTTGTGCGACGCCCAGACCGGGGCCGGCCATGGCTTCCGCTTCCGCAGACGACGCTTCGCCGCCGCAGGCGTGGTCACGGGGGACCCGTTTCCCCACGTCCAGCACCTCGAAAGGGCTGTGGATATCGCTGGCGTCGATCGTCATGGTTCTCCACCGTTATGTCGGTGTCGGTCCTAGTGACGAGCGCTTTAACGCGTTCTGAAAAATGTATTCAGAAACCTTTAAGCTTGTAAAAGCAGCGTCTCTCGCGCGATTCGATGTGTTGAAAGACATCTTATGCGGAAGCACAGCCAGATCAAGCTGAGCCGTAGATCCACACTACATTTACAAATCTGGATGGATGCTGAACGAGAACGGTTCCCCGCGCGGGGATGATGAAGGCCGGACCGACCGATTCACGAATCCTAACGGTTTTATGCGCCTCGACGCGGCGCGTAGGGACATCGATCGCGCCGCCTGAAATCGAGCGGAAATATGAATTTCCGGCCTCGAATGTCCCTTCGGTATCGCACGGTTGTGCACCGCACGGGGCTGCCCGTGCGGCGCGGAACCGCCATCCAACGGGATCATTGGCCCTGCTGATACAGGAGGTCCGATGCCGATCATCCAATCGCTCGCAGGCGATGCGATCCGCTGGCTCACTTGGCTGCCCTGGTGGACGCAGACCCTCGCTCTCGTCGCCGGGTGCTGTGCCGTGGTCCTCCCGCTGCATGGCGTGGTGTTCCGCGCCATGCAGCGCGCGGTGGCGGATCGGAGCCTGTTCTGGCGCTCCCTGGTCTCGCGGACGCATGGGCCGAGCCGTCTCGCGCTGCTGATCGTTTCCGTCACGGCGGCGTCGTCTGCCGCACCCCTCTCATGGGACGTGCGGATCGTCCTCAACCAGATCCTCGTCGTCGCGCTCGTGGCGCTGGCCGGCTGGTGCTGCGCCACCGCGCTGCATATCGCGACGGTGATCTACCTGCGCCGGTTCAAGCTCGACGCGGAGGACAACCTTCTTGCGCGCAAGCACTTCACCCAGATGCGAATTCTGGAACGCGCCGGCGTGACGCTCGTCGCGCTGCTGACCATCTCCATCGCGCTGATGACCTTCGAGCCGGTCCGGCAGTACGGCGTCAGCCTGCTCGCCTCGGCCGGGGCGGCGGGGCTGATCCTGGGTCTCGCAATGCAGCCCGTCCTCTCGAACCTCGTGGCGGGCATCCAGATCGCGATCACGCAGCCGATCCGAATCGAGGATGCGGTGATCGTGGAGAACGAGTGGGGCTGGGTCGAGGAGATCAACTCCACCTATGTGGTCATCCGGCTCTGGGACTGGCGCCGCCTCGTCCTGCCGCTGACCTACTTCATCCAGAAGCCCTTCCAGAACTGGACCCGCGAGGGCGCCTCGCTCATCGGCAGCGTCTTCCTCTATGTCGATCACCGCGCGCCGGTGGAGGCGATGCGGGCGAAGCTTTCCGAGATCGCGGCGCAGTCGCGTCTTTGGGACCGCAACGTCGTCAATCTCCAGGTCTCGGACGCCAGGGAGAGCGTCATCGAGATCCGCATGCTGGTGAGCGCCCGCAACGCTCCGCAGGCATGGGACCTGCGCTGCGAGGTGCGCGAGAAGATGATCTTCTTCCTGCAGACGGAATATCCCGGTGCCCTGCCGCGCCAGCGGGCGGAATGGATGCAGGCGGAGGCCGCGCCCCTCGCCCGGCAGGAGCCGGAAATTCCGCGCCGCGCGGCGTAACCCGCCGCCGCCGGGGAATTTTACCCGATCCCCGGTGGTATGGCTCGCCGAGCCCGCCCGTCTGGCCCATAAGGCGAGCGGAAGACCCGAGCCACGAGGACGAACCTTGACCGTCACCCAGCTGACCCACCACGACCTCGACGGCTACGGAGCCTCGACCATCGTCGGTGCCTTCCTCGACGTGTCGCGGATCGTCCATATCCCGCGCTATGCCGATGTCGGCCCGGTGGTCGACGCGGAATTGAAGCGGCTCTCCCGCGCCCAGGCGCCCGAATGCCTGATCATGACGGATCTCGGCCTGGAGGCCGTGGCCGTCACCTTCATCACCCGGTTCACTTCCATGAACCTGCGTCGCGACGAGGCCGCGCGGCACCGGCTGATCGTGCTCGACCACCATGCCTCCTCCCTCGACCAGCTGCGCGACCAGGGCCTCACCCTCGCGCCCGTGCCGGAGAGACCCGGCCTCACCAAGGTCGAACTCTCCGACCCGAACGTGATCGTCCTCATCGACGAGGACCGCTGTGCCACCCGCCTCGCCTACGAGCATCGGGAGCTCTACGCCTCGCGTGAGGTGGAGGCCGGGACGACCGAGGAACTCGAGACGCTTGTCGCCGCCGTCGACGCCCTCGATCTATGGAAGAAGGAGCGCCCGACCTTCCGGGGCGGCCTCGCCCTGGATGAGATCTTCTGGGACAACGTCGCGACCCTGATCCCGGTGGGCCATCCCTGGCATGACCGCTTCATCAGCGCGCTGCTGCGGGCGGTCTCAGCCCTGTTGCGCGAGGGGGCATCGCCGGCCCGCGTCGAGGCCGAGATCGCCGCGACCCGGCGTCGCCTCGTGGATACGCTCCTGGCCGACGAGCCTCAGGACGACCCGACCCTCACCACCCGCATGCGGATGGCCAGGGCGCTCGCCCGGTCGGATGCCCTGTTCCAGCGACTCTCGGATGGGACGATGCTGTCCTTCGGCCTCGATTCGGGCATGTTCCAGCGCGTGTCCGACCTCGTGATGGAGAGCGGCAGGGCGACCCGCGTCGTCAATGTCCAGCGCACGGGCTCGCTGTCGTTCCGCTCGAACAACGAAACGGCGCTGGACGGTGCGCGCAAGTTCCGTGGCGGTGGCCACAAGGATGCGGCCGGCGGCAAGCTGAATGCCGGATCGGCCTTCTCCCTGGCCGATGCCGTCTCCCAGGTGGAGCCGGTGCTCAACCCGCCCCAGCCCGATCCGGCCTCTAGCCCCTTCGCGGCGCTCAAGGCCTGGAAGGGCTGAACCTCGCTCCTCAGCCGACCTTGCCCGTGGTCAGGACGCCGCGGGCCGCCGCCAGCACCTCCTCGCTGAGCTCATCGTCGTCGATGGCGCGGGCCAGGGCGACGGCTCCGATCATGAGCGACAGGCTCGCCAAGGCCCGCTGGCGCCGCCGCTTCGCCAGGGCCGCGGGAAGCAGGCCGGTCATGCGCTCGATCAGGTCTCGGGCCCCGTGAAGGAACCGCGCCCGCAGCGGAGAACCCGGCGCTTCACGCGACACGTCATTGGCCAGACACGCCAGTGGACAGCCGAGGCCCGGGTTCCGAACGTGGCCGAGAGTCAGGTAACCCGCCATCCATCCGTCGAGATCGTCAGGGCGCCAGTTCTGGTTGGCGGCCAAGTCGAAAGCCTCGACCGCCAGCGCCTCCTTGCTGGCGAACTGGCCATAGAAACCGCCATGCGTCAGGCCCGCCGAGGCCATGATGTCGGCGACGCCGACGCCATGCAGTCCGCGCTCGCGGAACATGGCCGCGGCGACCTCGACCACCCGTTGCCGGTTCAGCTTGGCCTGCGCCTGTGAAACCTTTGGCACGGTGAGATCCTCCTGCTTGACCTCCTAATATATAGATGATCGGCCTCATGCAAAAGGGGGCATCGCGACGGCGATCCGGGGCAGTCGATGCCACCGGGCTTGATCCTTCGTGTCGCGGGCTCACCGCACGCGCGGCAGGATCTCCTTCGCAAAGCGCCGCATCTCGGCCTCGAACGGCTGGAATTGCAGCATGAACAGGTCGATGCCGGCGTCATGAAAGGCGCGGATGCGCGCGGCGACGGTCTCGTAGCTGCCGACGAGCCCGGCCGCCGTGCCGCCATTGGTGCCGACATGATGGGTCGCCGCCGCATCGGTCTTGGCGAACATCACGCTGGCGGCGTCGGTACGGGCCCTCGTGGCATTCCGTAGCCCCTCGTCGCGCCGCGCCAGGACGAGGAGCCGGGCATGCTCGGCCTCAGCCTCGGCATCCGTCTCACGGGCGATCACGAAGGCGGAGAGGCCGTAGCGCAGCGGCCCGTTGGCGGCGGGCCGGCGCGCGACATCCGCGATCAGGGCCCTGACATCGTCGAGCGGCTGTCCGTTGATGAACCAGACATCCGCCCGCTCCGCTGCCAGGGCGCGGGCCGGCTCGGATTCGCCGCCGAGATAGACCGTCGGCCGTGGCCGAAAGGTCCCGACCGGGCGCAACTGGTAATCCTCGACATGGAAATGCCGGCCCGCATGGGTCACGCGTTCGCCCCGCATGAGCCGGTCCACGAGGCCGATCCATTCCCGGCCATAGGCGTAGCGGTCGTCATGGGCCGGGAAGGGCATGCCCGCCCGCTCGAACTCGGCCTTGTTCCAGGCATTCACGAGGTTGAGGGCGAAGCGACCCTCGCTCACATGCTCGATCTGCAGGGCCATCTTGGCGAGCACGACCGGGTGGTAGAGCCCCGGCTTGATCGCCGCGATGATCTCGATGCGGCGGGTCAGGGCGGCCAGCGCAGCGGAGGCGGTCCAGGCCTCCAGCTGGTCGCGCTCGTCGTCATAGGGATTCGCCGTGTGCTGGGCCACCAGGACCGAGTCGAAGCCCAACGCCTCGGCCTCCAGCACCAGGGCCCGGTTACGGGTCCAGCTGGCATCGTCCGGCTCGTCCGGATCGTGGTGGGACGCGCGCGAGCCGTGGACGGCCGCCCAGATCCCGAAGCGGGGCGCATCGCTCATGCGCGTCACCCCGCCCGCGCGGCGGGCGGCTGCCAGATCGCCACCCCGGTGGCGTCGAGCTTGCGGGGGATCAGCTTGGCCTCATAGAACGTATTGGCGATCTCCTGCTGCTCGCCGAGTTCGGCACGGGTCACGGGAGTGACTTCGTAGGTCCGGCGGCGGTTCACCGTCGCGACGATGTCGGGGGACAGGTCGCCCCAGATCGGGGCCAGCAGTGCCACCGCGGCGTCCGGCTCGGCCTTCGCCCACCGGCCGGCTTCCTTCAGGGCCTCGTAGACCGTGGCGACGACCTGCGGGTTCTCGGCCACGAAACGGTCGTTGGCGAGGAAATAGCGGTGATAGCTCGACAGGCCGGTGGCGTCGGCCAGCACGCGCACCGGCCGCTTGGACTGCGCGATGGCAAGAAAGGGGTCCCAGATGACCCAGGCATCGAGACTGCCCTGGTTGAACGCGACGAGCCCCTCGGGCGCCTGGAGATAGGCCGGCTTGATATCGGGGAAGCCGAGACCGGCCTTCTTCAGCGCCGCCGCCAGGATGAAATGGCAGCCCGACCCACGCGATACGCCGACCGTCCGGCCCTTCAGGTCGGCGATGGAGCGGATGGGCGATTCGGCCGGTACGATGATCGCCTCGGCGGAAGGAACACCGATCTCGCGCGCGTAGAAGGTGAGCTGAGCGTTGGCGGCCTGAGTGAAGATCGGGATGGCATCCGCCACGTCCGCGTGCAGATCGACGGCCCCCGCATTCATCGGCTCGATCACGCTGGTGAACAGATGCCAGGACGGCGCGAAGCCAAGGGGCTTCAGACGCTCGTCCAGGGTGCCCTTCGCCTTCAGGATGGTGAGCAGGGTCGAGGAGCGCTGGTAGCTCAGGCGGACGGTGCGCTCGGCGGCGTGCACCGCCGGCGATCCGAGCGACAGGCTCGCTGCCACTCCTAAGCCGGCACGCAGAATCGTCCGGCGCGAGGGGGATGCTCCGCCCGGAGTGTCGTGATTCATCTTCGTCTCCAGGGTGAGGAAAGCACGTCCGGTGCGAGCTTATTACAAGATGAAGCCCACACAGATCCAGGCAGCTCCTGCGGATCTGCGGCTTGACCAAGCATAGGCACCGACCGACCCCGGTGTCTTACCGAGATGCTTTACTTCTCCGCAAGAAAACAGTTTTTTGAATTTCCCCGCCTTTGCGGACGAATATTTCCCATCCCCTCGTCGTTGAGATGCTTATCCTTCAAGATGGCGACAGCGATGCCATTCGTTCTCGAAACGGCACGTTCCATGGCTCAAAGCAGTCGCTTGAGACGCTGCAACGGGTCGAGCGCCGGAGATGCACCAGCAAGGACCGCAGATCGTGGTTCGGTGTGAGGATGCAGAGGCGGCCAGTCCAGGACCAGTCGCCACAGGCACAAGCACGGCGGCAGGATCGAAGCCTGCGAGGCATTCGCGTCTCGAAGGCCTGCGACGCCCATGAGTCGCGACGCTAAGCCAACCGACCTTCCATCCCCGATCCTGCTCGCGGGAAACCAAGCATCTTAAGTACATCATTCTAAAATTGAAGATGACGCGCGATTAAATCTTTAATAATTCCAACAATCCAAATAGAATAATTCCGATTACGATTGTTTCCATGGCCACGCGACAGATCACGACGGCCTGGATGGCCAAATGGTCGGCATAATGAGGACCGGGCTCGGGCAGGTGTCCCTTGTCGAAATGCTGCATCGGAAAAGCGGCCCCCATGATGCGCAAAAATTTAAGATCTTGGATAATTTATAGAAAAATTCGCAACCTTTCAAAAGAGCAGAAGGAGTATCCGTCAGGGTTGTCAAACGCGAATGTGGCAATCGATGAGACATCGATCGCCACCCGGTCGCAAGAAGGCGCCGCCGCCATGGATGCATGATCTCGGCCTGCCTCCCGGGATTGGACACCACTGTCAGCAGGCGCCCAGGCATGGCGTGAAGATTGTCATCGAAGCACGGCCGGCGAACCGGATCCGCCTTCTCCGCGTCGGCGAGCGACCGCTTCCGTCGCGCCCTCGCGCATCCCCACACCGGGAGGCGCCAGGAACACGTCGCCGAAGATGGGCGAAGAGTTCGCAAACAGATGTGGCGTCGGCGCTACGGCGGCGGGCGATAGGCCCGGATCGGCAGATCGGGGGACAGGCGGTCCTCCGTCTCCACGCTCGTGGGGGCAGCGGGTTTCGGCGCGGCAACGGGAGCCGTTGGCGCGAAGGCGGGGGCCGGATCGGTGATGTAGCGCGGGGCGCCCGTGGCGGGACCGGCCGGCAGCGGAACGGCGGTGCCCGCGGCGGGCGGTAACGGGATCGTGGGGGAAGTGCGCTCCACGACCGGAACCGGGGCGCGCCGGCCGTCATCGACTTTCTGGTTTCGTGCGCTCGGCCGTTCCATGGCACCGGGCGGCTGCGCGGCCGCCTTCGCGGGCTCCTTCGAAGCGCGGGCGGACGGTGCCTCGCGCCGGGGCTTGGGCGCCGCGCGGGTGGATACGTGCGGTCGTCCGCCCTCGCGCCCGGCACCGAGGGAGAGGTTCATGCGTTCGACGCCGGAGACGAGATCCGCGAGGGTCGCGGTAGCCGTCCGGCACAGGCTCACCCGGAGGGACGCCGCGCGCTCGGTGCTTCCGCCGAAGAGACTGTCAGGGGCCGATCGCCCGCCGGATCGCGGAGCGAGATCGATCCATTGCCAGGCGTAGAGGCAGTTGCTGCCCACCGCGAGGCCCACGGGGCCATAGGCGTTCCGCTTGGGAACGGTGGAGACGCGCATGCCCTCCCCGGGAAAGCGCGCCAGGAGTTCCGCGGCGATGCCGAGGCGGGTCGGCTTAGCCATGGTCAGGGCGGAGCCGAAGCGCCCCCCCGCATCGGTGCCGTTGCGAACGCTGATCTCGGCGTAGTTGCGCGGGCCACCGGCAAAGGTCACGCGCTGGGCGAAGCCATCGCGAAAGGCGGTCTGCGCCACATCCGAGACGCGGCCCGCGCCGGGGATCTCGACCACGGATTGCGCGAGAGCGGCCCGTGTCGTGAAGGCCCACGGCAGGAGGACCAGGGCAGCGAAAACGCCGGATCGCAGGGAGGAGACCAACCGATGGGAGCGGATCATGGACGTTGCATCGAGCTCGGCGCGGTATCGGGCTGATCGTAGCCGCGATTGACGGCCTGCGAATTGGGCAAGGTGAAGCGGTCGGCCTCCGACGCAGCACGCTCCTGCGGGCCACGGTTCCGCGAGGCCTGCTGCGCCCGCCATAGGGTGCCCTCGCCCGGCTCCGACAGGGTGGAGGGCCGCTCGGAGCCGTCATAGCCCGGCAACAGGTTGAAGCCATAGCTCTCGTAGGGCATCGGCCCCGCTCCCGATACCCGGCGCGCGACGAGCGGCATGGTCTTCGAGGCGGGCGGCTCGGCCAGGAAGGCGCCATCCTGCCGATCCGCGACCACCCGCGCCAGGGAGGGCGGAGCGTAGCGCAGAGGGTTCTCCGCCGACACCGCGAGGGGGAATTCGCTGCGCTGGACCGGCAGGGGCTTGGCTTGGCCGTCCCCCGACGCATCGGGTTTGGGCACACGGCCATAGGCTGCCGTGTTCCGGGCCGGGGCGGGAGCGGCGGAGGCGGCCGGTGCCGGGCGCCCCCCCTGGGACGGGGCTGCGTCCGCTGTCGCGGCGCAGGCCAGGGGTGGTCCGGCCGGCCCCTCGCGGAACAGGAGATCCACTACTTTGGGGAACAGGCCGTCGTAGCGGTTCACGATGGTGAGGTAATCCTGCTTGCGCTTCAGGCGCTGCAGCGACAGGGCATAGCCGGTCACCGCGGACTCGCTCGGAAGCCAAGCGACCGCGTGCTGGAACCATTCCAGCGCGGCCTCGAACTGGCACGAATTGTAGGCGTACCATCCGAGGGCCTCGGCCCCCTCCCCCGACGCCGTGGCCAGGGTCACCTTCGCATAGCGGTTGATCCGCTCCAGATCGATGAAGCTGGGATTGGCCTGCGTCAGCCTGCGGCCCATGAGGTCGATGAACAGGATGCTGTTGCCGACATACTTGTCGCGCCAGGCATAGGCGACCTCCTCGGCCTCCCGCAGCATCCCGAGCTCGCGCAGGGTATGGGCGAGGCCATGGGCGATCATGGCATCGCCGCCACGGCTGATGGCGAGCTTGAACCAGTCGAGGGCCGCGCGGAACTGGCGGTGGTTGTAGGTGTACCAGCCGAGCAATCCGGTCTGGCTCGCATCGCCGGAGGCGCGGGCATAGGCCTGGAACGCGGCCATGTCCGCCGCGCTCGGCTCCTGGGCCGGAGCGCCGTGGAGATCCGCGACGATGCGGGCGCGGGTGATGTCGTTGGCGATCGCCTTGAACTCGGAGCCTCCCTCGGCATCCGTGCGCCCGATGGCGATGAGCTTCTCCGCCAGGGCCATCGGCAGCGTCGACATCGCCTTCTGGATCGTAGCCAACCGCACGCTGGTGTCGTTGCTCGTGTCGAGCACGGTCTTGTAGAGGGCCAGGGCCTCGTCCGATCCGGCCGCTCCCCCTTCGGAGGCCAGGGCTTCCGCCGTGGTCCAGTAGCTTTCCACGTCGCTCGGATCGAGGGCGCTCGGGTCGGCCCGGTAGAGGGTAACGATATCCGCCGTCTTGCGCGCGGTGGTCAGGGCTTTCAGGCGGCTGCGGAAACTGGCCCGCAGGAGCTTGCGCGACAATTCGTCGGAGGGGCGCCAGTTCGGGTCGGCGGCGCGGCGGGCCGCGATCGCCGCATCGAGGTCGTCGAAACGCCCGGCAGTGAACAGGTCCCAGAGCGGCGCCTCCTCAGGCGGGCTCGGCTGCAGGGTGTCGAGGTCGGTGGGTTCGACCCAGCCGGGATAGAGCTGCTTCAGCCGCGCCGCCTCGGCCTTCATCCGCGCCGTCTGCTTCTGCGACGCGTAGTAGCGCAGGGCGCTCTCATCGACCATGCCGGCGGCGGCGGAACTGCCGGGCACCGCAATGATCGCGGGCGCACGCGCCGCGTCGTCCGGGCTCTCGGTCTGCGCCGCCAACGGAGCGACGAGGCAGAACCCGGCGAGGGAGACGCCGCAGAGCAAGGCGAAACCCCGCGCCGCTCCCGTGGCGCGAGCGGTCGCCGGCCTCCCCCATCCGCGGATCACCGTGCCGGACATGACAGGTTCCTCATCTGCAGCGCCACCATCGACAGGAGGTGCAGCGTGGTCGGATAGTAGTTCTCGTTCCCCTGCGGCCGTCCGAACCCGTCGGGCAGCGGCATGCCCTTCCGGTCGCACAGGAGCAGCCCCGAGAGGGCGGTATAGCCGCTCTCGCTCAGGGACTCGACCGTCCGGCCGTCGGAGGTGTCGACGATGGGCAGGCGCTCCCGGTCGGGGCCGGACCAGAGCGCGACGAAGGGGTCGTAATCGCTCGGGCGCCCGACACCCGCCCAGACCATGTAGAGGGGAATGCGAATGGCGTTGTAGGAGAAGAGCGGCGGGAATCCATCCGCCGGACGCGGCTCCTCGCCCTTCAGGGAGATCCATTCGGTCGGCAGCTTCGCCGTCCCGAAGCGGGAGCGGCGGATCAGGTTGAGCCCGCTGGCGGTCAGGGCCGCCCAGTCGAATTCGGGGGCCACGATGGGGAGCCGGGCGAAGGCCGGGAACACCCAGTAGGAGAGGTTGATCAGCGGACCGTCCGCGCGTTCGGCTGCGGAGAAGCCGGAGACCGCCGGCAGCAGCAGCGCCCCGTTCTTGTCCTTGAACAGGATGGTCTTGCGCGCGACCTCCACGGCGATGCGCCGCGCGGCCACCCGGTACGAGGCCTCGTCCCAGGCCTCGGCCGCTTCGGTGAGGGCCCAGGCCACGAGGATGTCGCCGTCGGACGCGTCGTTGAGGTCGGCCACCGCCGGTCGTTTGCCGGGCTCCCAGCGCCAGGCCAGCAGCTCGTCCGAGCGGACCATCAGGTTGGCGCGGGTCCATCCCCATAGCCGTTCGAAGGTGGTCCGGTCATTGGCGGCGACCGCGAGGAGCATGCCGTAGCCCTGCCCTTCGCTGTGGCTGATCATACCGTTGGCGGTGTCCACCACGCGGCCCGCCTCGGTGATGAAGCGGGACCGGTAGGAGCGCCAGGCATCGGGATTCTTCAGGGAATCGGCGAGAACCGCCGGCTTCGAGGCTCCCGGCATGGCTTCGCCTTTCGCGGTGGGGGCGCCGGGGATCGCGGTGGCGGGTGGAACCGGCGAGGCGCCGTCCTGCGCCCTCGCGGGAACGATCCAGGGGCTCGCGACGGCCAGTGCCGCGCCGAAAACCAGGCCGAGAATGGGATGCACGGTGCGGGTCATCCGTTTTTCCGGCCGATATTGCGGACAAGGGACGTCGTCGTCAGGCCGAGGAGCAAGGCGAGCCCAAGGGTCAGCGCCACATAGATCGCCGGGTTCATCGAGAGCCAGCCGGCGGTGACGAGGCGAATGTTGGAGAGTGAGCGCGTCTTCGTCTCGACGAGCTCCACGTTCCGGGGAGCCACTGTCTCGAGGGATCCGTCCGAGGCATCGAGGAAGGCGAAGCGCCCATCGATCCGCGACCAGACCTCGGGATCGATGAGGCAGGCCGCCGAAGCCTTGAGCAGCAAGGCATTGGGGGCGGTGATCACGGTCACCGACCCGTCGAAGCCGTTCTGCGCCGCCGCCGCCGTCGGAAAGCCCTGGGCCATGATCAGGCTGGCGCCGGGGGGAACGGCGACCGTGGCGGGCGTCGATGGCGCCGCGCTGAACAAGGCGCGGGGGTCACCCACGACGGAGTTGAGCAAGGCCCTCCCCCGCTCGACGACGCCGTCCGCAGCTTCGAGGACGGGATGGCGCGCACGAAGGGTCTCGTCCCATTTCGTGACGAGATCACCGTCCGACAGCCTGGCCTGGGGCGAACGTCGCGCCTCGGCGGGCGCGGCGGAGGCAATGGTCGGGCTGGGGGCCGGCGCGCGCAAGGTCAGTTCGGGCAGGCTGCAGCGCGGCGGCAGATTGCGGCGAAGCCGGTCCAGGGTCGGGGCCGGCACCGAGCCGGACTGGCCGGGCGCCCGCGCCGTTTCCGCGCGCGCCTGCCAGATCGTCCTGATCTGGTCCGGGTCGAGGCCCAGCCCCGACAGCGTCGAGGGAGACAGGGACCGCACCGGGGCGACGACGAGGGTCGGCCCGGGAGAGCCGCTCTGCATGTCGCCGGCGAGCTCGAAATCGATCATCCGCCCGGCGGCGCCCGCCAGTCTGGCGGCGAGGGTCGCGGCGGCCGCCACCGTGTCCTTGTCGAGGGTGGGCAGGACCAGACGCGGACGGCGTTCGGACTTGACGAAGGCCAGGGCCCCGCTCGTCGTCGCGGCGAGATCGGGAATCCTGGCCGCGTGCGCCAGGGTGGGAATCGACAGGCTCGCGCGGTCGAGGATGAGGAAGCGCTCCCGCTTCGAATCCGTGGCGTTGAGGCCGCAGGTCTCGTCCGCCGGGGCGGGAACTTGGGCCATGATCGCGACGCGGTTGAGGCCCGGACGCCACTTCGCCAGGGGCAGCGGGATCGTGTTATTCTCGAACACTTCGCCGCGGGTCTGGGCCAGCGGCACGCTGGCAGCGTTGCTGCCGTTGAGATCCACGAGGATGCGGGCGTCCGAGGTCAGGCCGGACGCGTAGGCGCCCGCCAGGTTCAGCATGACCTTACCGTAGTCCGCAGGCAGGAAATCCGCCGGCAGGTAGACGTCGAAGGCGGTGCGCAGCAGCCGCCCCGAGAATTCGCGGGTCGAGACGCCGAGGCTCTGCAGCGAGACCGTCTCGTCACCGTCCAGGATGGTGCCGCGTGCGAGGGACGCCGCCTTCAGGCCGGCGGGAGTGCCGTAGACCTCTCCTCCCCGCGCCAGGGCGGCGATGGCCTCCTCGATCTCGGCATAGCTGGTGCCCGTGACGACCAGGGTCGGCACCCGGTCCGGGCGCGGCGGGAGGACAACCAGCCTCGGCCCGCCGGTGGCGCCGATCGATTCGAGATCGGGCATCTCCCGCAATTCCGCCGCCGTCCCGACGATGAGGTTGAGACCCGACCGGCCCGACATGGGCGGGCCGAACTCCACCACCGGCCGGGCGATGCGACCGATCAGGCCCACCGCCTCCACCGCGTGGATCATGCGCTCGAGCCGGGGCAGGTTCGGCTTGTCGTTGGCGACCACCCGCACCGGCAGGGCGCCGCTATGGTCGGGCTCGAGGGCGGGAAGATCCTTGAGTTCGAGGCTGGCGGCAGCGACCGGCGCGACCACGAGCCCGGAGCGCGACGGATCGATCTGCGTCCAGAGTTCGTAGGTGGCGTTGAGCGAGCAATCGACCCGGTGGCGCTGGCTGGCCTGCAGGGAGACGGCGTTGTAGCCGAGCTTGAGGCTTCCCTCCGGAATCTCGAATTCCACCACCTTCACCGCGCCCGGCGCCTGGATGTTGGTGCGTCCGACCACCGCGCCATTGACGCTCACGGTCAGTTCCGAGGCTTCAGGCGCGACAGAGATGGCCGAGAGGTAGGAAATGCGCAGGCGCGGGCGGCCCCGCGTCTGTGCTTCCGTCAGATAGACCGGGAAGCGCAGCGTCGCCTCCTCCCCCTCCATCCGGAACCCGTCGGTGGTGGCCGCGAGGCGACGCGCCGGGGCGATCCTGCCGACAGGCTCGCGCTGGGCCTCCTCGGGGGGCGCGGCGGGGCGGGTTGCGGGCGGCGGGGCGTCCGGGCGGCGCATGGCATCGCCCACGGGCGGCACCGAGAAGCGCTCGGTCGGCCCCGATCCGAGGAAGCTCTGGGCTTGGCCGGCCGGCGTCTGCAGGATCAGGCCGAGGGCGCCAAGACAGGCGAGGACGCGAAAGGTCGACATGGTGATCTCCCTCACGTCCGCACGAGCGGGTCGTGCGACCCACGGCTCGCTTGCTTGCCCGAGCTTTCGAGAAGGCGGTCGTTCTCGAATTCGAGCATCAGCCGGACCCAGTCCGTCGCGGCCTCGCTGCCGGGAATGCGGCTCGATCCCTGGCGGACGACGAGGGGATTGTCGGACGGGCCGGGCGGTGTGAGCTGCGTGTCGGCGGGTGCGGTGAAAGGGGCCGGCTGCTGCACCAGGAGGGGGGCTTGCGCGCTTTGTTTCGGCAGGACCGGGCCTGCCTTGGCCACGGTCTCCGCCGTGGAGGCATGTCCGCTCTTGAAGGCGTAGCTCGCCGCGCGGAACGGCTCGACCAGGCCCCACCAGATGAGCTGCAGCGTGCCGGAAAGGATGTTCTTGTGCCGGCGGCGGCTCTGCTGGAAGCGCAGGAGCGCACCGGCATCGCCGTACATCAGGCCCGCCAGCGCCCCGTATCCCTTGGGGTCGAGGGGCTGGAATTGGAGGTTGAGCACCATCTCGTCGCCCGATTGGGTCATTTCGCCGATCTCCACCGGCAGCGGCACCTGCACCGGAGCACCGTCGATGGGGACGACGGAGAGCTGGCCGGTGCGGTGCGTACTCCCAGCTCCCGGCGGCAGCGCCTCGGCGCCGAAACGGATCGTGCAGCCCAAAGCAGAGGCGCGTTCGATGGCGACATCGAGAGCGCGCCCCCCGAAGACGAGGCGGCCATGCCGGTTGATCGCCAGCGAGGGGCTCGCTTCGGTGGTCCTGCGCTCCGCCGCCACGCCGAGGGCCACGCCGGCGGTGAGGAGGTTGAAGAAGTTCCAGAGGCCCACGACCAGCATCAGGTTGGTGACGCCGGGCTCGAACAGGTAGCGGTAGAGGGCCGTGCCGCAGCCGATGAGCAGGATGAAGTAGACCGCGAAATAGGGCCACGCCATGGGCGAGAGGTGGTCCTGATCGAGGGCGGCTCCCTTGGCGGTGACGTTGAAGGTCGGCTTGCGCGGCGAAACGATCACCGAAATGATGGCCCGGAAGAGATACAGGCCCTGGACGTATTCGTAGAGCTCCGAGACGAACGGCCAGCGAAACTTACCGTAGACGTAGTTCTGCATCATCAGGTTGATGACGATATAGGTCGCCGTATAGGCGATCGACTCATCGACGCTGGCGACGAAGATCTTCAGGTCGAAGAAGATGTGCAGCATGGGCGCGAACATGAAGATCATGCGCGGCACCGGAAAGAACCAGAACGTCATGCTCGACAGGTAGGCGAGCTTCTGGATCGGGTGGAGCCCGCGCTTGAACAGCGGGTTCTTGAGCATCAGGATCTGGAACATGCCCTGGCACCAGCGCGAGCGCTGGCCGATGAAGGCCACCAGCGTGTCGGGCTGCAGGCCGGCGATGAGCGGCGTGTCCACGTAGATGCTGTTCCAGCCGCGCGAATGCAGCTCGAAGGCGGTCTCGCAATCCTCGGTGATCGTGACGCCGGAGAAACCGCCGGCCTCGTCCAGCGCGCGCCGGCGCAGGAGAGCGGCCGACCCGCAGAAGAACGACCCGTTCCACTTGTCGAGGCCGCGCTGCGTCACCGAGTAGAACATCTCGTTCTCGGAGGGCATGCGGTCGAAGGTGCGCAGGTTCCGCTCGATCGGGTCCGGATTGAGGAAGGCGTGCGGGGTCTGAACCAGAAACAGGCGCGGGTCGGCCGCGAAATGGCCGATCGTCTCCCGCAGGAAGGAGCGGAACGGCACGTGGTCGGCATCGAGGACGACGATGATCTCGCCCTGCGAATGCTTGAGACCGTTATTGAGGTTGCCGGCCTTGGCGTGCTGGTTGCGCGGCCGGGTCAGATAGGTGACGCCGAGCGCCTTGCACAGGGATTGAAGCTCGCTGCGCCGCTGTATCGCCTCCTGCGCTTTCGCGGGGTCGGGATCGGCGCATTTCTGGTCGGTGCCGCCGTCATCGAGCAACCAGACATGGAGCTTGTGGGCCGGGTAGTCGATGAGCTTGGCGGCGGACAGGGTCGTGGAGAGAATCCCCGCATCCTCGTTGTAGCTCGGAACGAAGATGTCGACGGTGGGCAGGTCCTCGGGCGGGCCCAGGGGCGGCGTGGCGCGGCGCAGCGGATCGGCGTTGATGATGAGGCTGATGAAGAGGATGAAGACGCAGTAGAGTTCGCCCAGCAGCAGGACGAGGCCGAACCCGAAGCTCACCGGATCGGACGGGGACGGCAACGTGTTCGTGACGCGCCAGAACATGTAACGAAGGACCACGAGGCTCCCGAGAGCCAGGAAGACGAACCGCGCCGGCGGATTGTCGAAGAAAATCCATAGGATGCTCATCGCCACCATGGCGCACAGGCTCATCGCGAGCTGATCCTGCGTGCTGATCGGCTGACTCAGCAGAGCGAGAACGGCGACCGCGGACACCATCCACACGATCCAGCGCAATGCAGATCTCAAAACGAGTATCCCTCTGGGGGCGGGCAATCGGTCGGCACAAGCAATTATCGCGCGGGTGCATGAAGCTGTCGTGAGGAAGAATGCTTAACTTCCAGCATCCGACATCCACGGCAGCGTCAGGCATCGGACTCGGCCATTTTGCGGCCAACCGGTTGCGATTGTCTTGCTACGCTGAAAATCGAGAAATCTCGGTCTTAATATGTCGTTTAGGATGCAATTGGGCGGTTGCTACGCCGAAAAGGCGCGGAATGGTGTGACGCGTCGAAACGAAGCACGGCAGGCACGGCCTCAGAACGCGGCCCGGGCCTCCACACTGGAATAGTAGCCGCTGCCCTGGATCCGGTCCTTCACGTAGCCGACGCCAACGGCCATCTTGATCGGGCCGATGGAGAAGCCGGTGACATGGGCGCCGATGCGGTACTGGCTGAAGAAATTGTCGCCCAGGACCATGGCCTCGGGCCCGATATAGATTCCGTCGGCGACCATGTAGCCGGCGCGGAAGCGCGTGTAATAGGCGCTGAACTGCGTCGAGTAGGAGCCATAGGCCGAGACCATGGTGTTCTCGGTGGGCCGAGCGTAGAAATTCGCGGCGAGCTTGGCCCCGACTCCGGTTCCGATCACGGGGTTGTCCGGGTCGAGAATCGAGAGCTGGTTGCTTCTCACGTTGAAGCCGACGAAGCCGGCCAAGGCCGCGTCGCGCCAGATCCACTCGTAGCCGGCGCTGAGCGCGCCTTCCTGCTGGTAGCCGTTGACCCGCTGGGCGACGCCCTGGCCGGGATAGCTGTAGGTTCCGGCGACCGCCTCGACGCGAATACGCGGGCCGCTCTGAAGCAGAGTGCCTTCCGTAGCAAAGGTCCCCGTCACCGAACCGAAGGCCGAACTGTTCGAGGTGACAGCCGCCGAGGCATCCACGGCCGTGGTCCAGGCGTCGTCCCGCGCCACGGGCTCGGCGCCCGTGTACCAATCCGCCGCCTGAGCCGACATCCCGACGAGCAAAGCGGGGACGAGGACAGTAGCGAGAGTTGCAAAGCACTTCATGGGGGCACGACCCTGTTGTCCCGGCGCGCCCGGATGCATCCCTCAACGGGTACCGTTATCATCGACGCGTTTTCTTTTATGTTCCGTCAACGTTAACTGAGAGCTAACGGCGGGCGGGAAGCCACCATTCTTCGTAAGCTTGCTGGAAACTTACTCGGAGACGCGCGATCTTGTGTCGCAACGGGACGAGAACGCTCAAGCCAATACGTCCGTGACAGGCCGGCTCATCCGGCGACGGGGGCGCGGCGACAGCCGAGGCGGATGCCGCGATCATCGATCGCGATCCAGGATCGTCGGCCGGCGGGACGTGCGTCCCACGCCAGTCCAGCCACGAAGCCGCGATTGTCGGTCCGAGCTCGCGGGACGAGGCGTCCCGCGCCTTCTCAGGCCGCGACCGCCGCGTTCTTGCGGGCGGCCTCGCGCATGACCGCCGCCAGGGCCGGATAGCGGAATGGCTTCTCGATATGCAGGAACGCGCGGGCGCTCGCTGGCAACTGCCCCCCCGGGCTCGCGAGAATGACGCGGATCTGGGGATGGCGGTTGGTCATGGTCACGGCCAATTGGAGACCGCTCACTACGGGCATGGCCCAATCGGCGATCATGACATCGAAGGTCGCCGCTTCGTCGACGAGGGCCAGGGCATGCTCGGCCGAGCCCGCCTGGACGACGTCGTGACCGAGATCGGTGAGCGCATCGGCGAAGCTCTGGCGCACGAGGCTGTCGCTGTCGACGAGGAGCACCCGGAGGGCGGGCATCTGCGCGCCGGCTTCCTGCGCCTCGGTTTCGGAGGGCGCATCCCCGGCGCGGAGCCAGACTTCCGCGAGGAAGCCGGTGGCACTGCTGCCATCCGCCAGAAGCCTGAAACCACCTCCGACCTGGGTGAGGAGAGCCGCCACCGCCTTGGTCGCCTCGCTGTCGCTGGAGGGTATGGTCGTGGCATGGCGACCAGGCGTGCCGCTGGCCAGGATGATCCGCACGTAACGGCCGGAGGCGAGTGCGATCCCCTCGTCGTCGGAGAGCACCTTCTCGTCGGCACCGATGGCGAACCCTTCCGAGCCGATGTCGCGGACATGGAAGGCGAGGTTGAGAAGGACGGCCTCCAGAACCTTCTCGCTGCACAGGACCTTGGCGAGGCCCGGACGGATCCGGGTCTCCACCGAGGTCTGGTGCAGCACGTTGGCGCCCAGGAACGGGACGAAGGCGGTCAGCGTCACGGCCACGTCGGTTTCCTGCAGGCCGGAATCGTCGCGGCGCACGAAGTTGACGAGGCGCCGGGTCAGGCTCGATCCGCGTTGGGCGCCCGCCAGGGCGGCATCGATCAGGCGTGCCTGGTTCGAGGGAAGATCATGACGCCGTTGAAGGGTCGCCAGATTGGCGATGACCACGGTGAGCACGTTGTTGAAGTCGTGGATCACCCCATCCACCACCTTGCGCAGGACGGTACCGGTCCGGGATTCCACGGGACCATCGGTCTCCCGGCGACGCCGCTCGACCGGAGACGCGCTGCCCTCCGCCTCCGCGCCACCGACGAAATTCGGGTCTTTGACGGTCTCGCCGACGAATTCGCGGCTCAGCGCATGCAGGATCGTGGGCTTGGCCGACTGCGTCTCGTCCTCGGCACGGATGAAACGGACGAAGAGGCGCCGCTGGCCATTTTCCGCCAGACTTCCGGTGGTGCGCAGGACGACGTCATGCGGGCCGGGCTGGTCCAGCGCCGACCGCATCGTGAAATCCATCAGATCGCGATCGTCCGGGGCGATTCCGCTCTTGAGATCGGTGAGGGCGACGGCGCGGTCCGGAACCGCATGGTTCGCGTGCGTGGCGGGGTCGCTCCAGGTGACGCTGCCGGTCTCGGTGTCGATCTCCCAATAGGTCCAGCCCGACATGGATTCGAAGGTGCGGAAGCGCTCCCGGATGCGCGAGAGGGCCGAGCGCGTCTCCTGGAGTGCGCGGACACCGCTGCGCTCCCGTGCCACGAGGCGCTCTTCGTGTTCCGACAATTCCGCGATGCGCGAGGGCGACGAGACGCCTTGCTCGCTCTCGCCGATCAGCTTGAGCCGCCGCACGATGCGATCGCCGACGATCCAGCCGCCGCAGGCCGTCAGAAGACAGACGGCCAGCCATAGCACCACGCTCCCGTTATCGGGAAGGGAGGCCTCGATGCTCCGCGGCGCTCCGGCATTCGTCACGCGTGCGACAGCGAGCCAGCCCGACGGGGCGAGATCACGAAATCCTGCGCTCGGCGTCGCCTGTTCCACGACCTCCCGGGCACCAGAAGCCTGTTGGGCCATGAGGCCCGAACTCGGCCGCGCATCGGGAGCGAGAATGGACAGGCCCATGACGCCGTTCGTCACGGGGCCGCTCGCCGTGGCAGAGGCGGCCAGCACCCTGTCCTGAATCTCGCCGATCCACGCCTCGTTTAGGCGGGCGACGAGAATGCCCTCTCCGCTGGCCGCAGGGCCCGGAACCGGGAGCGCGATGTCGAACACCGTCCGTCCGTTCGCCCCCGGAGACGGCACGGCGACGATGGCCTGGGAGGCCCTGGCACGCAGGAACCAGGACCGGCCGGATACGTCCCGGCCGAAACCGAGATCGTTGCCGGCGACCTTCACGCGGCCATTCGGGCCCACCAGGTTGAGCTCGGCATAATCGGGACGCAACCTGAGCCATGCGCTCAGCACCGGCTGAAGCTCATCCGCATCGAGGCGCTGGGACGTCTGCTTCAGGGTGACGGCGAGCGTCTTGAGATCCTGGACGACGTCGTAGACCCCGCGATCGAGGGCGGCGGCGAAGCGCTGGGAGGCTTGGGCGGCCTCCAGCGGCTTGCGCGCCTCATCACGGCTCAGGTTGGAGACCGCGAGACTGCCCGAAACGACGAGGATGCCCACGAGCGCCGATGCTCCGGCCACCACGGCATAGAGCGATTTCAGCGACATCAGGCTCAGGCTGAGCTTCTTCATCTCATCTCACGCTGATCGTTCTCGGCGTCACGCCGGGACCGCGTTCCTGACCGTCGGGGAGACATCAGACAGACAGATCAGCATTAAAAACTCTTTAAGCGCGGCAGTTAGCGGGTTGCAATCGTTCAGTGTTCCCAAGCGGAACCGGGCCGTTCCCCGCCCGCACGCGCCACGTCCCCCATCCGGCCCGGCCGTCGGCCGCGGTCCGACGGTCCGCCGCTTATCTAACGCCCCTTGGGGTGTCACCGTCAGGTGGCGACAGGGCGCACCTCATGAGCGGACGGCGTTCCGCAGGCCCGGCAGAAGCGCTCGAAGGTGCTCTTGCGGTGGTCGCAGGTCGGGCAGCGTTCGAAGGCGCCGAGGCCGCAATGAGGGCAGAAGTTCAGGTTCGGGTCGTCGAGGGCGATCGGTCGTTCGCAGCCCGGGCAGGACTTCTTGGCGAGCCGCTCCAACGCCTGATCCGTGGCGATTTCGCCCCGGCGCTCCTCGGTCGGTCGCGTTTCCGCCAGCTTCTGCCGCTCGTTATAGGATTGCAGGGCACCGATCGCCGCACGGCCGGCGACGAGGGTCACGAGGACACCGACGCCGTATTGCACGTAGCCGCCATAGCTCGGCAGATACGGAACGAGCTCGACGAAGAACGCGAAGGTCGCCGCAAAGGCGAAGCCCCAGACGAAGGGCCAGTTGCGGCCCCGCCGCCGCTTCAGCAACAGCCACCCGGCCAGCCCCAGGAGCGGCAGGGTCAAGGCGAGGCGATATCCGAAGACGCGCAGCTCCTGCTCCCGCTCGACGGCGTCGAGCTTGACCTGAGCCGCCGCGCGCAGGTCGCTCTCCGCTTGCGTCAGCGGTTCTTCCTGCTCGGAAAGGGCGAGCCGCGCCTTCGCCAGCCCTTCCAGCCGCTCCTCGATGGTCCGTTCCGCCCCCTTCAGCGCATCGAGCGCCTGCGTGCGCGCGATGAGGTCCGGATCCTGGTCGACGCGCTGCGTGGCGTCGCGGGTCTTCAGCCAATTGGCGAAGGTCTCGCGCGCAGCCTCCGAGGCCGAACGCGCGGCATTGAGGGCGAGCTGCTCCTGCTCCGTCCGGCGCCGGATGTCGTCCTGCTCCCGCCGGATCCGCTTGAGGGACTCGGCCGCCGCGCCATCGGCCGGTCCGTCGAGGAACTGTTCGAGGGTATAGCGGTGCTCGACCTGGGGCAGGTCACCGACGATGAGGGCGCCAAGGCCGATCAGGAACCAGCCGAAGAGGAGGGCGATGAGCCAAAGCCCGAGCGTCAACCAGCGTTCGGACAATCTTCGGCTGGACCGCATATCGTGACCCCTGTCGATGGCCCCGCCCCCGCCTCTGATTCACGAGGTCGAGGCCGTCTCGCGCAACCCCCGAAGGGGCCGATATCGCGAGCTGGGCCATAAAGCTGACGGGTGTACCCGCCTTCGCTCCGCGCGAACAGGTGCGTGCCGGCCATCTGCGGATGAGAGAACAGGGCGAGGCGTAAAACTAGAAACCGCGAGGATGGGCAAAGCCATTACCTCTCCAGACGGCGAGTGAAGGCAGCTTCAATGACCCTAAGCTGTTCTTCGTGTTATGATCCGCTTTCTCAACTGGGTTTTTATGAAGGCTTCAGCTCGATCAGTTTCCGGCCAATATTGTACAGCCTCTTGTCGTCCTCCTGGGCACACCGCGCTAGGTTTGCAAGCTTATGGCTGTCGCGCTGGCCCATTTTAAACGCTTCGATCACGTGACCTATTTCTTTTGCATCGCCCTTGCTGAAGGCCTCCCTCAACTCAGCGCGACCTTTTACATCCTGTCCTTGGTTCAGGCTCCAGTTCAGGTCGTCTTTAACTGATTTCCAGTTTGCAGACATTATTTCCTCCCTTGCCCCGTGCGGGACGAGAAAGAGGATACGCTTCTTTTTATCATCGTCGAGCAAATCCGCATGGGCGGCCTTGCTCGCGGGATCGCGGTCAAGCTGCCTCCTGCTAGGGAGGCTGGATGACGTATCGCCGGTTATCGCTAGTCCTCCATACTGCATTCACACGCTCGTCCGCGCATGGAAGGCAAACGGATGGGCTACGACAGCCCGCGACACGGCGAGTGGTCGTAACCCATCCGTGACGGCGGCCACGCGGTGGTATGGCCGACGCCACGGATCTGGTTGCGGGAAATCTTTCTCAGGAGAACGAGCCGAAACTCTCAAAAACCGACGGAGACACAGCTCTGACATATGGAGCCGGAGGTGCCGACGTAGGCTGGATCGTCCCGCTATTAGTGGTTGGCTCTCTACGCCCAATGTCGGTCAAGGAGTTAGAGCCGCGCACCACTGGTTCCAAGGTTGCAGGCGTAGCAAGACGATCACGTTCAATGTGATTGTACATTTGTCAGGCCCATCTGGACGCGTTGAATTGGGAGAAGTGAGCTTAGAATGCGCTGCGAGCGGGCGTGTTCCGGCTGGTATGCCTGGGTCTGGTGTCGCACCGTCACATGGTCAAGCTTCAATCTACTGCCCGCTAAGAGATGGTCCGCCCGAAGTCCCACCGGTGCCGGGCGGGCTGCTGGTGAGCGTGCCGCCGATATTCACGTCCGGCGTGCTGCCAGGAACGGAAGCCGGGCTCGGATTGCCCGGAATAGCATCGGCAGGACGGCCCCTCGCACCGCTTGCCCGCGGCACCGGACCCGGCTCCATGGATGGCGTCATGACGCCAGTGTTCCCAGCCCCGCCGGTGGGAGCCAGCTGCTCGGCGAAAGCCGGCGCGGTCAACAGGACAGCCAGCGTAGTCGTGAGAGCGAGTTTCGTGAGGGTCATGTGTCCGTCCGTGCGGCTGAAGTCGATCAGCAACGGCCGGCGGTTCGGAAGGTTCGGCGCCGCTTCGACGAGAGAGCCGTAGGCTGCCCTCGCCGCGGACACCGACAATTCAATGTCGAGCGCCGTGTGCTTCTCATCGCCGGCACCGACGCGGCCGGCAGCGCCGGTGCGGAGCGCCGCTGCCGCGAAGCCGAGGGCGCCGCCTTTGGCGGCTTTGGCGGAACACGACGTTGTCGTTGCGCGCGAGCGGCCCGGCGTGATGGGCATCCTTCTCAACGACGGCAAGGAATGCACGGAACAGGTCGGCATCCGTCCCGCCATCCGGGCGAGCGACGTCGCGACGACGCTTCGACTGCCCCTGGCCAGCGCGGGCACCGGGCACCGGGCACCTCCCGAGCCTCATCGCCGCCCGTGACGTCGAAGGGGGCCTGCTCGTCCGGGTTCGCGGACCGTGGGCCACCACGGGCGGGACATCGAGGACGGTGAGCCTGGCGGGACGGGAGTTGCCGGCACGCGTACACCTGTTCCGCGAACATGTGCGCACCGAAATCTCGAAGCGGTTTTTCGTGGAATCCACGCAGCGATAGACGATCCGGGCAGCGAGTTTCTCACGGAAGCCTCTCGTCGCCCTCGCGTGCGGACGAGCCCCCGACTCCTATGCGGGGAATGAGACGCGCCCATACGTGGAAACCCGACGCTCGGTACCAGCTTCGAAGCTTCTTATTGGTCGGAAGAGGGACCGTCCGTTCAGAGGAGAAGTATCGAGGAGAACCGTTCATCCAGAAGCGATGAGTTCGAGGTCTCATCGCTCATGTCACATCTGCCGACCCAGTCTCGTCCCTGTGGCATGACGCGCGTTTCTTGATCCTAACGAGCCAGATGCAAGCGCGTCCCACGAAAGGGATGACGATGACGACTGTAGTAACAACCAATACCGGACGAACCGATCCGGGATATACTGGCGCTCCACCTGTGGGGGCTGAGGAGTTGGTGCCCTCGCGCTACGCAGTGCGGATCGGTGAGATCGACGTGCTGGTCGTCAGCGACGGAGTGCTGCCGCTCCCGACCAAGATGTTGGGACACAACGTCGAGGCGGCCGAGAGGGCGACTTGGCTGAACGACATGTTCCTGCCGCCGGACGCGTTCGACTGGTCGCTGAACGTGGTGGTTGTCCGCAGTGGCGGCCAGACCATTCTCATCGACGCCGGATTGGGGCTGGACCCGAACCTCAACCTGCCGCGGGCCGGGCAACTGGTCAGGCGATTGGAGGCCGCCGGTATTGATCTCGCGTCCGTGACCGACGTGGTGCTGACCCACATGCACATGGACCATGTCGGCGGGCTCCTCGTCGAGGGAGTGAAGGAGCGGCTGCGCCCGGACCTGCGGATCCATGTGGCGGCCGCCGAGGTCAAATTCTGGGAAGCGCCCGACTTTACTCATGTCGACATGCCACAGGGGTTCCCGGACGCGCTTCGGGCGGCCGCCAAGCGGTTCGCGCAGGAGTACCGCAGCCAGTTGCGGCTGTTCGATGAAGAGCACGAGGTCGCGCCGGGGGTGGTCGTCCATCGCACCGGTGGCCACACTCCCGGGCACAGCGTGGTCCGCCTGGCATCCGGCGGCGACCGGCTGACATTCGCCGGCGACGCCGTGTTCACGGTCGGGTTCGAGCACCCAGACTGGCACAATGGCTTCGAACACGATCCCGAGGAGGCGGCTCGCGTTCGCGTCAGGCTTCTGCGGGAACTGGCGGCGACCGGTGAGCAGTTGATCGCCACGCACCTGCCGTTCCCGTCCGTCGGTCGAGTCGCGGTCGATGGCAACGCCTTTCGGTGGGTTCCCGTGTTCTGGGACTACTGAGGGTTTGTGGTCAGTGCCGACCCGGTCGTCCGTTCGAACCGGGGTTCGCGCACGCATGATTCATCGGCAATCGCTGTTCCTCGGGATTCGTCCCGGGGAACCGTCTCCATAGGATAGCGCCCCGGCCCGGCAGGTCCGAACCGGGACGCTTTTTCTCCGAGGCCGCGCCCGTCGCGAGCATCCCACATGGCGAGCCCTCGCCGGTCCCGAGTCGGACGCATCGATCGTCCGCGCCGATGTCACACCGCGAGGGGCATTCCTCGTCATGACGGCGACCGGTCCCGATGGGACTGGAGACAAGATGGAGCGTCACATGAAGATCGTCGTCATCGGCGGCACGGGGCTGATCGGCTCGCAGGTCGTCACCATTCTCAGAACCGCCGGCCATCAGGTCCTTGCGGCCTCGCCGAATACGGGTGTCAACGCCGTCACGGGCGAAGGCCTCGCGGATGCGTTGCGGGGCGCCGGCGTGGTGGTCGATGTCGCCAACTCACCGTCCTTCGCCGACGACGCGGCGATGGACTTCTTCGTTCGTGCCGGACGGAACCTCGCGGAGGCCGAGAAGAATGCCGGCGTCTCCCACCATGTCGCGCTCTCGGTCGTCGGGACCGAACTCCTGCTCGACAGCGGCTACTTCCGAGCCAAGCTCGCCCAGGAAGAGCTGATCGCCTCGGCGGGCGTGCCGTGGACGCTTGTCCGTGCCACGCAGTTCTTCGAATTCGTCGCGGCGATTGCGGAGGCGGCCATCGTCGACGGCGTTGCGCGCGTCACCTCCGCGTCGATCCAGCCGATCGCATCTGCCGACGTGGCCGCGAAGGTCGCCGAGTTTGCCCTGGCGCCACCCCGGAACGGCATGATCGAGATCGCCGGCCCTGACCGGCTGCCGATGGCCGAGTTGGTGAAGCACCACTTCGACGGCATCGGCGAGACACGCGACGTCATCACGGACGACACGGCCGCGTATTTCGGGGTGGTCCTTGGAGGGCCTTGGCTGACGCCCACCGGGGACGCGTGGCTCTCGCAGCGGCGCTACGGCGACTGGCTGGCGGCGCAGCCGAAACGCGTGGCCTGAGGGGCTCCCCGCCGGTGGATGCGGCCTATGTCTCGGCGTTGTCCGCGCTTGCGGGGTCGGCCATCGGCGCGATGGCCTCCTTCGCGACCACATGGTTGACGCAGCACAGCCAGGAGCGCGCGACGCTCCTGGTGCAGGACCGCGCGCGACGGGAGGCACTCTACGGCGAGTTCATCCGCGAGGCGTCGACCCTGTTCGGCGACGCCTTCGAGCATGACCTCGACGACCCGGCCAAGCTGGTCAACCTCTATACCATCGTGAACAAGATCCGGCTCTTCGGAGAGCCGGAGACACTCGAAGAGGCCGAGCGTGTCATGCAGCGCATCGGCGAGACCTATTTCGCTCCCAACAAGGATCTCGCCGCCTTCTCGGATATCCGCCATGCCCGGGACCTCGACCCGCTCTGCGCGTTCTCGATCGCCTGCCGCAAGGAACTGGCAATCGCCCGCCGTTGAGGCTCAGTGAGACACCGGCGCTCCCGGCATCCCTCCGAACCGCATGGCCATCCGCTGGAGCTTGTCCGGATTGCGGGTGAAGTAGATGCCGACGATCAGTCCGGCCTGAATATCCAAGGCGACGGTCTGGAGCATTCCGCCCGGCTCCAGGCTGACATAGCCCGGCAGGCCATCGATCCAGAGGTCCTGCAGCTTTTGGGCATGCTGGATCCACGATTTTCGCGCAGCGCCCTCGAACATGCGCGTGACCTTGTCGATGCCGACGATGGGCCGCGGGAATGCATGCACCTTTCCGCCGCCGTCCGAGTGCACGACGACGGCATCGGCGAGCATGCTGCGCAGGGCCGCGACGTCGCCTGTCGCCGATGCCTCGAAGAAAGCTTTCGCGATCCGCGTACCCTCCTCCCTCTCGACCGGAAAGCGCGGGCGGGCGGACTGCACGTGCTTCCTGGCCCTCGCGGCGAGTTGACGAACCGCCGGCGGCTCACGCCGGAGCGTGACCGCGACGTCCGCGAGCGGGACTGCGAAGACATCGTGCAGGAGAAACGCGGCCCGCTCCAGCGGCGAGAGCCGCTCCAGGGCCAACATCAGCGTGAGTGTCAGGTCGTCGCCCGGGTCTTCGTCCGGGGCCATGGCGACGGGCTCGGGCAACCAGGTCCCGAAATAGGTCTCGCGCCGTACCCGCGCGGACTTCATGACGTCCAGGCAGAGCCGCGTGACCGTGCGTGACAGGAAGGCACCGGCCGAGCCGACCTCGGCATGGTCGACGCGCCGCCAGCGGAGCCAGGCGTCCTGTACGACATCCTCGGCCTCGCCGATGGACCCGAGCATGCGGTAGGCGAGCCGGACGAGCCGCACCCGCTCCTGCTCGAAGACGAGGGTCGGATCGTCAATGGTCGGCATGGCGGAACGACCAGATGCTGAGGGCGACCGCAATAAGCGCAGGAAGTGTCACCGCGGGGAAGTCGCGAGGCAGAACCTCCGGTCCGCAAATGCCGACGGCCACCTCCCAAACATGGAACAGCGCATGGCCCGAGAGCCAGGTCGCACCCATGGTCCAGAGCAGGACACGCGAGCCGGGTCTCACGACACCGTACACAAATCCCGACCCGATCAGCACGAAGATCAGGCCGATATCTCGCAGGAAGTGCTGATTGAACGGGCCTGTCGAGGTCACGCCCGGCACCGCGAAATACCAAGCCTCGGGTGCGGCGAGCATGGAGAGGCCGTTGCCGATCAATCCTGCGCCAAGAAGGCCAGCCAGCAGCCGAATAGCTTTGGTCATCGCACTCTCCCCACGTGATTGGTCCGTGTGGGTGACGACGCGCCAAGGCCGGATGTGACATGGGATGGGTCTTATCTCGACGCTTTCATCGGCGCCTTCGGTCTTGCACGGCCGCCTCAATGAATTCGAGTCGGCTGCGCTGATGTTCGAGTGTCAGGAAGCTTGAGCGTGCCGCGAAGAGATTCGGCCGCTGTAGCGCGGGCATGATCGCGTTGGCTTCGACCAGTGATTTCGATCGTTCCTGCGATGTCGGCAGGGGCAATGCGGCATCGAAGCAGTGTCAGGCATCCGGTTGCAAGGACGCCTCACCGCAGCCTGTTTCGACGTACAACGAAAGGACAATGGTGTTGGGCGGGACGGAGGATCTGCCTCCGAGAAGTGAGCGCAGGAGGTAAGGCGATGCGTCACTGTATGACATCACTCGGGGGCACACGGAGTAATTACCGCAAATCCATTTGCGCTCCGTACAATGAGCCTCATCGGTGAGACGATCGAGGAGCGCATCGATGTCGTAGCTGCGTACGCTACCCGTATGGCGGCGGATTGATTATTTAATTGTATCAATTCTAATATTGATCACATCACTGCTCTGTGTGAATTGCCTCTTGTGTGTGTATCGGAATTTTGCAATCCGATCCTTTACGCGCATCTGTTCCAGGATGCTTTAACTCGGCACTCGAAATGCTCCGCGTTTCCCGAACGCAGTCCGAACAGGAGTCCCGACTAGGCATACTTTATCGCACCCATCGCGAGGCACTTTTGCGGTTTCTCGGTCGGAAGGTGGGTGTTCACGAAGCCTCCGATCTCGCGCACGAGACGTTTCTTCGGGTGGCCCATGTCGCCTTGGACGATCCCCCGCTGCAGAACGAACGCGCATTCCTGTTCAAGGTCGCGGCGAACTTGGCGATCGATCACCGGCGAGCCGAGGCACGTCGGGCACGCCTGCTCACCGCAGAGGACATTGCCGCCCATCTTTCGGTGCCGGATGACGCACCGGGACCGGACCGGGATGCCAAGGCACGTGCCGATCTCCGCCGTCTGACACAGGCGCTGTCCGAGTTGCCGCCTCGCCGGGCGACCGCCTTCCGTCTCAGCCGGATCGAGGGCATGAGCCATGCGGCCATCGCCACGCATCTCGGTGTTTCGCTCCGCACGGTTGAATCGGAGGTTCGGATGGCACTGGACCATTGCGCCGAGCGCCTACGGATCGATCACCATGGACGCTGATTGCGGGGCGGCACGGGCGGAGGCGTCTTCCATCGTAACGGCCCGCAACCGAGGGGCTGTGTTGCAGAGTCATACCAATAACCGGCGAAGGCTCCGAGCATGCGGCGGGATAGGCTGTCTAAGCCGTCGCTCCGGGAGAGTAGCCCTTGCACGCCGCAGTCTGGGAATGCTCTTGCGGCGTGTCCACGAGGAGAAGGCACGAAGGCTATGATGGCCGGGGATCACGACCGGGAACTCGTATCCGGCGACGCGGCGGCTGCCGAACGGGAGGCTCGTGCCTGGATCGTGCGGTTGACGTCCGGGACGGCAACGCATGCCGATGCGGAGGCCCTTACCGCGTGGCGCACGCGGCCCGAGCACGATGCCGCTTTCATCGCGGCCTCAAAGCTGTGGCGCCAAGCCGGTATCGCGCTCCCGAAGCAGGTCGCCCCTGCCCTTGTCCGCGAGGCACCACGTGACATCGCCCGTCGCCGGATACTCCGGGGTGCGGGGCTGGGCATCGCCTCGGCCTCCATCGCCGCGAGTGGGGCTGCCTTCCTGGCGAACTGGCCCGAACTGAGCGCGGATTTCCGAACCGGCACCGGAGAGGTGCGGACGATCGATCTGCCAGGAGGGGTCCGGATCGAGCTTGATGCCGAAACCGCCCTCGATTCCGGGACGGCCGAACCCGGCACCCTCGTCCTGCATGCGGGGGCCGTCGCCGTCACGGTCCCCGCCAATGCGCGTCCGATCTCCCTGACGGTCGGTCCGGCGCATGTGGCCACGCGTCCCGGGATGGCGACGGAGTTCGTCGTTCGCTGCCGTCCGGCCGAGGGGCTTACCGGCTGGACCGGCGGGACGGACGCCGAACTCTCCTGCCTCTCGGGCTCTGTCGAAGTGGTGGCGGAACCGGGCGCGCCGCCGACGGTTCTGGCCGCCGGCCAGGGGGTCGGCACGAAGCGTGGGGCGCGGGACATTCATTCCATCGACACGGCGACGACAGCGGCGTGGCGGCGCGGCCTTCTCGTCTTCCGCGACACGCCGTTGTCTCAGGTCGTCAATGATCTCAACCGCTATCGCCCCGGTCGGATCGTGCTGGGCAGTTCGGCGGCCTCCGCCCGGCGGGTGACGGGCATCTTCCACCTGTCCCGTCCGGAGGAGGCACTCACGAACATCCGCACCGCCCTCGCTCTCTCCGAATTCAGGCTCGGCGACCGGCTCGTCATCCTGCGCTGACCCGTCACGGACTTTTCTTGCGGGGTGACGGGCTCCGCAGCGTCTCAGGAATCAGACGGGCGATCACGACCCGTCGCACAGCGGTGGCAAGCCGCCTTGAGACGATGGGGCTGATGACGGTGCGGCGTAGCAGACAAGACCGGGGACGGGACCAGTACCGGATGGCCATTGGATTGAGCGGTCTCGCGACATTGGTCGCCGTCATGCCGGCTCCGGCTTCGGCGGCGATCGAGCATGCCGGCCCGTCTGCAACGATGGGTCGGTTACATCTCGTCCAGGCATCGGCACTCATGCCGGCCCAGGACGCGGCGATCGACTTCGCCCTTCCCGCCATGCCCCTCGACGAAGCGCTCGCGGCCTATGGCGCGGCCAGTGGCGTTCAGTTGATCTATGACAGCAGCGCCACCCGACATCTGCGCTCGATCGCAGTCGTCGGACGCTACGACCGTGCCGAAGGGTTGCGGCGGCTCCTGGCCGGCACGGGACTGACGCCCCAGTTCACCGCCGAGCGATCCGCCACCCTCCTGCGCGTGGTGGCACAGGCCGGTATCGTCGCCCCGGATCAGGCCGGGGCCGTTGCCCTCGACATGCTGGAGGTGTCGGGCGAGAACGCCATCGGTCCCGTCCACGGCTATGTCGCCCGCCGCAGCGCCACCGCGACCAAAACCGGAACGCCGATCCTGGAGACCCCTCAGGCCATCAACGTGGTTGGGCGGAAGGAGATCGAGGACCGTCAGGCCCAGAGCGTCAGTCAGGCCCTGCTCTACACGCCCGGCGTGATGAACCAGTACGGCACGGATGTGCGCTATGATTGGCTCTACGTCCGCGGCTTCGTGCCGGGCCGCTACCTCGATGGATTGCGGTTGCCCTTCGGAGCCCGGGGCTACTCGCAACCGCGTGTCGAATCCTATGGTCTCGAGCGTGTCGAGTTGCTGAAGGGGCCATCGTCGGGACTGTATGGTCAGAATTCCCCAGGGGGCCTGCTCAACCTCGTGAGCAAGCGTCCGACGGCGACACCTCTTCGTGAAATCCAACTCCAGACCGGTAGTTTCGGGCGTGCGCAAGCCGCCTTCGACCTGTCCGGGCCGATCGATCCTGAAGGCAGGATCCTCTATCGGCTGACCGGTCTGGCCCGCACCACGGGAACGCAGCTCGACTATCTCGAGGAAGACCGCGTCTTCATCGCGCCGAGCCTCACTCTGCGGCCGGATGCCGATACGTCCCTGACGATCCTGTCACAATATCTCAACATCGATTCGCCCGGCGGGGGAGCGCCTCAGGGCTTGCCCGCCCTGGGCACACTCTACGCGAACCCGAAGGGCCGCATCCCTACGAAACGCTTCATCGGAGAGCCGAATTACGACCGGTTCAAGCTGCAGCAAGGCTTCATCGGATACGCGTTCGAACATCGCTTCAACGACGTCTGGACCGTCCGGCAGAACCTGCGTTACTCGCATGTCGACGCCAATACCCAGCGTGTGCAGGCAATCGGCCTCGGCGCCGATAACAGCACGCTCTCCCGCTACGCCTGGGCCTTCCCGGAGAGGTCCGACCTGTTCAACATCGACAACCAGGCCGAAGCCCGCTTCTCCACCGGCCCCTTCGCGCATACGCTTCTCCTCGGCGCGGACTACCTGCGCGAGGATGCCCGGTACGATGAGTCCCAGCTCCGGATCGTGCCATCCGTCGACGTGTTCGCCCCGGTCTATGCAGGCACGGTCACACGTCCCCCGCTCGGGACGCGGATCACCCAGGGACGAAACCAGACCGGACTCTACGCGCAGGACGAGATCCGCTTCGGCGGCTTCCGCCTGACCGTCAGCGGGCGTCAGGATTGGGCCGACGCGGTGACCCGCACGACGAATGCCGCGACCGGCGCGCTCACGCGAGTGAAACAGGATGACGCTGCCTTCACGGGCCGCGTCGGGCTGAGCTATCTGCTGGATGGCGGATTGGCGCCTTACATCAGCTACGCCACCTCGTTCCAGCCGACGGCCGGGACGAACCGCGCCGGTCAGCCCTTCGCACCGACGGAGGGTGAGCAGATCGAAGGCGGCATCAAGTTTCAGCCGCCCGGTACGAACCTCCTCATGACGGGAACGGTATTCGATCTGACGCAGAAGAACGTTCTGACACCGGACCCGACGGATTTCCGGTTCAATGCACAGACCGGCGAGGCCCGCGTCCGCGGCGTGGAACTGGAGGTCAAGGCAAGCCTGACCGAGAGTCTCGACCTGATCGCCTCCTACGCCGCCATGAACAGCGAGATCACCAAGGCGAATGCGAACGCGGCCGGGGCAAGCATCATCGGGAACGAACTCCCCTTCGTGCCCCAGCACCAGGCATCGGCTTGGCTCGACTACACGTTCCGAACGGGCGATTGGGCCGGGCTCGGTCTCGGGGCAGGCGTGCGCTACATAGGCGCCTCGGTGGGGGACAACGCCAACCTCTATCATATCCCGGTCGTCACCCTGGTCGACGCGGCCGTTCGGTATGATTTCGGCTACCGCTATCCAGCGCTGAAAGGCGTGGATCTCGCCGTCAACGCGACGAACCTGTTCGATAAGACCTACGTATCGACCTGCATCGCCGCGACCGGCTGCTTCTACGGCAATCGTCAAACCGTGCTGGCGACGCTGCGCTACCGTTGGTGAATGGCTGAAGAGGACCCAGTCCCAAGCAAAACGGCATTGCCGCTTTGCTTGGGACTTATCAAATTTTGCCTGCTGGCTGAATTTGAACATTTTGACGAAAGCGCAAAGATTATCTACTTTGCGCTATTCGTTTGGCAAATCGCGGCAATCTGCGTTGCTGCACGCGATCATATCGGCATCCACGCGGCCGAATATCCCTCGCCATTGTTCAATGATGCCTGAACGTTGCAGTCGTTGGCCTGTATAGGAAACGAAGCGGCGAGGAACCATTTCGCACACGATGCGATCGTCGGCGCAGGCCCCGTTTGCGTAGGCCGGCGGGACGTAGGCGACGCCAGCCTTCCCAGACATCGTAATGCGCTGCCACCAAGACAGCGCGACTTAGAAGTCGGTCCGCTCGGTAGTGAAGTACTGGCCATTTTCGACGGTGCTAGGATGCGCCGCCCAACTTGAATATGGGGGTATCCTCCGTAATCGGCACCATTACGCCACGGCCTGCCCCATCTGGTGGCCCAAGTACAAAGTTAGCGCATCATCGGTCGTGTGACGGTGGCGGGGCGAGTGAACGGCGCTGAGCTGCTTGGCTCTTCTGACCAGATGACGACCTCTGGCGCTGGCGGGTGGCAGCCGACCGACGAGTGTGGACGGATGCTGTTGTAGCGCCTCCGCCATAGCTCGATCACGAGGCTGGCCTCCTTGAGTAATCGGCAGATGAATAAGCTGGCAGAACGAGCCCGGGCCGAATTGGGCTGCTGGATGGTTAGCCCAGTCGTCGCAATCATCCTGGACGTCCGCAAGCGGACGCGTCCCCCATCGGCGGCCCTACCGAGCCCTCGCGCCGCGGCTAGAGCTGCGCCCGACCACGTTGGGTCGGGACACATCTCTAAGCCTCTGTTTGCCGCGCTCTTTTTCGCCGAACCGGCATCCACTTCGGCGGAGAGCGCTCTAGACCGTAACGACGATCTTTCCGATCTGCTCGTTGCTTTCCATGAACCGATGCGCCTCGGCGATGCCATCGAGTTTGAAGGTTTTCGCGATGACTGGCTTGAGTGCCCCTGACGCGAGGCCCTCGACGATATACACTTTGGCCTTCCGAAGACGCTCTGGGTCCTGGGTGATCTCGAAGAGTTGGTAGCCACGCACGGTGAGGTTCTTGCCGAGCAGCGACAGGACCGGGATCGTGATGGGCGTGGTGTCGAGCGCGCCGTACTGAAAGAAGATCCCGAGGGAGCTCAACGCCTCAAGGATCTTACCGACCTCCGGTCCGCCGACCGGGTCGAAGGCGACGCGAGCGCCCTTGCCGTCCGTGATCCGCCTCACCTCGGCGACGAGGTCCTGCTCCTCCGTGGCGATGACATGGGCGGCACCATGGGCCAGGAGTTCGTCGCGCTTGTTGCTGCGCCGGGTCAACGCAACGGGGATGGCGCCAAGCGCCTTTGTGATCTGAATGGCGGCGAGCCCGACGCTGCTGGACGCAGCGCGGATCAGCACCGTCTCGCCGGCCTTCACGTCCGCGATGTCGATCAGCGCGCCGTAGGCGGTCGTGAACATCATCCAGGCGGCGGCCGCCTCCTCCCAGGACAGCGTCTCCGGGTGCTTCACTACACCGGTGGCCGGTGCGTTCACGAGTTCGCCGTGCAGGCCGTACTCCCCCAGCATGAAGCAGGGAATTACACTGACGGCATCGCCCAGCGCGAGGCCATCGACGTCCGGTCCGAGAGCTTCGACGGTGCCGGCGGCCTCGTACCCGAGGATGGCTGGGAAGGTCGGCTCGGTGACGTACTGGCCGGTCCGGAACATCACCTCGGCGCGGTTCAGACCCATCGCCTTGACCCGGATCTGGACCTCGCCGGCCTTCGGCGCCGGTACCGCCACGTCCTCGACCTTGAGGACCTCGGGGCCCCCGATTTCATGGAAGCGTACGATGCGCGTCATGGGTTGTTTCCTGTCGTGGGCGCCATTCCCGCGGATCGCGGATGGGCTGGTGTCTCGAACCTAAGGACGGGCGACTGCTGCGATAACCTGCTAGTTTCTGCGCGCGGTGATGAATGGAAGTGAACAATGCGCGCGAGCGAGCTCGGTGAGATGTCGACCTTCCTGGCCGTTGCCAAGCATCGCAGCTTCCGGAAAGCCGCAACTGAGCGTGGCGTCGCTTCCTCCGCTGTCAGCCATGCAATCCGCAGCCTTGAGGAACGCATCGGCGTTCGGTTGCTACAGCGCACGACCCGATCCGTTGCTTTGACCGACGCAGGCGAACGCTTTCTCGCCGAACTCGCACCCGCCTTCGACCAGATCGCGAGGGCTCAGGAGAGCCTGAACACCTTCCGGGAGACGCCGTTCGGCATGGTCAGGATCAACCTGCCCACCTCGATTGCCCCCTTCCTGCTGCGCGACGTCCTGGTTCCGCTGACCGAGGGAAATCCGGGTCTGCACCTGGACGTCGTGTCCACAGACCGCTTGGTCGACATCGTCGAGGAAGGTTTTGACGCCGGCATCCGGTTCGGCGAAGTGCTATCCCGCGACATGGTTGCCATCCGGATTGGCCCGGTGCAGCGTCTCGTCGTGGTGGCTTCGCCGGATTACCTGAGCAAGAACTCTCGTCCAGAGCATCCACGGGACCTCGCACGGCATACCGGCATCCGATACCGCTTCCCCAGTGGCAAAATCTTCAACTGGCGGTTCGAGCGCGACGGCGAGGCCATCGAGGTCGAGGTCGATGGTCCTATCACCCTCGACGACCAGCAACTGATGATCGAGGTGGCCGCCAAGGGAGGCGGCCTCGCCTACGTCTGGGAGGATCGCGCCAGGCCGTACCTCGACGCCGGGACACTGGTCCTGTGCCTGGAGGAATGGTGCCCCATAAAGGGAGACCTGTTCCTTTACTATCCCAGCCGGCGGCACGTCTCCGGAGGTCTCAAGGTCCTGATCGACCGCATGCGGATCTGATCGAACGATAGCCGACTGACGGCAAACCACCCGACCTTACCATTGAGCGAACCGGCGGTTGGTGATTGAAAACAACAACACCCCGCCCAAGCTGGTGACGTTGACCACCTGAGCTACCGTAACCTTTGCCTTACGGCCAAACGCATCAGCCCTGCCCCTTGAAGACGAGGCTTTTCTCATACCGGCGATCTGTCCTGCTGACGCCGGAGACAGTCGTGCGATGCACCGGAGAGGTGACGCGAAGCTCTTTCTTTCTCGTGCTTCTTTCAAGTCCCGAGCATGTCCGCCTCTGCCCTGCCCACGGCCGCTGCCTGTTGCTGCGCGACGGCCCTGTCGGATCTGCGCTTGAGACGGAGGCCGATGGCAATGACGAGGGTAGCGCCGAGCACACCTATCGCGTGCGGGACCAAGCCCTGCAGGGTTGGGGGCATGAGCGCGACCATGTGCTCTTGAACGAGCCGATCCGTCGCGATCATCTCGCCGGCCACCCAACCCAACAGCCCGCCGCCGAACCAAATCAGGATCGGGAACCGGTCGATCAGCCGGGTGATCAGGCTGGCGCCGACCACAAGCAGCGGTACCGAGAGAGCCAGGCCGATGATGAAGAGTTCGTCGTGTCCCTTGGCGGCGCCCGCCACAGCGACGACGTTGTCGAAGCTCATCACGGCGTCGGCCACCACGATGGTCCAGATCGCCTTGGGCAGGCTGGAATGCTCCTTGATGGCGCTCTCATCCTCCTCCTCGCCGCGCACGAGCTTGACCGCGATATGCAGCAGGATGAGGCCACCGGCCACCTTCAGCAGGGGCACCGCCAGCAACTGCGAGATGATGACGGCGAAGACGATCCGCAGCAGAGCCGCCGCGAAAGCGCCCGCAAACACGCCGATCCGCCGCTGCCGCTCGGGCAGGCCGCGGCAGGCCATGGCAATGACCACCGCATTGTCGCCCGACAGGATGATGTCGATCCAGACGATCTGCAGGAGCGACAACAGGAAGGAGGAGGTGAGGTAGGATTCCACGTCGAAAACGCCTCTGCTGCTCCGGCTCGGCGAAGCGATCGAGCACTCGGCAGGTGCCCATTGTCCCGCCTGCACATGCGCAGACGGGCACCTCGGATTGTCGGCAGAGCCGGCAATCCCCCCAAGGAGATACCGGCTCTGATCGCGGGTTCAGGGATTGGCTTCGACGGCGGAGCGGAGCACGGGGGTCCACCGCGCCACCTCGCGTTCGACGAGCGCCTGCAGAGCGTCCGGGCCGGCCTCGGCATCCTTCGGCACCGTGCCGCCGAGATCGAGGATGCGCTTCGTCGTGCCCGGGTCCTTGAGCGCCGTCGCGAGAGCCGCCACGAGTTTGGCCCGGACATCCGCCGGCAGGCCTTTCGGCGCGAACACGGCGTTCCAGGCGCTGACCTCGTAGCCGGGCAGGCCGGCCTCCTTCGTCGTCGGCACGTCGGGCAGGCTCGGGGAGCGCTCGGGCGTCGCGATGGCATAGGCCTTGATCGTGCCGCCGGCGATCTGCGGGGCGACGTTGACGATCTGATCCGTCATGAAGTCGACCTGGTTCGCCATCAGGTCGTTCAGCGCAGGTCCCGTGCCGCGATAGACGACGAGCGTGGGTTTGGCGCCGGTGAGCGAGTCGAAGAGCACGCCCGTCGAATGCGAGACCGAGCCGACGCCCGCATGGGCCTGGTTTATCGAGGGGCCGCCCGCCTTGATCGCCTCGATGAAGCTTTTGAGATCCTGCGCCGGGAAGCCCTTCTTGGCGACGATGACGATCGGCGTGCCGGCGGCGAGGCCGATGGGATCGAAGCTCTTGGCCGGATCGTATTTCAGGCCTTTGAACAGGGCCGGTGCCGCGCCATGCGTGCCCATGTGGCCCATCATGATGGTGTAGCCGTCGGGCGAGGCCTGTGATGCACGGGTGATGCCCGTGGTGCCGCCGGCTCCGGTGACGTTCTCGACAACGACCTGCTGGCCCAGCGCGCGGGACATAGGTTCGGCGACGATCCGCGCCACCACGTCGGTCGGTCCACCGGCCGCGAAAGGCACCACCATGGTGATCGGACGCTGGGGATAGGTATCGGCTGCAGCGCTGACGGCGGCGAGCGCCGACAGGAGGCCGATGGCGAGAGCCCTTCTCATGTTCCTCATCCTTTTCGTTTCTGGTTATCGTGTCCGCCGTCGAAGGACGCCGGGGCGTCCGCACTGTCAGGCCTCCGTGAACACCTCGTCCCGGCTTCGCCGCAGCGACGGCAGCAGCGCCGCCGCCAGGATGGTGAAGGCGACGAGGAACAGCACCGCGCTGACCGGGCGCTCGAGGAACACCAGGGCGTCGCCGCGCGACAGGGTGAGGGCACGGCGCAGGTATTCCTCCATCAGCTTGCCGAGGACGAAGCCGAGCAGGAGCGGCGCGGGCTCGAAGCCGAACTTGATCAGCCCGTATCCGAACACTCCGAAGGCTGCGATCAGCATCACGTCGGTGGGCAGCGAGTTGATCGAGTAGATGCCGATCGAGCAGAACATCAGGATCGCGGGGAACATGAGCCGGTAGGGCACCTTCAGCAGGCGCACCCAGATGCCGACGAGGGGCAGGTTGATGACGAGGAGCATGAGGTTGCCGATCCACATCGACGCGATCATGCCCCAGAACAGGTTGGGGTTCTTGGTCATCACGCCGGGGCCCGGAACGATGCCGTGGATCGTCATCGCGCCGACCATCAGCGCCATCACGGCGTTCGGCGGAATGCCGAGGGTAAGGAGCGGGATGAAGGCCGTCTGCGCCCCGGCATTGTTGGCGCTCTCCGGACCAGCCACCCCTTCGATGGCGCCGCGCCCGAAGCGGCTCGGATCGCGAGCGAGCCGCTTCTCGATCGTGTAGGAGGCGAAGGGGCCGAGGACGGCGCCATTGCCGGGCAGAATGCCCAGGATCGACCCGATCGCCGTCCCGCGCAGAGCCGAGGGTGCGGCCTGCCGAAGGTCCGCGAGACTGGGCAGCAGGCGGCCGATCCGCGCCCGGGCGATCTCACGGGTCTCGGTCTGGTCGAGGTTACGCAGGATCTCGGCGACCCCGAACAGGCCCATCGCCAGGACCGAGAAATCGACGCCGTCGGTGAGGAAGACGAGGCCGAAGGTCATGCGCTCCTGGCCGGTCTCAAGGTCGGTGCCCACGGCGGCGAGCAGGATTCCGACCAGGATCATGGCCACGGCCTTGAGCACGGAGCCGTGTGCGAGGACGACGGCGAAGGCGAGCCCCATCACCATCAGGGCGAAGTACTCCGCGGGCCCGAAGATCAGCGCGAGGCGCGTCAGCGGTGCGCCGAGCGCCGCGATCAGCAGCGTGGCGACGGTGCCGGCAAAGAACGAGCCGATGGCGGCGATGCCGAGGGCTACTCCGGCCCGCCCCTGACGGGCCATCTGGTGCCCGTCGAGGGTGGTGACGACCGACGTCGCCTCACCGGGGATGTTGACCAGGATCGCGGTGGTGGAGCCGCCGTATTGCGCCCCGTAATAGATCCCCGCGAGCATGATCAGGGCGCCGACGGGATCGAGCCCAAAGGTGATCGGCAGGAGCATCGCGATGGTGGCGATCGGGCCGACGCCGGGCAGCACGCCGATCAGGGTGCCGACGAGACAGCCCAAGAAGCACAGCGTCACGTTCTGCAGGCTCAGCGCGACGGCAAAGCCGAGGCCGAGATTGGCGAGGAGATCCGTCACGTGCCGCGCTCCCGATCAGATCGACATCGTGTGCGGCGCGACGTCGATCCGACCTCGGTGGGTGGAGCGGCGCTGCATGGCGAGCAGGCCGAGTCCCGCAAGGGCGAGGGCGCCGGCCCCGAGCCTCAGCATCACGCGCGACGGGATCGTGCCGCTCGCCGCCTCGATGAGGACGGTGGGAAAGATGGGGATGGGCAGGTTGAGCAGGTCCCCGAACAGCATCATGCAACCGGCGGTGAGAAGCAGGGCCAGGATCAGAAGTTCGCGAAATCGCGCTTCGGGTGTGGCGTAGCCCCCGATGATCACCGCGAGCGGTCCCGCGATGATCAGGCCGAGGCCGGGACCGGCGACGGGGCCGAGGGAAAAGGGACGGATCGTGACCGCGAAGGCGAGGATCGCCAGCACGACGGTGACTGGGCCGCGCAAGCCGAAGGTCTGGAGGCCAGCGCCTTCACGGACGAGCCCCGTCAAGGCCAGCACGCCGCCGCAGATGGCGACACCGACCGCGACCCAGTGCGGCAGCATGCCCGGCCCCATGGACCCGAGGGTGCCCCGTGGCAGATCGCTTGCGGCCCAGATGCCAAACATCCCGAGCAGAACCAGCGCGATGCCGGCCACGAAGCTCTGCGGCGCACGCACGATGGACCTTGTCCGCCGCACGCCGTCGGATGCGTCACTCATCGTTTCTCCCCTACGCGCGCCGCCTTCGTTGTTCGGGCGGTCGTCACAGCGATGTTCAGATCAGATGTGTTCCGACGAAGCGTATCCTCGAGGACGACCTCTGCGCGGCCTGGGCAGCTAACGCTTTAGCGCACACAGAAAAGATAGACCTAAAATCATAGGATCGCCCCTATTGATCGTTGTCAAGAGGCTATGCCCTGAACCGAAACCTTTAAAAGTGGCCATGCGTTAACAATCAACTTGTTTTGCAATCCGATCTCGCGGAGTGAAGCTACGCGGCAGGGCGCGCTTTAATCCATGCTCACCGAAAGATTTTGAGTGAGCGGGCTTCGTTCAACTGTGACCGCTTCCCGACCCGATGGTTCGGCGAAGTCCGCAAAGCAGTCGGATTGTGAAACACCATCGTCGGGTCGATCGGAAACTGCTGCTACAGGTTTCCTTCCGCAGCCGATCCATCCGGACACTCACTCCAGCCTTCGGGCCATCGTTTTTCCATGAACGGTCCCTCTCGTGCGAGCCGAGCCATGCGCCGTCTAGCGTGGCTCATCCCCGCATAGGATCGGCATTGCCTGGTTCGCACCGATCACGGTCGTTAGCGAGCCGGCATATTCGTCTGTCCCGAGGACCAGCCTCCGGGAACGTTCTCCTGGTTCCCGCGATCGGGGGTACGACCCCTCATCAGGGGAAGGATGGGATCGCCGGAGCCAGCCTCAGGCTGACACTGGGGTGCGAAGCGGGGAGTACGTGGCGCGGTAGCTGCGCGGGCCGATCACGGGAAGCAGGAGGTTTCTGGCCCAGCCCGGCATCCGCGCGGTGCGGGACAGGCGATCGGTCATGGCCTGGACATGGGCCACGCGAGGCCGGCGCAGCGCTTCGTAGTGTGCACCCACCGTGCCCCAGTCCGTTCTCTCCGCCAGCAGAGCGCTCAGCACGAGCGCGTCTTCCAGGGCGAGGGCGGCGCCCTGGGCCCAGACCGGCGCGGTCGCGTGCGCGGCATCTCCGACCAGCACCACCCGGTCCTGGTTCCAGCTCGGAATCCGAACCTCTTCGAGGGGGGAGTGATAGAGCCCGCCCGGCTCGGCCAGAACCACATCGAGGGTGTCGCGGACGAGACGCGGGAACGACGCGAAGGCAGCGCGCGAGGCGGCCAAGTCCCGCCCCTGTCCGGCAGCCTTGACGACGGAGACCCAGCCATAGACCTCGCCCCGGCCGACGGGGATGAGCAGGAACAATCCGCCCGATCCCGCCCAGAGTGTCCAGGCGTCGAGGCCTGGATTCGTTGCCATGAAGCGCCAGCTCGCCGGGGCCAGCATCGCCGCGTCGAGCGCACGATCGCCGAATGTGCTGCGCCGGACCCGCGAATGTACCCCGTCCGCGCCGACGAGCAGCCCCCCGGTTTCGACACTTCCGTCCAGGCATTCGGCGGTGACACCGTGCGGCCCCTGCCTGACGGCGGCGACCTCGCATCCGCTTCGGATGTCGTCCGGCTCGAGGTCGAGCGTCAGAAGGCGCAGCAGGTCGGCGCGACGGAGACAATGAGGCCGTGCCGCCTCGCCCCAGAACGCCGTCTCGTCGACGGCGAAGAGGAGGCGCCCGCTCTCGGTACGGTATTCGCGCCGCTGAATGGGTGCGCCGACCCTGCGCAAGGCGTCGCCCAGGCCGAGTTGGCCGAGAGCCTGGACCGCATTGCCCGGCAGGTTGATGGCGAGGCCCGCATCCGCCGGCTCTCCACGCCGCTCCAGGGTGAGCGAAGGCAGCCCGCGCCGCCGCAGCGCCCGCCGCATGGCGAGGCCCGCGATGCCGCCACCGGCGATGAGAACTCGATCCTCTTCGTCTCTGGCCATACGACTTCGCAATCCTCTTCGCTTCTGCTCAATGCCAACGGGAAGGCTCGGCCAACGGGAAGGCTCGCGATCCTCCTTCTCGAGAATGAGCACCCAGAACGGATGATGCGAAGCGCTCTCGGAAAAGACCAGATCAAGTCAAGATCAGGACCAGTGGCGGCGTTCGGGTCGCGACGCGTTTATCAAGGGCATCGCGGCAAACTCCGCATGACGGGCATAGGCGAGCCCGGCAAGCGCAATCAGCAGCACGAGCGGAGGAAGCATCGTCGCGGCAGGATCACCCGCATACCAGTGGCTGCCGACGGCGCCGGTCATCAGGATGGCGAGCAGTGTCGCTCCGGCTGCGGTGAAGCCGCGAACCCAGAGCGATACCGCGCCGAGCAGTTGCAGAGCCCCGATCACGTACATGAACCAGAGCGGGTAGCCGAAGCGCTCGAAGCCGGCGACCTCGAAGGGCAGTGCGGCAAACTTCATGCCGGCCGCAGCTGTGAAGATGATCGTCAGTATCGCGCGCGCAATGAAGCCGCTGAATGTCTTTCGATCCCATGTCTGTGCCATTGCGGTTCCCCTGTCCAAGTAGAGCTGTCCCCGCCGATACGGTGCCGGACCATGACTCGATTTGTTTTCAACGCGATGGCGTTGTCTTTCACGAGGCTCGCGAGATCTCCGCAACGGCCGAGGCCAGCGTGCCGATACGCGCCCCGTCGTCCCCGCAAGGCGTGATGTGGCGAAGAGAGTGTCCGGGCCGCCGCCGTGCGTACGGCGGCGGCCGTTCTACGGTTCCAAACCTGAAGAGCTTGGCGCCCGATCAGCCGCAGACGCGCTCGTAACCGTCGAACAAGGGCGTGTAGACGGTGCGGCAATCGCCGAAATCGGAGCTGAGAAAGTCGCCGCGTGCGGGAGCGACCCAGGGGAGCCCGCCGAAGCGCTGGCGGAACCCGCGGTGGTAGAAACGTCGATCATGCCCGAACCGCCCGTACCCGAACCGCCCGTGCCCGAACCCGCGGTGACCGAAGCCTCCATGATGGCCAAAGCCGCCGTGAAAGCCGCCGTGTCTGAACCCGCGGGCATCCGCACTGAGACTACCGGCAGCCAAAGTCGCGAGCGCGAGACCGGCTGCAATCATCATCTTCGTCGAATTTGTCTTCATCGTGCTTCTCCCTGTTGGGGTGGAAGCACTCTGCCCTCGATGATGATTGATCTCTGTGATCTGGGTCACGAATACCTGAGCGTTCGCCTCGACTCGAAGAATATCACGGCGGAGGTGGATCGTGCCGCAGCCAAACCTCTATCGGCTGAGCGCGTCCACGGATGGCCGCAATCTGTTGCTCGTCGAAAATGTCATCCGGTGTATCGATGCCGGCGGCTTTCAGCAGATCGGCGCTCACGGCGAGGCGTGACGTTCTCTCGGAGGCCACTGCGAGCAGGCGGCTCGCGACGTTGACCGTATCGCCTGTCGCCGTGATGTGCTGATTGGTGTCGCTTCCGAGGCGCGAGAGAATGACCGGCCCGTAATGAGCGCCGATGCGCACATCGAGCGCGCGTCCTGCGCCTGCCAGTTCAAGGTCGCGTGCAATCCAATCCCGGGTGCGTCGGATGAGGTCTTCGGTTGCCCGCACGGCGTTTTCCGCTCGCGCCGGATCGGGGTCCAATGCGCCGAACACGACCATCGCGCCGTCGCCCATGAAATTGACGACGAGACCTCCGTGTGACGAGGCCGTCTCGTCCACGAGATCGTGAAACGTCTTGAGGATGTTGCGGGTGCGCACCGGGCCAAGGCGCTCGCTCTGGCGAGTGAATCCGGTGAGATCGATGAAGAGCACCGGGATCTCGCGCGCGAGGGGCTCAGCGAGATAAGTCGGGTCCCAGGCGAGACGATCCGCGAGGGCTGCGGGTTGAAGCTGGCGCAGGGCCTGTTCCGATTGCGCCAGCCGCACGCCTCGGTGGCGATCCAGTATCTGCCGCGCCACCGCACACAGAAGCATCGGCAGTCCGGCCGCTGCGACTGGCAGGGCGGCGCTCAACCAGATGCCATGGCTAAAGGCGACGGTGCCCACGGCAAACCACGCAGCCAGCAAGATCAGCGCGAGAATGGTCGCCGGGCCAGGCGGCGCCAGCGCGATCAGAAGCACGGCGGCGCCCGCGAGAGTCACGGCCGCCAGGGCGTCGAGCCGCCGCACGCGGGCATCGCGCACCAAGCTGTCCCCCGTGGTCAGGTGGGCGATGCCGGTCGCCAGCAGTTCGACGCCGGGCATCACCGGATCGAACGCCGTGGCAAAGGTGTCGCTGCCTCCGAGTGCCGTCGCGCCGATCACGACGATGCGGTCGCTCAGAGACGCCACCGCTGCCGTACCATCCAGGAGCGCGGCGGCGCTGAGGGTCCGGATCGTGCGCCGCGGCCCATAGGGACGAAGAGGAAGATGATAGCCGAGATCGAGCGGGATGACGGCAGAGCCGATCCGGACCTGTCCCTCGCCCAGGACCGGATCGGTCCGGGCGGCCAGGGCCGCCGCGCGCAGGACGAAAGCCGTGGCCACGCCCTCATCCGTCATCGCAACCAGGGGAAGGTGCCGCGGCACGCCCGCAGCGTCCTCGGACACATTGACGATCCCCGACAGCGCGGTCGCGCCGATCCCCGGTATCGGCCGGTGCACGGCGGTGGCGACCGGGATACCGTCCTCGTTCGTCACGTCGTTGAAAACGGCCGCCGCCGCCAACACGGCGGGCACCTTGGCAAGGGCAGCGGCGAGGGCACGATCCGCCTCCGGCTGGCGCCCGTCTTCCAGGAACAGAACATCCACGGCGAGCGCGCGCGGGCGGGCGGCGGCGATCGTCTCGATCAGCCGCGCCATCGTCGCGCGCGAGATGGGGAAGCCTCCGTCCCGGCGGACGATCTCGTCGTCGATGGCGACGATCGCGATCTCTTCGGGGGGCGCGCGCCGACCGGCCAGCCGCATGCGCAGGTCCGTCATGGCCGCCTCGAGATGGTCGAGAGGCGTCGCCCGCCCGGCGATGTGCAGATGGGCGAGCCAGCCGCTCCAGCCAAAAGCGGTCACCAACGCAAGGAGGACGAAGCGCCGGGTCACCCGACGGCGGTTCGAGATCGGCTCACGCCCCTGCATCAGGCCCGCTGCTTTCACTGCCCGAAGCGTTCCAGCAAACCTCTGACGCGTTCCTGCGGCCACCGCCGCACGTCCAGGGGCCCCTGGTCCCCGTCGACATCGACGCCCTCACCCGGGGCCAGCGTGACGGAAACGCCCGGCGCGTTACGACGCGCGACGACGACATGGCCGCGAGCCACGAACACCGCCGTTTTGGCGTCGGTCACATCGACGGCGTAGACCGTGCCGCGCACGGAGGCAATCGCGTGGGGCGTGAGGATCTGGAAGCCGCCCTTCCGGGGACGCGAGCGGGGCGGCAGGGTCACCAGAACGGCGCGGCCGCCGATCTCGGCGCCTTCCAGTTGCCCGTCGCCGTCCCGATCGATCGGCCGCAGCGTGGCCGACCGCTCGGTTTCGAGTGAAAGACCATCCGCGCAATGCAGGACCCGCAGGGGCGGATCGAAGCGTGTCGTTTCCGTGCAGCGCGTTTGGGCAAGGGCGATACCGGGGACGATGCTGGCCGCGAGTGCCGCCGCGACTCGTGCCGGGTTTTTCATGGGTTGGATCCCTTCTGCCGCTTCAGATCCGGGACGGACCGCCGAGGGCCGCCAGACGCTGTGCGAACTTCACATTCACGCGTGAACGCCCAAGATCGATGATGCCGGACCGGCGCCAATCCTGAAGAACGCGGTTCACGCTTTCCCGCGCCGCGCCAACATAAGCAGCAAGCTCTTGCTGCGTCACCTGAATCTCGGCACCGTAATCCTCGGACAACATGATCAGTCGGCGTGCCAATCGAGCGTCGAGGGGAAGCAGCGTGGCTTCCTCCATCCGCTCGCTCATCCAGCGCAGTCTTTGGCACAGGAATTCGATGATCCGTACCGCCAGCGTTGCGTCATGCGTGAGAAGGCCGAGGAAGTCCCGCCGCTCGATGACGAAGAGATCCGTCGCCTCGAGTGCGACGGCCTCTGCGGTGCGGGCATGGCCGTCCAGAAGGGCAATCTCGCCGAAGACATCGCCGGCCCCGAGGAGATTCAGCGTCACGGACCGCCCCTCCTCGCTGCAAGCGGCGATGCGGATCTGCCCGCGACGGATCGCGTAGAGAGCATCGCCCGGATCGCCCTTCTGGAAAAGTACCTCGTTTCGCGCGACGCTCACTGTCCTGCACAGGCCGGCGATGCTTTGGATGGCTTCCTGGCCCAGTTCGGCGAAGAAAGGATTGGCCGCCAGGATGCGGGTGAGCCTGTGTGGCGTGCTCACGGCCGCGTCCCCTGAAGTCGCGAGGCCGGGCGCACGTTCGGGACCTGACTTCGCAGACAAGCGATACGTCGACGTTCGAACCTCGGACCGGATCTGCGAGGACGGCGCTCCGCGCGCAGCGTCGCCCCCAGGGTCTTCTTCGCACCGGAACGGGTACTCCCGCCGAAGGCACTGCTCTGTTTCACCGTCATCGTCCGATCCGTCCTGCAGCCTCGTGTCGGCGCGACGCCTCGCCCTATGGCTCTTCATGGACCGGATCGTCCGTGATGAAGGTCACAGAGCGGCGCAGCCAAGTCGTCGCGCGAGGTTAGGCTCGCATGACGGCCCAATGCACAACGGCGTCTCAGTATCTCTCACAGAACTGCCTTTGCGCCGTCGTGCTCCGAGCGAGGGCCGACCGTGGCCGGGAGTTTCGTAAGCACTCTTGGAGCCGGGAGATCTGGCAAGACCGGTCCTTCGGCAAGACTTGCGCGTCTTCTTCGGTCGGGGCGTCGCGCCTTCCTCACACGGTCGGTATCGTGCCTCCATCGATGACGTATTCGGTCCCGCTGATCGAGGACGCATGGGGCGACACGAGGAACAGGATCAGACTCGCGACTTCCTGGGGCTTTGCGGGGCGTCCGAGTGGGATGCCGCCAATGCTGTTCATGATGATCTGCTTGCCCCCTTCATAATCCGTCCCCGCTTCGGCCGCGAGGCGTTCCGCCAGCTGGATCGATGCTTCGGTCTCGACCCATCCCGGAGATACGCGAACGACCCTGACGCCCTTGGGCGTGACCTCCCTGGACAAGGCCTTGCTGTAGGTGGAGAGCGCGCCTTTCGCAGCGGCGTAGGCGGTGGTGGATTCCGGCAGGGGGAGCTGGCGCTGGATCGACGTGACATGCACGACGATTCCGTGCCCACGCTCGACCATGGCAGGGACAAGGGCTCGGTCGAGGCGGACCGCCGCCATCAGGTTCTGTTGTATCTCCCTGTCCCAGGTCTCGTCGTCGAGCGCCGAAAAGCCGCCGCCCGGGGCGCTCGAGCCGCCGAGTACGTTGACGATGATGTCGACACCCCCGAACGCTGCAATCGCTGCCCGGGCCAAGTCGGAGCATCCGGCGGATGACAGCAGGTCCGCCGCGACGAATTCCACACCGTCCGGCAGGTTGGCCGGTCTTGCGCAAGCGCTCGTCATTCAGCGTCTCCGGTTCCCCGATCTCGAGCGCGCGATCCCGGCGATTTCACAAAAGATGCTGGTTCAGCAGTTACGAGGGTTGGAAGCAGACGGAATCGTGACACGCCTCGTCCACCATCAGGTTCCGCCGAAAGTCGAGTATAGCCTCACGGAGTGGGGGCAATCGTTGTGCCCGATGCTGGACGCGATTCTGAAATGGTCCGCTGCGCGAGACACGCCGGAATAAAATCGCGCCGCGGAATCGTCATGCTCAGCAACGGCGGAATTGCTTCGATCACCCAGCCGGATTGAGCCGCAGACCGCCTAAGGTTCGCTCGACGAAGACGCGGGACGCTGCACCAAAGGGGAGATTTGAAGAAAGGCGGGCAACCTCACCCATGACTCGCCCTGCGCCCTCAAGTCAGAGATCGAGCGTGAGGTTTCACCGCATGCTGCGCAATAGGATCGCGGCCTCGGGCCGAGTCATGCCGTCCCTCCCTTCGGAGGGCCTCGCGCAATTGCCGTTCGGTCGCCCGCAGGCGGACCTCGGAGGAGGCCAGAGCGGCAAGCGCCGACAGAGCCTGCGCCTCACGCTCGTCGAGCACGCGCTGCTTGTAGTCGATCACGCAGAGCGAGCCGACGGGGAAACCTTCGTTGTCGAGGACGGGAACGCCTGCGTAGAAGCGAAACCCAGGATCGCCCGCAACGGCCGGATTACTGCTGAACCGAGGGTCCTTTGCGAGATCCTCCACCGAGAAGACCCCTTTTTGCAGAATCGTATAGTTGCAGAACGCCCAACTCCGCGGCGTCTCCGGAAGGTCGAGCCCAAGGCGTGACTTGAACCATTGCTGCGTCGGCGTGAGCAGGGTCAGCAGCGAGATCGGTGCTTTCAGTGTCTGGCTGGCAAGCCATGTCAGGCGATCGAAGGTCTCCTCGGGCGCCGTGCCCAGGAGCCCGGATCGTTCCAACGCCACAAGCCTCTGGCCCTCGTTGAGGGCGACTGGGAAGGGCAAGGCCCCGGGCGGCAGTGCCGTCTGCCCCGTATCAGCCAACGACCGGCGGATGGCCGCTACCGCCTGTTCGGGGGTATCGATGGCGATCACCCGATCGAGCCCATCTGTCTTCCTCGCCTGCACGGAGGCACCCACGGCCAGAATGCGGCTGTGACCTAAGGATGGGTTGGCCACGAGACTGTGCAGGAGGCCGGACCGCTCGACATCCCCATCCACAAGATCGACCACGATGGCATGGGGACGGGCCGAGCCGAGCGCGAACAGCGCGGCATGAAGATCTTCGAAGATCTCAGCCTCGCATTCGGGGACGGCGGCGAACACTTCCTCGTAGGATCGAATCCGATCTCCCGGTGTGATGACGATCACAGTGGCGGAGGCCGAGGGCGTGCCACATCCACCACCCTCGATGAGCGCTTCGATATCCGTCCGATACACACGGCGATGCCCACCCGGCGTCTTCCAGGACGGAACCGAGCCCCCCTCGATGAGCAGCTGAGCTGTGCGGACTGAAACGCCGAGCAGCTTGGCCGTCTGGGCCGTGGTGAGGATGTCCTTCTCCATCGCCTTCACTGTGTCCACCTGCCGATTCCGCCGACGCGAACGGCGCCGTCGGCAACAAACAGCGAGCCCTAGCAGGGAAGCCTTTCCCATGCAAAATTGGTATATTTGCTAAATCTGATAGATTTGATATAGCGACGCTTCCCTGTAGGGGTTCAGCCACGAGCCGCAGACGGGTGCGCCGTCTCCCGAAGCCGGATCTCGGCAACTCCAGCATTTCGCAGCGGAAGCCACCGAAGACCGGGGGAGACTGTCTTTGTCCCTAGTGACCACAGTTTTACGGAAGAAGGAGGCATGAAATGGTGAGCCACCCCTTTGATGAAGACCGGGATTTGTCTCGTCGTGCGCGGGAGAACCAAGGGCGCCTGATCGCCGAGTTGAAGCCGCACTACGATTTCATCGTGTGCGGCGCTGGCGCGTCGGGCTCCGTCGTCGCACGGCGGCTCGCGGAGAACTCCGAAGCGCAGGTGCTGTTGATCGAAGCCGGCGGCAGCGATGACGCGGAGGCTGTGCTCGACCCCGCTCAATGGCCCGCCAATCTGGGCAGCGAGCGGGATTGGGGTTTCCAGGCGCAACCGAACCCGCATCTGAACGGTCGTGCCCTGTCGATGTCGATGGGCAAAGGTCTCGGGGGTGGCTCCAGCATCAACGTCATGGTGTGGGCGCGCGGGCATCGCAGCGACTGGGATTTCTTCGCCGAAGAGGCAGGCGATCCTGGCTGGGGTTACGACAACGTCCTCGAGATCTACCGTCGGATCGAGAATTGGCAGGGGACGCCCGATCCCACCTATCGCGGCCAATCGGGTCCGGTCTGGGTCCAGCCCGCCTCTGATCCCAGTCCCATTGCATACGCGATGCTCGATGCCGCCCGCGAGATCGGTATCCCGACCTTCGAGCACCCGAACGGCCTGATGATGGAGGGGCCGGGCGGCGCCTCTATCTCGGACATGCTGGTCCGCGACGGCCGGCGCCAGTCGCTTTACCGGGCCTATATCCGCCCCTGGCTCGACCGCCCCAACCTGACGGTCTTGACCGACACGACCGTTCGGCGAGTGCTGATCGAGAATCGGCGCGCCGTTGGTGTCGAGGTGGTTCGCGCCGGGCAGGTCCTCACGATCCACGCCCGGTCCGAGGTCGTGCTGTCACTGGGCGCGATCCAGACGCCCAAGGTCCTGATGCATTCGGGCATCGGAGATCAGGCGGAACTGACCCGTATGGGAATACCGGTGCTGCAGCATCTGCCGGGCGTCGGGCAAAACCTTCAAGACCACGTGTCCTTCGGATGCATCTGGAATTACGAAGAGCCGATCGCCCCGCGTAACAGCGGCAGCGAGGCCACCCTGTACTGGAAGAGTCGTCCGGAACTCGATGCGCCGGACGTGTTGTTCTGCCAAGTCGAATTTCCCGTCCCAAGCGAGCGGACCGCGGCGCGCGGTGTGCCGGCGCATGGCTGGACGATGTTCGCCGGTCTCGCGCATCCGGCGAGCCGCGGCCGGCTGCGTCTGACGAGCGCCGACCCCTCGGTGCCGATGGCGATCGAGGCCAACATGATGTCCGAGCCCGCGGATATGGCAACGGCCCTCAGATGCGTCGATCTCTGCCGCCAATTGGGAAATGCTCACGCGTTCCGGCCTTTTGTCCGCGACGAGGCCATGCCCGGCGACCTCAAGGGTGACGCGCGCGAAGACTTCGTCCGTGATGCCGCGGTCACCTACTGGCACCAGAGCTGCACGGCCAAGATGGGCCGTGACGCGATGTCGGTCGTCGATGCATCGCTGAAGGTTTACGGGATCGAATCCCTGCGTATCGCAGATGCCTCGGTCATGCCGCGTGTGACCACGGGGAATACTCAAGCGCCCTGCGCCATTATCGGGGAGCGGGCTGCACAGATGATCCACCAGGCTCACGGCCTATCATCGTAGCGCAGCCATGCGCCGCGCCGACGGACGGCGTTCGCGGTGAGGATATCGGCAGGATGGCGGTTCCTGGATGCTCGGTCATCGACACGATTGTCCCAGGTCTTGGCGCCATCCTGCGTGATGCCGTGAGCCGAGAACGGATGATTTCATGCATCGTCGAGCAGATGCATAGCATCATATCGGCATCATCAGAATTTTTGTCAGTGCTCCAGGCTCAAGCGCGCTTGTCGTCTACGAAATTTCGAATGATCGCCGGCCGGTCATCTCCGCGCGCATGAATCGATCTTGATCCAGGCACATCGGATCGGTCGCAATCATGCGAGATCCTTCTCATTCACAGGTCACGACCAAGTGTCGCGATCGTCGCACTGGTGGTCCCCGATGAACGTCCATGCTGTCGAACGCAAGCTGCGGCAAATGGGAGATGAGGCAAGGGGGCTCGCCGTGATCGGTGCGGTCTTACGCGTGCGGCAAGGAGCGGCAAAGGTTCATCCGGAGGTAGAGCGCCGTCTGCTCGATGCGGTCGCCGCCTTGGTGCCGGGAGGCCTGGATGAGCTCGATCAGGAGCGGATGTCCGCTCTGCTGACATCCGCCACCCACGCGCTGGAGGAAGCACGGGATCTGCTCGAGCATCCGGACAGGCCTCCGCTCTGGCAGGTCAGCGATCCTGCGATGCTGCAGGCCCAAGGCCAAGCCTCGCGCGGCGTCGTACGGCGCTTGGCAGCCTTGGCGGCGGAGCGTCCAGCGCTCGCGGCCGCGCTTGGCGGGCATTTCCTGGACGTCGGCACCGGTGTCGCCGGCATCGCCCTGGAGGCGGCTGCGCAATGGCCTTCGCTGCATGTCGTTGGTTTGGACATCTGGAAGCCCGCCCTCGATTTGGCCCGCGAGAACGTGGCGGCGAGCCCTTTTGGCAGCCGCATCGAACTTCGCCTGCAGGATGTGACCCGTTTCGATGAAGTAGCGGGCTACTCGCTGACATGGCTCCCGGCGCCCTTCCTTTCGCAGGACGCGGCCCGGACAGCGCTCGATCGACTGACGGCTGCTCTCCGACCGAAGGGATATCTGGTCGTGGGGCTCTATGCCCCGCCGGCAGAGCCCATCGGAGCCGCACTGGCGGCCCTGCGGCTGGCCCGGAGTGGCGGGCATTTGTGGGATTGTCACGACATGGAGGTTGAACTGCGCTCCCGCGGGTTCACTGCTGTCGAGACCTGTCGCGGACAGCCGGTGTCGCTCGTCATGGGACAGGGCGCATAAAGCGCTCGTCCCTCAGCCTGACCCGGTACGCCCACGCCGTCATCGGCGACTGGTCCGGCATCGGCGACGCGTGCGGCGACCCCGCCCCGGGCACCCCGGAGAACATCGACGCCCTGATGGCCCGTCGGGAAGCTTACGAACGGAATTACCAACTCGTGTTCACCCCGGCCGTCGACGCGAACACCGACCAGGCCGTCGACGCCGCGGCCTGAGATCCACCGCATATCGTCCTGAGCGGGCGCCGATCTCGACCACATCGGGTCGGCTGCGGCGCACGCACGGACATCGACGACGCAGCGCTACTCGCGCGGCGCGGACGGAAAATCACGGGTGGTAGCGAATCTTCGGGTCGCGCATCGGGCCGTGAAGAACGGGGCCTGAACAGGCCTTGGGGAACGCGATGGCGAACATGGGGAACGCGAGATCAGCGGAAGGGGGCCAGAAAATCTGACGCTTCAACGAGTTAGTTGGAGCGGGCGATCGGGATCGAACCGACGACATTCAGCTTGGGAAGCTGACGTTCTACCACTGAACTACGCCCGCATGCCGGTTGCGGGAGGGCCTCGACAGCTTCCCCTCGCCCAGCGGAGCGGACCATATCAGAGCGGCCCGCTTTGTCCACGGCCTAGCCAGGGCGCGGCGCGACGGTTTGCGTTTCCAAGGAGCGGGCTTTCCGATAGCGTACCGGCCGGTCCGGCATGTCGATCCGGCACGCCGAGCGGGCCTCTCGCGACCGGGTCGGCCCGCCCTCTCCCCCAGCCTGCGGATTGTCAAAAAGCACCAATGGATATCTCTTCCGCGCAGGGCGGCACGCACGCCACGATGAATGACGCCTCCGGCGAGACGCCGCGCCGGGGCCCTCGCCTCGTTCTCGCCTCCGCCTCCCCGCGCCGGCTGGCGCTGCTGCAGCAAGCGGGCATCGAGCCCGACGCCCTGCTTCCCGCCGATGTCGACGAGACCCCCCACAAATCGGAAGCGCCGCGCGAGCTCGCACGACGCCTCGCCAGGGCCAAACTCGACGTGGCGGGGGACGCCGCCCGCCGCCGCGACGACATGCGCGACAGCTACATCGTCGCGGCCGATACGGTGGTGGCCGTGGGACGGCGCGTCCTGCCGAAGGCGGAACTGGCCGACGAGGCCACCGATTGCCTGCGCCTGCTCTCCGGGCGCCAGCATCGTGTCTACACGGCGGTCTGCGTGCTCTCGCCCAAGGGAAGCCGCCGCGAGCGTGTGGTGGAGACGCGGGTGCGGTTCAAGCGTCTCTCCGGCCGCGACATCGAGCGCTACATCGCCTCGGACGAGTGGCGGGGTAAGGCGGGCGGCTACGCCATCCAGGGTCTCGCCGGTACCTTCGTGGTCAAGCTCGTCGGCTCGCACAGCGCCGTCGTCGGCCTGCCACTCTACGAGACGATCAGCCTTCTCGAAGGCGAGGGCTTTCCCGTGCGGCAAGGCTGGGGGGCGATGGCATGAGCCGGGCCGTTCCCATCAAGCCGAAGCCGGAGCCGTGCCCGATCTGCCGCAAGCCCGCACAGCCGGAATTCCAGCCCTTCTGCTCGGCCCGCTGCGCCGATATCGACCTCGGCCGCTGGCTCACCGACCGCTACGCGATCCCCACCGAGGAGGACGAAACCGAGGACGAGGACCCGCCGCGTTCGTCCTGAGCCGATTCCATCGCACGAAGCGCGCAAAGGAGGCTGGACAGGGCCCCGCCACCTCACTATACCCCCGCTCCAGTCGACGGCGCCAAGCGCTTCGGCGGGGGCCCAGGTAGCTCAGTTGGTAGAGCATGCGACTGAAAATCGCAGTGTCGGCGGTTCGACTCCGTCCCTGGGCACCATCTATTTTTTTAAGCCCGTAGTTTCGCTGGATTATCCCGATCGGCTTCCGCACCAGGGTAGCAGGTGAGGGATAAATGAGCGCCGAGCGGGCTAGCCGGACTTTTTCGGCGGTGCGTGTGTAGACCGCGCTTTCCCGGCTTCCGGGCGTCCACCCATAGAGAGCATTGCGCTGGGCCACCGTAGCTCCAGCTTTGGCAGCACGGCGCGCCGGAGTTCCGTAGACCGCGCGTTGACCCCGCTCGCCGGCATCACGAAAGATCTTGTTGAATCAGTTCCCGTACGATTCTTTCGTGAAGGCCCGGCCCTGCTCGCTGATGATGCAGGTGAGATCTCCGGTCGGCGTCGCTGCGATCGACTCGGCCAGCATCCGGAGGATTGGCCGCGGGACGACGTCTCCCGTCTTCGATGGCTCCCTGCTCCGGACGTGTTGGCGACCGATCTTCACCGCATCGCTGCGCCTGAAGCCCGTATGGAGCGACAGGTCGAAGGCGAGGCGCTGGCGGGTGCCGACCGGCCACTTCGCTTCGAACCGGGCTAGTTCGTCGTCTGTCCAGCCAAAGAAGCCCACCTCATCATTCGCGCCCGTCAGCAGCTTGGCGTTGAGGGTCGGGGCGACCGGGACAAGGCCCCGAACCGTGGCCCAACCGAAGAGGCCACGCATGGCCTTCAGGAATGTGTTGGCGGCGTGCGGCTTGTCGCGGCGCTTATCCCGGCCAGCGAGAATCCCCCCATCGATCTATGGTTGTCAGAGGCTTCGAACCGGCGGTTTCCTGCATCGCGCGGTACACCGTATGCCGCCGCCTGCGAGTGGAGGCGCTGAGGTCTGACCATTCGGCGCTCTCGAGGCATTTCTCGATGAGCCATGAGAGTACCCCTGTGGCTGGCCCTTTGTACCTCGGCGGGCGCTCCCTCGGGCGCGAGGCCGTAGGGTGGCTGCTGCCATTCGCTTCCTGCGCAAAACAGAGCTCGGCCATTTCGGGGAGAACGTCCGCTTCCTTCGTTCGTCGTTGGAAAGCGGACGGGTCACCATTTCACGACGAAATGGTGGGTTCAGGCACGAGCGCCCTTCGTCCGACTCCCTCCGTCAGCTCCAGGCGTGGAACGGCGGGTTCACGCCGTTGAGGGCGTGGTTGCCGATGATCGCGTATTTCCAGCGCACCGGGTCGTGGAGGGTGTGGGTGCGGGCGTTGCGCCAGTGCCGGTCGAGGTTGCTCTCGGCCAGGGTCGAGCGGGTGCCGGCGAGCTCGAATAGCTTGCTGCTCGCCTGCACGGCGATCTCGGTGGTGAGCACCTTCGATTCGGCGACGGCGAGCTGGGCCGCAGCCACCGTCTCCGCGCTCGGGTTGGCCACTGCTTCGTCGAGGGCGAGGCCGGCTTTGTCGAGGATGGCTTCGGCCGCATGGAGCCGGATCGTCAGCTCGCCGATCGCCTGGATCGTGTAGGGATCGTCGGAGGCGCGGTCCTGGCCGCTATCGACCCAGGGGCGGGTCTTGGTGCGGACAAAGGCGATGGTGTCGTCGATGGCCTCGCGGGCGATGCCGGCATCCACCGCCGCCTGGATGATCTGGAAGATCGCCCCGTCGGAGCGCGGCTGCTCGTAGCCCTTCCAGGCCGGGACGAGATGGGTCTTGGGCACACGGACGTCGTCGATGAGGACGGTGCCGCTCGCCGTGGTCCGCTGGCCGAAGGCCGACCAGTCGTCGATGACGGTGAGGCCGGGGGCGCCCCTGTCGGCGATGGCGTACCAGGCGCGCCCCTCGCCATCGAGGGCGACGATGGGGACGAGATGGGCGAGCAATGCCCCCGTCGAATAGAACTTCTTGCCGCGCACGATGACGTGGTCGCCGTCATCGACGAAATGGGTCTTGAAATCGGTGGCGCGCGGGGTGCCGATCTCCGAGAAGGCGTTGCCGAAGCGGGTGCCCTTCAGGACCTCGCCGAACAGCAGCGCCTGCTGCTCCGGGTCGGATACCGTACGGATCGCCGCCACGATGCCGAGGTGGTTCTGCGAGATCTGGCCGATCGAGGGGTCGGCGGCCGAGATGATGGCGACGACCTGCGCTAGGGTCTTGTAGGACACCTCCGGCCCGCCGAAGGCCTTGGGAACGTTGATCGACCAGAGCCCGCTCTGGGAGAACGCGTCGAGCTCGGCATAGGGCCGCCGGTTGGTCTGGTCGCGTTCGGACGCGCCCTCGCGGAACTCCTTGGCGAGGGCATGGGCGACGCGGATCGCCTCGGCATCGTCGCGGATGACATGGGCGGGGGATGCCGGACGGGGAACCGGCGGCGCGCCCCGGGCGGTTTCGAGCGACTGGGCGCTGACGGCGATGTTCATGGATGGCTCCAGGGTACCGGGCAGGCGATGGGCTGGTTTGAACGGGCGTTTGAAGACCTCAGCCGGATCCCCCTCTCGTCGGGGGCGAGGCAAGCGGAGGCGAGGCCGAAGCGAGGGTGAGGGGGCGATTCCGAAAGAGGCTCCTCCGGACGAGCCCCCTCACCGGCGGATGCCGCCTCGCCGCGCCGACGACGAGGTCGTCGCGGCCCTCTCCCCGCCTGCGGGGAGAGGGGATGCGCGGCTGTCGTCAGCTGGCGCTGGAAAGGCCGCTCAGGCGGCCTCGGCCCGACGCTCGCGCGCGGCTTCGAGCGCCCTCACCTTCGGGATGATGTGCGCGCCGAAATAGGCGACCTCCTCCTGGAAGTGCAGGAAGGCGAGGAGTGCGAGGTCGACGCCGGCATCCTTCAAGGCCACGATACGCTCGGCAATCTGGTCGGGCGTGCCGATCAAGTTGGTCTTGAAGCCGTCATTGTACTGGACGAGATCCTCGAAGCTCGATTTCGCCCAGTTGCCCTCCCCTTCCGGAGAGGCCTTGCCGGCGTTCTTCACCTCGTGGCCGAAGGCCTTCACCGCATCGGGATCGGCGTTGTCGATGATCTCCTGGAGGACGGCGCGGGCCTCTTCCTCGGTGTCGCGGGCGATGACGAAGGCGTTGACGCCGACCTTTACCGAATGGCCGTTGGCCGAGGCCTTGGCTTGGATGTCGTCCACCTGCGCCCGGATCCCCTCCGGCGTGTTGCCGTTGGTGAAGTACCAATCGGAGACGCGGGCCGCCATGTCGCGCGCCGCGCGGGAGGAGCCACCCTGGAAGATCTCGGGCTGCGGGTCGGCCGGCTTCGGCTTCAGGGTGTAGTTGGTGTAGCGGTAGAAATCGCCGCGGAAGGTGAAGTCGTCCTGCGTCCAGATCCCGCGCAAGGAGCGGATAAACTCCTCCGAGCGGCGATAACGCTCGTCATGGTCGAGCCAGGGCTCGCCGATGGCGCGGAACTCACCGGAGAACCAGCCCGACACGACGTTGATGGCGATGCGCCCGTTGGTGAGCTGGCTGATCGTCGCGATCTGCTTGGCGGCGATGGTCGGGTTCCAGGGGCCGGGCAGGAGCGCGGCGATGACCTTGAGCTTCGTGGTCACCGCCAGCAGGGCGTGGCTGAACGCCACCGATTCATGCTGGTACTCGGCACCGTAACCGGCGGTGAAGCGAATTTGCGTCAGGGCGTAGTCGAACCCCGCCTCCTCGGCGATCTGTGCGAGGCGGCGATTGTAATCCGCTTCCCAACTCGTGCGTTGTTCGATCTTGCTGATGACAAGGCCACCGGACACGTTCGGCACCCAATAGGCAAAACGGATCGGCTCCGGAGGGCGATGGCTCGGGCGGGTCATAGTTCTATCCGCGAATGTGAGAAACCAGGCATTCATCTGAAGCAAAAGCCTCAGTTGAATACGTTATTGCAGCAAGCGCATTATCATTCACTGCTTGTGCTTCATCTTTGATAGATGAAATCTCTTACAAACCGGCCCTATAGTCAAAGGAATGGAAATACATTTTCTTGCCGCAGACAAGGACAATCTTTCGATACGCAGCCGTTCAGCGAGAACATTCTATTTCCTCCCCGTCGGCCCCGCCTCGGTGAGACGATCACCCGGGGTGCATCGGACGCGTCGCGGAGCCAACCTTCGCCACAGGGTGCCGACCGCCGGCTCCTCCGTGAACGGCGGGGTATCGGGGGTTTTCCCTCGCCGAATGTTTCATCGCCGCCTGGGCCTCCCGCGCTGCGGTCAACGGCCCTAGCTATCGATGCGCGAGCGATGGTAATCCCGCATTCAGTGGTGACGGACAGAGACTCGCCCCCGGCCCGGACAGGGCGTGGCAGGGCATCTCGGATGACAGGTGGGAACCAGGCGATGACCGGCTTCGACGCTTCGACCTCTCCTTTCGCCGGACCGTCATTGCCGCGTCCGTCATCGCAGCTGGTCACCGTCTTCGGCGGTTCGGGCTTCCTCGGACGCCATGTGGTGCGGGCGCTGGCCAAGCGCGGCTACCGTATCCGGGTCGCGGTCCGGCGGCCGGACCTCGCCCTGTTCCTGCAGCCTCTCGGCAAGGTCGGGCAGATCGTCGCCGTGCAGGCGAACCTGCGCTACCCGGATTCCATCGCCAGGGCGGTGGAGGGAGCCGACGCGGTGGTGAACCTCGTCGGCATCCTCCAGGAGACCGGCAGGCAGGGATTCCTCACGCTTCAGGCCGAAGGGGCGGGCGAGATCGCCCGTGCCGCCGCCGCAATCGGCGCGCCCCTGGTCCACGTCTCGGCCATCGGGGCGGACCCGCATTCCGACTCTCTCTACGCGCGCTCGAAGGCGCTGGGCGAGGCGAAGGTGCTGGCGGCCCAGCCCCGGGCTGTGGTCCTGCGTCCCTCCCTGGTCTTCGGCCCCGGAGACAGCTTCTTCAACCGTTTCGCGTCGCTCGCCCGCGTGCTCCCGGTCCTGCCCCTCGCCGGAGCCGAGACGCGCTTCCAGCCGGTCTTCGTCGGCGATGTGGCCGAGGCCGTGGCCCGCGCGGTGGACGGGCAGGCCGAGGCCGGCCGCGTCTACGAGCTCGGCGGCCCGGAGGTCGAGACCCTCGACGGCCTCGTCCGCTACATGCTGAAGACCACCCGCCGCCGCCGCCTCGTCGTCGACCTGCCCAAGCCCATCGCCATGCTGCAGGCCCGCGTGATCGAGACCGTGGACACGCTGAGCCTCGGCCTGCTGCCGGACAGCCTCAAGCTCACCCGCGACCAGGTCACGCTGCTCCAGACCGACAACGTGGTCTCGGAAGCCGCCAAGGCGGAAGGCCGCACGCTGGACGGGCTCGGCATCCTGCCCACCGCGATGGCCGCCATCGTGCCCGGCTACCTCTGGACCTTCCGCAAGGCGGGCCAGTTCTCGAAGGAGGCCTTCACCGCCTCAGAGGAGGAGGCCGCAGAGCCGTCCTCCCCGCCGGTCGCCCGACCGAGCGGTCCCCCGATCGGCCCCGATGCGGCGGCCCCGAGCCGGATGGGCGTACGCTGGGGCACGCGGGGATAGTACGCCGTCTGGAGTGGCGGCGCAGAACGGATGAAATCCGAAACCGGGCGAATGTTTGAAACAGACAGGTTGAGTGTAGCCGCGAAGTTTCGTCTTAGCCCGGAGAAAAGCGTCACCTGCATTGGCGTGCAGGGCTGCGCGGCTACGACGGCACCCAGAAGCTGGCCGGGCACAAACGCGTGGCGTTGATCGATGCCGAAGGGCATGTCCTGGCTTCAGCGAACGTGCAGGATCGCGTTGCGCTGGTTGCCCTTGATGACGGCAAAAAGAGATGGTCCAGCCTGCACTCAGCCAAATTCGACGGTGCCTCACGGTCGAGCGCCGCCAGGATTGGTGCCTGATCCAGGGCATGCGCCACCCCGCCATCGAGAAGCCGCCGGGTCAGAGCGGCCCTCATTCTGAGCTTGTCGAAGGATGCCGTGCTGGAACAGCGCCGCGACGTTGCATGAATTTTCGGTGTGTTTAGCTATTGAGGCGGCCCGCACCGCCAACGTGCCGAACGCCCTGGATGTCGCAACCAGACGGCTCGCTTGCGTCGCCGTCCTCCCGGCCAAAAATGCCCTCGACAATCCCGCATGAGAAGGCAGGCCAATACAGGCTTTAGGGAGCTCGTTGCCGTCGCCGAGGAGGTCTCCTTACTGTCATGCAGTTGTGATCCAAGGGCCTGGATCATTCCCATTCATCAGGAAGGCAATGTTATGGACGGCACGCGCGCCGGGACTCGTCCTTTCGATATCGAGGCTATTCGTCGAGAGATGGCCGACGACTTCGATGAAGAATTGGAGATGGAACTAGAAGACGAGCGCCTTGAGCGACTGGTTAGCGAAATCGATGCAAGCCCGCGTCCGCCCAGCATGGACCGGCGAGTCTATTTCCGTGAGCTGTTTCGGCTCCAACACGAGCTGGTTCGTCTGCAGGATTGGGTCCAGGCCCAGAAGCTCCGCGTGGTCGTGATCTTCGAAGGGCGGGATTCGGCTGGTAAGGGCGGCGCCATCAAGCGCATCACCCAGCGTCTCAATCCGCGCGTCTGTCGCGTTGCCGCGCTTCCGGCTCCCAGCGAGCGCGAGCGCACGCAATGGTATTTCCAGCGCTACGTCGCGCATCTGCCGGCGGGCGGCGAGATCGTGCTGTTCGACCGCTCCTGGTACAATCGCGCCGGCGTCGAGCGCGTGATGGGGTTCTGCACGCCGGACCAGTACGAAGAGTTCTTCCAGTCCGCGCCGGAATTCGAGCGCATGCTGGTGCGGTCCGGCATCATCGTGCTGAAATACTGGTTCTCGATCACCGATCAGGAGCAGGAACTGCGCTTCAACATGCGCATCCACGATCCACTGAAGCAGTGGAAGCTCTCACCGATGGACGTCGAATCCCGTCGCCGTTGGGAGGATTATACCAAGGCGAAGGAAGTGATGCTCGCCCGCACGCACATTCCCGAGGCGCCGTGGTGGGTGGTCGAGGCCGTAGACAAGAAGAAGGCCCGCCTCAACTGCATCAGCCATCTCCTCACGCAGATCCCCTATGGCGACGTGGAGCACCCGCCGGTGCATCTGCCCGAGCGCATGCGCCACGAGGATTACGCCCGCCAGCCAGTTCCGCAGGATATGTTCGTCCCGGCGCTGTTCTGATCGGAGCCGAGGGCATCGAAGGCCGCCTGTCCGGTCTCCCTGCGGTTGCCGAAAGCGGCACGGATGGGCAAGACCTGTGTCGAAGAGGCCGATGAACGGCCGGTCCGGCATGGGAACCCCGCATGAGCGCCACCGACGAGATCCTGTTCGAAACCGACGATGCCGGCATCGCCCGCATCGTCCTCAACCGGCCACAGGCACGAAACGCCCTGACCTTCGCGATGTATCAGGGCCTAATCGACCTGTGCGGACGGATCGAGGCGGACGAACGGATCAAGGTTCTCGTCATTACCGGCGCCGGTGAGAAGGCCTTCGCCGCCGGCACCGATATCGCCCAGTTCCGGGACTTCTCCAGCCCGGAGGACGCCCTTGGATACGAGCGCTTCATGGACAAGGTCCTCGGCACGCTCGAGCGTCTGCGCGTGCCGGTCATCGCCGCTGTCGCCGGCGCTTGTACCGGCGGCGGTGCCGCCATCGCGGCTTCCTGCGACCTACGCATCGCCACACGCGATGCCCGGTTCGGCTTTCCCATTGCGCGGACGCTCGGCAATTGCCTGTCGATGTCGAACCTTCAGCGCCTGTCCGGCCTCATCGGTCCCGCACGGGTGAAGGACATGATCTTCACCGCTCGGTTGTTCGGCGCGGAGGAAGCGCTCTCGACCGGTCTCGTCGGCGAAGTCGTGGAAGATGCCGCCGCTCTTGCCGCCAGGGCGACGGAACTCGCGACGCAGCTTGCCGGCCATGCACCGCTGACCCTACGCGCCACGAAGGAAGGTCTGCGCCGCCTCGCCGCCGAGGAGGAGGCATCGGAACGGCCCGACGACGATCTCATCCTCATGTGCTACACGAGCGCCGATTTCCGCGAGGGCATGGAGGCGTTCCTGGCCAAGCGCCCGCCGAACTGGACCGGCAAGTAAGGCGCTCCTCACAGAGCACTGCTCTGAAGCGGATGTGGGAAGCGCGACACACCGGGATAGGGAATTCCTGCGGCCACATCGCTCCCTCGTATCGGTTACAGCTCTGTCACGCTCTGCATGATAGAGCGCGAGCGGGGGTCGGTCGCCCTGGGACACGCTTTTCCGAGGAATGATGCTCCGCTCGTTTCCTCTTGCGACCGTCGCAGCCCTGATGTCCGGCCTTGCCGTGTCTGGCGCCCACGCCCAGACCGCTGCCGAGATTGCGGCCCGGCAGGCGCGTCTGGCGCTGGAAGGGCTCGATATCGGCTCACCGCGCGGCGCCGGCGGCGATCCGCAGACGTCGGTGGCGCAGTCGGTGACCTCGGCCAAGCCTTCGGCCAACCTCAACACCTCGATACAGGACCAGCTCGGCCCGTATGGCGACCCCTATGGCCTGCGTTCCTTTCTGAAGACCAAAGGCATCGAGTACAGCCTCACCTATATCGGCGAGAGCTTCGGCAACGCGACGGGCGGTGTACGGCGCGGTGCGATCGTCGAAGGGCGCCTGGATATCCAGTTCGATGCCGACCTCGAGAAGCTGGCAGGTTGGCAAGGGGCGACCTTCCACACCAATCTCTACCTCATCCACGGCACCGGCCTGTCGCGCTACTACGTCAACAATTTCATCACCGTGAGCGCCATCGAGGCACTGCCCTCTTCGCGGCTCTACGAAATCTGGCTGGAACAGAAGCTGTTCGACGGACAGTTCGGATTGAAGGTCGGTCAGATCGCGGCCGATACCGAATTCGCCGTGACTCAGACCGGCACGCTGTTCATCAATTCCACCTTCGGCTGGCCCAACATCATGGCGGAGGTGCTGCCGAGCGGCGGTCCGATCTACCCGCTGGCGGTGCCGGCGATCCGGGCGAAATACGTCCCGAACCAGAATTTCTCGCTGCAGGTCGGCGTCTTCGACGGCGATCCGGCAGGGCCTTACCCCAGCGATCTCGATCCTCAGCGCCGCAACCGCACCGGCACGAATTTCCGCACCAGCGACCCCGCCCTCGTCATCGCGGAGGCCGCCTATGCGTACAACATCGCGCAAGGTGATGAGGGCGATCCCGGCACGGTGACGCTGGGGGGCTGGCATCATTTTGGCCGGTTCGACAGCCAGCGTTTCGACGAGGCCGGGCGCTCGCTGGCCGATCCGTCCACCACCGGCATCGCCCGGCGCTTTCGCGGCGATAGCGGCCTCTACGGCATCATCGACCAGACCATCTACCGCGAGCCCGATGACCCGAATGACGGTGCCAGTGTGTTCCTGCGCCTGTCCGGTTCGCCCTCCGACCGCAACATCGTGGATTTCTACGCCGATATGGGCATTGCCTATAAGGGCCTCTTCAAGGGACGGTCAGACGACACGATCGGCGTCGCCTTCGCCCTGGCCCGCATCTCGGACAGTGCCCGCGGGTTCGACACCGATGTGATCCGCTTCGGCGGCGCGAGTGGACCCCGTCGGAGCAGCGAGGCCGTGATCGAGGCGACCTATCAGGCCGTCCTCGGACCCGGCGTCACGGTTCAGCCGGACATCCAGTATATCTTTCGCCCGGGCGGCGGCGTGCCCAATCCGCGCGATCCCGATGGCGCCCGGATCAAGAATGCCGCGGTGTTCGGCGTGCGGGCGACGGTGCGTTACTGAGGAGCACCGGCTTCTCGCACCTCGCGAATGTTTCGAGCAAAGTGGGAAGATCTCCGGGCGCGATAGGCCCCGAGTGCCCTGCCGGGCCGGGTCACATCGTCAGCGCGGCCACGGCGGCACGGTAAATGGTCTGATCGATCGCGCCGAGATGTTCGGCGCAAGCGGCTTGCGCCTTCTCCCAGAGCGGGTACGCCTGTGCCAGGACTGTGCGACCTTTGTCGGTAAGCAGGATGCGTCTGACGCGCCTGTCGTCCGCATCGGCCTCGATTCTTAGCAGCCCGCGTCGTTCGAGGGGCTTCACGTTGGCGGTGATGGTCGTGCGATCCATCGCTAGGGCCTGTGCCAGCGCGCCGATGGCCGGAGCCTCGTCTCGGACGAGCATCATCAGCAGCGTAAACTGCCAGTTCGAGAGGCCGGTCGGGCGGAGCGCCGCGTCATAGCGCCGGCCAATGGCGCGCGCCGCCTTCTGAGCCGCGAAGCTGAAGCAGGCTTGTTCGACCCCGGCCGCGATCTTTGGAGTGAGGACCGGATGTCCGGCCATACGAAATTCCCCCGGAGTGTTGATACCAACGAGATAATGGCCCTGCGGGTTTTGTACAGCCCCTGCCAAACGAGACCTTCTCCGAATATGATTGGTATCAACCTATGTGCGGACGCGCACCGCAGGCCGCGACGCTACGTTTATATCAACGTTATTGCAACGGGCCGAAGCGTCGGGTCATCGGAAACCTCCCCCGACGAACGCTCACCGAACAGGACGTCGTATCATGACCACTCGCTCCACCTTCATCACCGGCGCCATCCTCACACTAGTCGTCGCCGCCATCGTTCCTGCCAAGGCCGAGCCGGCGAGGTCGTTCGACGCCTGGGGGCATCGCTTCACCGTCCCCGGTACCCAAGCGACCTTGACCGCACCAGCCACCAACTCGCCGAACACCGCTTCCATCGCGCCGAAGCGGTCCTACGCATCCGCCAAGGCGAGCGCAGAGGCCGTGGACGCTCCGTCTAAGCCGTCGATCCGCACGCTCAATATCTGGGGTGCACGCGTCGATGCCCCCCGCTACTGACGACAGGGCTGAGAACGACGTCGAAGCTCCACCTCATCGCTGGCGGTCGGCGTCCATCGGCTGCCGATCAGAGGCGCCTCGGCTTCGGGACTTAGGTCTGAAACCCTTGGTGAAGTGACAAGCCCAGCCGATGACGAGACAGGGTGAGACATCCCATCCTGTCTCATGCTTTCCAGCGACGTTTGCGGATCGAAACGGCTGAAGACATAAACGGCCGCACGGTCCAATTGGAAGCATCGCATTGATACGGTCGATATCGAATATCGATGCTATCTGTTTGATGAATGTTGCGCCGCAAAATATATCGGTCTCACGAAACGGGGCATCGGCCCCGAAACATCAGAGGGATCAATATTATGACCGTTCGTAGCCTTGTCCTCGCCGCTCTCGCCTCCGCCACCCTGGTCGGTACCGCGACCGCTGACGAGCGCATCACCGTCACCCCCACGCTCTATCGGGAGCAGGCCCGCGTCACGGCCGCCGTGCGTCCGGCCTCCGAGCTGACCACCACGCCGTCCCTGACCTCGCGTGCTCCCGCGACCCGGCGCATCGTCGCCGAGATCGTCGACCCCGCGACCCGCTAAGGCCGCTCCCGTGAGCGGGGCCGGAGCAAAGGCGTGCATCAGCGCTCCATGGGGTCTGCCCCATGGAGCGTTTTGCTTGTCGAGCCCACCGAATGCGGGCGCTCAGGCGCTCGCCTGGCTCACGAACTTCGTCGTCAGATAGGCCTCGATCGCCTCCGAGCCGCCCTCGCTGCCGTAGCCGGAATCCTTGATGCCGCCGAAGGGGGTTTCGGGGAAGGCGAGGCCGTGATGGTTGATGCCGAGCATGCCGCTCTCGACCCGGGCGGCGATCTCCGTCGCGCGGGTGGCCGAGCGGGTGTAGGCGTAGGCGGCGAGACCATAGGGCAGCCGGTTGGCCTCGGCGAAGGCCGCCTCGTCGTCGGAAAAGCGCTGGACCAGGGCCACGGGGCCGAACGGCTCCTCGTTCATGATCCGCGCGGTGAGCGGGGTCTCGGTGAGTACGGTCGGTTCGAAGAAATGGCCGCGGTTGCCGATGCGCTTGCCGCCGGTGCGGAGCTCCGCGCCCTGCGCTACGGCATCGGCCACCAGGGATTCCATCGCCTCGCGCCGGCGGGCATGGATCAACGGCCCCATCTGGGTCTCGGGATCGAGCCCGTCGCCGACCCTGATGCCCTGTGCATGCGCCACGAACCCCTCGACGAAGCGGTCGTAGACGGAATCGTGGATGAGGAAGCGGGTCGGCGCGACGCAGACCTGCCCGGCATTGCGGAATTTGTTGGCGCCGAGCACCGAGACGGCCTTCTCCACATCCGCGTCGGCGAAGACCAGGGCGGGGGCGTGGCCCCCGAGTTCCATGGTGATGCGCTTCATGTGGCGCCCGGCCAAAGCCGCGAGCTCCTTGCCCACCGGAGTGGAGCCGGTGAACGAGATCTTGGCGATGACCGGATGCGGGATCAGGTAGGACGAGATCTCGGCTGGATCGCCGAAGACCAGGGACAGCACGTCACCCGGCACCCCGGCATCGAGGAAGGCGCGGACGAGTTCGGCGCAGCTCGCCGGCGTATCTTCCGGCCCCTTCAGGATCACCGAGCAGCCGGCGCAGAGCGCCGCCGACAGCTTGCGGACGGCCTGGTTGATCGGGAAGTTCCAGGGCGTGAAGGCGGCCACGGGACCCACCGGCTCGCGCAGAACCATCTGGGTCACGCCCGGCACGCGGGCGGGGATGATGCGGCCGTAGGCGCGTTTCCCTTCCTCGGCGAACCAATCGATGACGTCGGCGGCGGCAAGCGTCTCCACCCGCGCTTCGGCCAGCGGCTTGCCCTGTTCCAGCGTCATCGTCCGGGCGATGTCGTCGACGCGCGAACGGAGCAGATCGGCGGCCCGCCGCATCACCTTGGCGCGATCGAAGGCCGCGACCCTGCGCCATTCGGCGAATCCGCGACGGGCGGCTTCCAGGGCACGGTCGAGATCGTTGCGCGTCGCCACCGCCACGGTGCCGATGGCGTCGCCGGTGGCGGGGTTGAGGACGGGGATCGTCCGCGCGTCGGAACCGGGCGTCCAGGCCCCGGCGATGTGAAGGGTCACGTCCGTGTCGGTCATCGGCGGCTCACGCTCTCGAAGGAGCATGGGTTGTCCGCCCTTCGCGCCGACGCCGCAACCCTCCGTGCCGCAACCCTCGGGAGCGGTCTCAGGCGGCGATGCGGACCCGCGCTTCGTCGGCGCCCTTCACCGTCACCGTGCCACCGCGCGTCGCCTGCAGCGTGCCGCCGCGCGGGATCACGATCCAGCCCTCCTTGCAATCGTCGATGGGCTCGGAGACCACTACGAGGCCGGTTTCGGTCTGGCGGTAATAGAGGCTCGGCGGGCGGCCGTCGCAGGCCCAGCGATAGGCAGTAAGGGTCTCGCCGTCGGTGACGACGGAGGTGAAGCGCAGGGCCTCGGTGATCCCGGCCGCCTGCATCAGGTCGCGGACCGTCGAGAGGGTTTCGGCCATGGCGCCGATCGGGTCTTCGGCGAGGCCGTTGGCCAGGGCCAGGAGGAAGATCGCCTCGGAATCGGTGGTGCCGCGCCGCGCTTCGTAGAGCGCGTCCGGGATCAGGGCCTCGATCCGCCGCTTGATGCGGTGATAGCCGCCGATCTGGCCGTTATGCATGAACAGGTGCCGGCCATGGGCGAAGGGATGGCAGTTCGCCCGCGTGGTGGCCGTGCCGGTCGAGGCGCGGACATGGGCGAAGAACATCCGCGCGCGGACTTGCTGGCAGAGGTTGACGAGGTTCTCGTCCGACCAGGCCGGGCAGACGTCGCGATACTGGCCCGGATCGGTCCGTTCGCCGTACCAGCCGATGCCGAAACCGTCGCCGTTGGTCTCCGTCTTCGCCTCGGTGGCGTGCAGCGACTGATGCACCAGCGAGTGCGTCGGCGCGCAGACGAGATCGGTCAGGAAGACCGGATCACCGCTATAGGCGAGAAAGCGGCACATGACTGAGCAACAACCCCCTGTTTCGGCACCCCTCCCCGGATCGGGAAACAGAAACCGTTCCATGATCCAGCTTGACGGTCGTTGAACTGTAACATTCGATCTTTTGCGGTGAACAGATCGTTAATGCGTTGCGGTATGCCCGAACCTTGTGCGTCTGCGTAGACGATGTGCAGAGACGCTCGATTTCGTGCATTCTCGGATCTTAGGCTGCCACCAAGCCCGCTTTGAGGCGGTTCCGCTTTTTATGGAGCGAGAGGCGCATGGCCGTGGCGGCGGCTGGCACTCTTGCCGATCCCGGCCAGGCGGCGCAGCCTTCGAACAATCGAATCATCGACCGGGCGCATGACGCCCTGCGGGGCCGCGATCGCGCCCGCCCCCATTCCAAGAAGGAGACCTCATGAATCATACCATCCACTCGACCGCCGACACCGTATCGCCAGCCCAGATCGACGGCCCCGTTGCCCTCGTGGTTGAGGACGATGCAGCGGTTCGCGACCTCGCTGCAGCCATTCTCGAGGAAACCGATCTCGACGTGATCGCCTGTGACAGCGCCGAGGCGGCCATCGGCTTTCTCGAGCGCAAGGGACTGAACGTCGCCCTGCTGTTCGCCGATGTGCGCCTCGGCGGGGCCATGGACGGCATCACCCTGGCGCGGACCGTGGAGCAGCGCTGGCCCGATGTTCGGATGGTCCTGACCTCGGGCTACGACGAGCGCAGCACCGGTCGCCTGCCCGAACAGGCCATTTACATGCAGAAGCCCTGGCGCGCCCTCGATGTCCTGGTGGAAGCCGAGCACGCCTCCGCCGCCGTGGGGATCGCCTGAAACGACAGAATGCCCGGACGCATCGGCGCCCGGGCATTCTGAGAGATGGGACGGTAGCGCCAGTAACCGCGTTCGGGGCCGATACGGGATCGGCCGCCGGTCGGTCTTACGAGGCGACGTTGGCCGAGGGAGCGGCGCTCGGAGCGAAAGGCGAACCGCCCGGACGACGCGGCGCACCGGCGCCGAAACGGGGCTTCGGCTTCGGAGCGGCGATCAGGCCCTCACGGATCGCGGTCTTGCGGGCCTGCTTGCGGGCGCGGCGCACGGCCTCGGCCTTCTCGCGAGCCTTGCGCACGGAGGGCTTCTCGTAGGCCTTGCGCTGCTTCATCTCGCGGAAGATGCCCTCGCGCTGCATCTTCTTCTTGAGAACGCGGAGTGCCTGGTCGACGTTGTTATCGCGAACGAGTACCTGCAACGGACTTGATCCTTTAGAGACGTATGTTTGTCGGACGGCGCCCTCTCCGAACGCCCCCGCCTGTCCGACGAGGGCAAACCGCCAATAGCCCCATACCCTGGATCGCTCCAGGGAGGGACCTGTGTGTGACGGTCTCGAATCGACGCTGAAAACTCACTTGGGGCAGGCTCATACACCAAGCGGACACGAGTTCCAACCGCTCTCGGTTAAATCCTGAGCCGGACCCGCATCCTCATGCGTGCGATTGGATGAAGTTGCGCACGAGCGGGTAAGTCTGGCCCTCCCACTTGCGGCCGGTGAAGACGCCGTAATGGCCGACGCCCGCCTGCAGGTGGTGGCTCTTCATGTGCGGGGGGAGGCTGCCGCACAGGTCGTGCGCCGCCATGGTCTGCCCGACGGCGCAGATATCGTCGCGCTCGCCCTCTACGGTCATCAGCGCGGTCTTGCGGATGGACCGCATGTCGATGGGATTTCCGCGATAGGTCAGTTCGTTCTTGGCGAGGGTGTAATCCTGGAACACCGTCTGGACGGTTTCGATGTAGAACTCGGCCGCGAGGTCGAGGACGGCAAAATACTCGTCGTAGAACGTCTCGATCTGGTTGGCCTTGTCGGCCTCGCCGTTGGCGAAATGCCAGAACAGGTCTGCATGGCTCTGCTGGTGGCGCTTGGCATTCATCGAGACGAAGGCCGAGACCTGCATGAAGCCGGGATAGACCCGACGGCCGGCCCCCGCATGACGCTGGGGAACCGTGGCGATGAGGTTCTTTTCGAACCACGCGATCGGCTTCGAGGTGGCGAGCTTGTTCACCGAGGTCGGGCTGATGCGGCAATCCACCGGCCCGGCCATGAGCGTCATGCTGCGCGGATGCGCGATGTCTTTCGACTGGGCCATGACGGCGGCGGCGGCGAGCGCCTGGACCGCCGGCTGACAGACCGCCACGACATGCGAGCCCTCGCCCATCACGCCGAGGAACTGCACCAGGTGATCCACGTAATCATCGAACCCGAACGGACCGTCGGCGAGCGGCACGTCGCGGGCATTGTGCCAATCGGTGATGTAGACGTCGTGGTCGGCCAGCAGGGTCCGCACCGTGCCGCGCAGCAACGTGGCGAAATGGCCCGAGAGCGGCGCGACGACGAGCACCTTGGGCTGCTCGGAATCGATGTCCTTCCTGAAACGCAGAAGCGTCCCGAACGGGGTCGAGAACGTCGCCTCCTCGCTCACCGACACTTCGCGGTTGCCGACCCGGACGCTGTCGATGCCGAAGGCGGGGCGGGCGAAGGTCAGGCCCGCGCGCATCATCATCCTGGCGCCGGCCGACCACCAGTTCATCGGCGCCGCGTTTCGGGCCCCGACCCAGGGAGATACGGCGTCGTGGACGAGCTTCCCCCAGGAGCGCGTGCGCTGGGCAAGGTCGGACTGCACTTCGAAGGCATCGTAGAGCATGACGCTCGAACTCCTGCGCGAACGATCGGATAGCGGGTCATTCGCTTCGTTGTGCTCAACCGCCGGGATCGCCTCCGACGGTCGTCACAGCCCGCTAGGCTGAGCCACGGTTGCGCGCAACGCAATCGGCTGCAGGTACGATCTGTAATAAATGTTGTGAGAATGCATCACTGTCCCATCGACGAGACAGGAAAGGTTTTTCTCCTTCGGAGAAGGCCGGTTCGATGCGGCACGAGACTTGGATGCCCCCTGCACAGCTCGGGCCGAAAACCTTATGGACGGTCGGGGATGAGAAGACAGGGGATGGACATGCCAGTCGCCACGCTCACGATTTCGAGCCGGAACTACTCATCCTGGTCGCTCCGGGGATGGCTGGTCTGCCGCATGGCCGGGCTCGATTTCGAGGTCGAGGTCCTGTCCGGTGACGACGAATCCTCACGGGCCGAGCTTCTACACCTGTCGCCCTCCTTCCTCGTGCCCCGCCTCGTCCATGGCGAGATCGAGGTCTGGGATACCCTGGCCCTCTCCCAGTATCTCAACGAGACCTACCCCGATGCGGGCTTCCTGCCGAAGGATCCGGTGGCGCGGGCGCGCTGCCGTTCGATCTCGGGCGAGATGCATGGTGGGTTCATCAACCTGCGCTCGGCCCTGCCGATGAACCTCAAGGCCCGCCACACCAATTTCAAGATCTTCAACGGAGCCAGGGGCGATATCGAGCGCGTCATCACCATCGTCGAGGATTGCCTGGCGCGCTACGGCGGTCCGTTCCTGTTCGGCACGCGCCCGAGCCTCGCCGATGCCATGTTCGCGCCGGTCTGCACGCGGTTCCAGACCTACGACGTCTCGCTGCCCCGCAACGTCGCGGCCTATCGCGACACCATCCTGGCCTGGCCCCTGATGGTGGAATGGAGCGAGGCGGCCGCCGCCGAGCCCAACGAGATCGAAGAACTCGACATGGAGTTCTAAGGGAGACCCCCGGCGTGTAGCCCCCCGGTGCCTGGGCGTGGATGCCGGGCACCGGGAGGGACCGCCCTTACGTGTTGAAGTCGAACAACAGGGCGCTGGCGCTCGCGCCGGACGCCTTGGCACCGGAGGCGGCGTAACCGGACGCACTCGTCTGCGATTCCTGGAGCGTCGTCATGAAGCTGTCGAGAAGCTCGCTGACGCCGGCCGACATGTCTGTCGAGGATGACGCGCCTTGTGCCTCAACCTCGGATGGCGGCGGGCCGGCTGGTCGAGCGCCCGCGCCACCTGCGTCCCCAACGCCTCCCCTGCCCGACGCGTTGGCTTCGAACAGCGTCTTCAGGGTCTCGGCCTGATCGGTGGTGAGGTCGCCGCTGGAGACCTGATCCTCGATGAGGCTGCCGATCGTGTCCTCGATCTGCGACGGGTCGAGGCGTGTGCTCGTTCTGCCGGTCGCGTTGGAGCTCTCGCTCTTGAGGCTCGAATCGATGGAATCGAGGGCGTCGGTGAGAGCGGTGCCGTCGGTGGCGCTGATGCCGCCGGTGGAGACCTCGCTGGCGATGGCCTGCGCGACCGGATTGCCTCTGGACGGCGGCGGACGCTGGGCCTGGAACGTGGCGGAGGTCTGAGTGGAACTGACAGATGTCATGGCGCGGTCGCCTCGGTCGAATGCCGTCGCGGGGAGCTCGCGACGGGTGTCGAGAGAGCGACACCCAGGGTTAAGCGGACCTTTCCCGCGCCCGGCACAAGAGTTTCGCGATGTTTCGAACCCACGTTCCGAAACAGTCGAATGCCAAAATCAGGAAATGACCGGGGCGACGGTCCCAGGGTTCGTCGATGGAGACGCGCGCAGCTGCCCTCCCTGAGCGACGGCGAGGGGCAGGTCGATACGGGCCACGAGGCCGCGGGGGGGCTTGTTCGACAGGGTCAGCCGGCCGCCATGCCCCTCCACGATGGCGAGAACGATCGACAGACCGAGGCCGAAGCCGCTGGCCTCGTTGAGATTCCGGGCCCGGTCTCCGCGTACGAAGGGCTGCACCATGGCGTCGCGCTCGGCCTCCGGAATGCCGGGACCGTCATCGGACACTTCGAGAGCCACGCCCTGATCCGACGGGTGCATCGTCAGCCGCGCCGCGCCGCCATACTTCACCGCATTATCGACGAGGTTGACGATGGCCCGCTGGAGCTCGTCCGCCCGGCCGCGCACGAGGACGTGCCGCGTCTGTTCCACACGCACGTCCGCGCCGACATCGGCGAAGCCGTCGCACACGGTCTGGACCAGGGAAGCGAGGTCGACGAGAGTCTGGGTGCCCCCGGCCTGACCGTCCCGGACGAAGGACAGGGCGGCGTCCACCAGCCCGTTCATCTGGTCGAGATCGCGCAGGGTCATGGTGCGTGCGTGATCGTCCTCGATGAATTCGGCCCGCAGCCGCAAACGGGTGATCGGGGTGCGCAGATCGTGGCTGATCGCCGCCAGCATCTGGGTTCGATCGTCGATGAGGCGGCGGACGCGGCCGCGCATCGTGTCGAGGGCGCGGGACACGGCCATCACCTCCTTCGGCCCGTTCCGGGGCAGCGCCACGAGGTTCATGCCCGTGCCGAAGGCATCGGCGGCCTCGGCGAGTTTCGCCAGCGGAGCGGTCAAGGCCCGCGTCGCCCAGATCGACATGAGCGACAGGGTGATGCCGAGGAGGACGAAGGTGAAGATGATCGGGCCGGGGCCGAACGGAGACCGGACGTCATCCGGCAGGGTCGCGCGCAGGCTCGCACCGGACGGCGTGGTGATGCCGATCCGGATGCCACTGGCCGTCTCCGGCACTTTCCCCGGAGACGAGAGATCGGTGATCGTGAGGGGCCGTCCGAACCCGTCGCGCATGCGCTGGACTATGGGATGGTCGGCCTGCCCGTCCCGAGTGCCGGGGGCGGGAGTTTCCGGCGGGGCCGCTTCGAGCTGCAGGCCGGGCAGGCTGCGTGCCGCATCCTGCAGCAGGCGCGGCCGATCCCCCGGCGGAGCGGCATCGAGCAGGCGAACGATGGTGGCCAGCCGTGTCGCGGCTACGCCCGGATGATTGTCCGGATTCCAGGGTTCGCGCAGCATCAGGAAGGCCAGGGTCGCCACCGCATGGCTGACGACGATGGCGGCCACGCTGAGCATCGCGATCTGGCCGGCGATACTGCGGGGCGGAAAGCCGAGAAGGCGCCCCCACCGGCCCTTCGTGGTTGCGCTCATGATCGCGTCACCGCCGGGGTGAACAGGTAGCCGCCCGAGCGGATGGTACGGATGATCTCCGGGTTGCGAGGGTCGGCCTCGATCTTCTGGCGGATGCGGCTGATGAGAACGTCGATGCTCCGCTCGTATGGGCCGGCGGCCCGTCCCTGGGTCAGGTCGAGGAGCTGGTCGCGCGAGAGCACCCGGCCGGGTCTCAGGCAGAGCACGTGCAGCAGGTCGAATTCCGCCCCCGTGATGGTGATGCGGGCATCGTCCGGGCTGAGGAGCTGACGCAGGGACACGTCGAGGGTCCAGTCGAGGAAGCGCAGCCGGCGGGCGCCATCGTCGCCGGCAGCCTCGGCGCTCGCGCCCCGCCGCAGGATCGCGCGGATGCGGGCGAGAAGCTCGCGCGGGTTGAACGGTTTGGCGAGGTAATCGTCCGCGCCGATCTCGAGCCCGACGATCCGGTCGATCTCCTCGGCCTTGGCGGTGAGCATCAGGATCGGGATCGAGGACCCCGCGCGCAGGCGCCGGCACAGGCTCAGCCCGTCCTCCCCCGGCAGCATCAGGTCGAGCACGATGAGGTCGACGCGCGCATCCGCCAGCGCCTTGTCCATCTCGCGCCCGTCCCCTGCGAGGCTCACCCGGCATTCGTTGGCGCGGAGGTAGCGCGCCACCAGGGCGCTGATCTCGCGGTCGTCCTCGACCACGAGGATATGGGGTGTGGCGGAATTCGTCTGCGTCATGTCTCGTCCATCCGGTGGCCGTTTATGACGCCTCGGCGGAGGGATTCGAAGGGGATAGCGAGATCAGAATTGTAAACGTCTGTTTCGGTCCGGTATCCGGGACACATTCGGCAAATGTCATCGCAAAGACGCTTGCGTCGACTATGCTCTACCGCTTGCGAAACCCGAAATAGCCGCCATCGGCGTCGTAAAGCACGTCGAAGCCATTGAGGAAGCGCAGGCCGGTATTGACGAAGGGCTCCGGGCGACGGGTGTTGAGGGTCACTTTGCCCGGCGAGAGTCGGGACTCGTCGCCGATGACGATGTCGTAGGCCGCCGCCGGTTCGGAGCCTCGTCCGGGAAAGGTGAAGCCGAGGCGGGTGCCGGGCAGGAACTGGCTTCGGCCGTCGTCATCGGAAGTGACGGCACCGTCCACGGCCCCTGTCGGCAAGGTCAGGTACATCGCCGACACGCCCGTATCGACGAGCGCCCGGCCGCAGGCGCCGGGTGCCTGGCCGTTCACCGTGATGCAGACCGGGACGCCCTGCCATTCGCCGGGAATGTCGGGGTGGGGATCGAGCTTCACGAAGCGGATGCCGCCGCGCGTATTGGCTCCGGTGAGACCCGCATGGATGCCGTCCCGCGTCACCACGTAGCCGCGCCGTGCGGGGCTCCTGCCGTCAGGGGCGAGGTTGAGGAGCGGGTTGGTGTCGGGCGTGCTCTGGCTCTGCGAGTCGCCCTCCCGTCCGAAGCCGATACCCAACATGGCCACGTGGCCCGGCATCGTCTCCGGCGTGCAGGCGCGGGCGTTGTTCGTGCACGCGATCTCGGTGACCGCCAGGACGGGGAGCGGTGAGGTGGTCACGCTGGCCCCGTTGCCGCCGACGAGCGTGACGGGCAGCGTCACCCAGCGTCCGATCATGATCCGCCCGGAACTGCTGTAGGTGAGCCGTCCGGGCCGCGACGGCATCGTCTCGAAGCCGGGGATCCGGCTCGCCGAGACGACGATGCCGGTGGAGCCGGTATCCATCAGGACCGGGCGCACCTCATCCCCGAAGGACAGGCCGAGGCGCGGCGAGCGCGTGATCTCGGCGCCATCCTCCCCCGCGTTGAGGTAGGAGAGATACGTGCCCTGACGGAAGCCGTCGTAATGCGGTCGCTCGTCGGCGGAGGCCGGGTTGGCGGATGTGCTCAAGGCGGCGATCCCAAAAGCAAGTGCGGCAAGCGTTGCCTCATTGGGCGATCGGGGCCGGCGTCCCGCGGCGCGGATGCGGTGCTTGAGGCCCTCGATCATCATTCACCCCTCCGACACGCTGGTAAAGCGGCGCCGGAGCCCTCGTCTCGGTGCCACCGCTTGTCGGTTAAGCCTTGGCAGACAACCACTTAAGGGACGCTTACACGGATCGGTGCGCGTCAACCGCCATCTCGTTCCGCAGCGGCGGCGGCGACGGCCCTGGCCACCGAGGCGATGGTGGCGCTGCGCGCCTCCGGCGACGTCTTCGCCCCGGTCAGGTAGACCGTCAGGACGAGGGGAGCCCGGCGCGGCGGCCAGATCACGGCAATATCGTTGGCCGTGTCGTTCTCGCCGGATCCGGTCTTGTCGCCGATGCGCCACTCCTTCGGCAGGCCGGCGCGCAGCCGCGCATCGCCGGTGCGGCAACCCACGAGCCAGGCGGTGAGAAGAGCTCTCGATGAGGGCGAGAGCGCGTCCGCGAGGACGAGGCGCCGGAGCGTCTGGGCCATGGCCAGCGGCGTAGTGGTGTCACGCGGGTCGCCGGGCACGGCCTCGTTCAGATCCGGCTCGATACGGTCGAGGCGGGTCGTCGCGTCGCTGAACGCGCGGATCTGGGCGGTGAGTCCGGCCGGGCCACCCATCGTCCCGAGGAGCAGGTTGGCAGCAGTGTTGTCGCTGAGCGTAACGGCGGCCTCGCAGAGTTCGGCGAGGGTCATGCCCTCACCATCCGCCCTCGGTCCGCTCATGGGCGAGTAGGGCACGACCTCGCTCGCCGCGTAACGCAGCCGCCGGTCGAGCCTGTCCTCGCCCCGGTCGATCCGCGCCAGCACAGCACCGGCCGCGAGAACCTTGAACGTACTGCACATCGGGAAGCGCTCCGCCCCGCGATGCGCCGCCTGGGTGCCACTGCCGGTATCGAGAAGACCGATCCCGAGCCGTCCGCCGCTCGTCGCCTCGATCTGCGCGAACCTGTCGGCAAGATTCTCCGGAAACGAAGCCGCGGCAAGCGCCGGTCTCCCCCCGGCGAGAAGATGTCCCGCTGCCCAGGCGGCTGTGCCGAAGGTATAATCGCGTCGGGTGACCATGCGCATCCTTGCCGGTCCGTCGAATCGGCGGTGACCATGGCGACCGGTTTGCGGTCCCATCGTGGCGGATCGAACGTGGTTTTGGCGGGCCCGAACGCGAATTCCTCGGCCGTGCACCTTGCCTTCGGATTGCCTCGCACGCCTTCGATTCTTATTTGCTTACCTCAGGTGCCGGCGCGATGTCCGACGCGGGCCTCGATCTCGGGAGACGACGATGCAAGGCTCTAAGGACGGCGCGGGCCGCGGCTCCAACCGCTTGTTCGACGATTTCGCCCGACTCATGACCGATGCCGCCGGTGCGGCGCAGGGCGTGAAGCGTGAGGCGGAGACCGTGTTCAAGGCGCAGATCGAGCGGCTGATCCGCGACATGGACATCGCCACCCGCGAAGAGGTGGACGTGCTGCGCGATCTGGTCTCGGCTCTCCGCACCCAGAACGATGCTCTCGCAGCCCGCGTCGCCGTGCTGGAGGGCCGGCTCGGCACGCAGGAGCCGCCGCCTCCGCCAGCGACATCGGTCTGATTCGCGGGCCCCGAGTCCGGTCTAAGCTTGTGCACAGGAAGGAACGGTGGAAATCCGCTTTCCTGTTCACCGGTCATCGGGAGCGCTTTGAAACGCGAGTCCGCCACGGTCTATAGTGAGTGAGGCACTGATTCGCTTCGCCCCCGGACCCGACCTTCGACCCTTAAGCTTCCCCTCGATCACGCTGTGTCTTGCCTGTGCGCGGATTCAGCTTGGGGATGGGAAATCCGGAAGGGGATTGATTGTCGTTCACCATTATCGGCGCCCCTTTCGGGACGCCTAGCTGGACCGCTATGACCCAACTTCACATCGAAGGCCTCGACCGGAACGAGCACCCCCTCGACATCGTCGAGCGGCTCGCTTCCCTTCGCGATTGGATCTTCGACCGGGCCGAAACCGACGAGATGTCGGTGGCCGTGGCCGGCCGCTGGTCCGACTATCACGTCGCCTTCACCTGGATCGAGGATGTGGAGGCCCTCCATGTGGCCAGCGCCTTCGACCTGAAGGTGCCGGCTCACCGCCGCACCGAGATCCTCACCCTCATCTCCCTCGTCAACGAGCAGCTCTGGGTCGGTCATTTCGACCTGTGGTCCACCGACAGCGTGGTGATGTTCCGGCATTCTCTGCTGCTCACCGACGGTGCCGCGCCGACCCAGAGCCAGTGCGCGATGATGCTGAAATCCGCCGTGGATGCCTGCGAGCGCTACTATCAGGCGTTCCAGTTCGTGCTCTGGGCGGGTAAGTCCGCCCGCGAATCCCTGGATGCGGTCCTGTTCGAGACCGAAGGCGAGGCGTGAGCATTCCGTCTTCCTCCGCCCTGCCCGCCTCCCTCACCCTGGTTGGGGCGGGCAAGATGGGCGGCGCGATGCTGGCCGGCTGGCTCGCCGGCGGGCTCGATGCCGCCAGGACCTGCGTCGTCGATCCGCAGGCTTCGCCTGAGATGGTGAGGCTCTGCGAGAGCCATGGCATCGCCCTGAACCCGAGTGACGTCCCGGCGAACGATGCGCTGATCCTCGCGATCAAGCCGCAGGGGCTGGAGGGCGCGGCCGGCCTCATCAATGGGGTGATCGCACCCCATACGCTCGTCGTCTCTATCCTGGCGGGCAAGACCATCGGCGACCTGCAGGGCCGCCTGCCCTCCGCGCGCGCCATCGTCCGGGCGATGCCGAACCTTCCGGCGAGCATCGGCCGCGGCGTCACCGGCGCGGTGGCGAATGCCAACGTCTCCCCGGATCAGCGTGACCAGGCCGATGCCTTGCTCAAGGCTGTCGGGGGCGTGGAATGGCTCGACGACGAAGCGTTGATCGACACTCTGACGGCTTTATCCGGTTCCGGCCCGGCCTATGTCTTCCTCCTGGCAGAGGCGATGGCCGAGGCGGGTGTGGCGGCTGGGCTGCCGGCCGACATGTCGGCACGGCTTGCCCGCGCCACGGTGTCAGGGGCCGGGGCGCTCCTGTCCACCAGCCCTCACGATGCGGGACAGCTGAGGCGCGACGTGACGTCACCGGGCGGCACCACCGCGGCGGCCCTCTCCGTGCTGATGCGCGAGGGCGGCGTGCCGGACCTGATGCGCGAGGCGGTCGCCGCCGCGAAGCTGCGGGCAGGCGAGCTCTCCGGCTGAGCCGCCCCCTAACCGATCCGCCTGCACAACCTACATGATAGGGAACAGACACGAGGATCGAACGACCATGGCAAACACCACAGGTGCGAAGCCCGAGGGCGGTAATGAGACCGGCGGCAACGAGACCGCTGGGACCGACATCGCCGTCGCCGCCCCGCAGCACTCCCCGCGTGAGGCTGCCGTCGAGGCGCTGATGCGGCTCGCCGCCGTCCAGCCCTGGAACGACATCGAAATCGGCGACATCGCCCGCGAGGCCGGCCTGTCCCTCGCCGAATTCCGCGACCTGTTCCCCTCCAAGGGCGCGGTGCTCGGTGGCCTTTCGCGGATCATCGACCGCAAGGTGCTGGAAGGCGATTCCTCCGACCTCGCCGAGGAGCCCACCCGCGAGCGTCTGTTCGACGTGCTGATGCGCCGCCTCGATGCGATGACCCCCTACAAGGATGCCCTGCGCCGGATCTCCTACGCCCTGCGCGGCGACCCGCTCTCCCTCGTCGCGCTGAACGGCGTGGCGCTGAACTCGCACCGCTTCATGCTGGCTGCGGCCGGCATCAACACCGAGGGGCCTCTGGGCCGGCTGAAGCTGCAGGGCGTGGTCATCGCCTTTGCCCGCACCGTCGAGGTGTGGCTCGACGATGACGACCCGGCCCTCGCCCGCACCATGGCCCGCCTCGACAAGGAGATCCGCAACGGCGAGCGTTTCATGGAACGCGCCGACGATGCCCGCCGCCTCACCGCGCCGTTCCGTGCCATCGGCCGGTCGCTTTTAGAGCGCGGCGCTCGCCGACGCCGGGGCACGCGTCCCGAGGACGAGGTCGGCCAGCAGACGATCTGACGGAACGCTTTCCCTCCCCCCTCTGCGGGGGAGGGTGGGCCGCGAAGCGGATCGGGAGAGGGGAGCGCCATCTCCGGAGAGGTCGTCCCCTCTCCCGCCTGCTCCGCAGGCACCCTCTCCCGCAGAGGGGAGAGGGTGGATTGAGCCCGAACGAAAAGGGCCGCCCCACCGGGCGGCCCTTTTCTGTTTCACGGGGCGATGGCTCAGCCGCCGATACGGTCGGCGAGGACGGCCGAGTGGCCGTGCTGGTTGGCGATGTAGGGCAGCGCCTGGTTCGCGAACTCGCGGCCCTGGGCGTTGTCGCCGTTGCGCGAGTAGGACTCGTAGAGGCCGAGGGTGCGGGCATCCGAACGGGCCTGCTGCTGCACGAAGGTACGGTCGAATTCACGGCCGGTGCGGGCGTTCTTCAGGCGGTCGATCCGGGCCTGACCGTCCGGGCCGATGGCGACGCGACGGCCGGGCTCACCGAGGGTGTTGTCGACGAGGCCGACGCCGCCGAGCACGCCGCCGACGATCCGTGACGCGATGGTGGCCGAGATCGTCACCGGGGCGAGGACGACGCCGACCGGGTTGTCGAAGCGGGTCTCGAAGGGCTGGCTGTCGGAGACGACGGTGCCGCCGGCGGTCAGCGAAGTGCCCTCGGGCAGCAGTGCCTTGGTGGTGGCCTCACGCTCGACCAGCACGTTCTTGGCGTAGTTGCGGACGTTCGGGTTGCGCGAGCGCTCGAGGGCGATGCGGCTCGACTCGATGCTGACGGCATCCGAGCGCAGGGCGGCGGCGCGGAACGAGGAAGTGTCGCGGGCCTCAGGGGCGTTGGCGTCGAACTGGGGCGCGACGCGGATATCGAGGGGCTCCTGCGCGAGCGCCGGGGTCGTGATCGCCGCGACGGTGAAGCCGAGGGCGGCGAGAAGCTTGGTGTTGATCATGGCGGAGGTTGTCCTCACACGCCTTTACGGCGTTTGGTTGAAAGACCGTTTCGTCCGGCATGAACGTTTCGTTAACGTGACGGTTCCTGCTTGAAGGGCATGGCTGTGGTGCGGTGCGGCATGCTTCACCTATTTGTGACATGGCTATCGTTCGCCCTCCTACCCGATCACCTCGTCCTGAGGCACCGCGAAGCGGCCTAGAAGGAGAGTCCCAGAATCCACCGCACGAACTGGAGGGCTCCGCCTTGGAATAAGGTGAGAGAGCAGCACAACGTTCAATGCGCCTCCTCCCAGTTCCCCGCCGCCTGCGCCTCCACTACCAGCGGCACGCGCAGGGTCAGCGCGGGTGCGGGCGCCTCGACCATCACCCGGCGGATCACCGGCAGCGCCTTCTCCACCTCGTCCTCGGGTGCTTCGAATACCAGTTCGTCGTGCACCTGCAGCAGCATGGTCACGTTGAGTTTTTCCGCCCGCAGCGCCTGCTCCATCCGGACCATGGCCCGGCGGATGATGTCGGCGGCCGAGCCCTGGATCGGAGCGTTGATCGCCTGGCGCTCCACGCTCGCCCGCTCGTTCGGGTTGTTCGAGCGGATCTGCGGATAGTGGCAGACGCGGCCGAACAGGGTGGTGACGTAGCCGAGGTCGCGGCAGAGCTTCTTGGTGTCGTCGATATAGGCGCGGATCCCGGGGAAGCGCTCGAAATACTGCTTGATGAAGGCCGAGGCCTCCTCGCGGCCGATGCCGAGGCGGTCGGCGAGCCCGAAGGCCGAGATGCCGTAGATGATGCCGAAATTGATCGTCTTAGCGCGCCGGCGCAGGTCCGAGGTCATGTCCTTCAACGGCACGCCGAACATGGCGCTGGCGGTGGCCGCGTGAATGTCGACGCCGTCTTCGAAAGCTTGGCGCAGCTGCGGGATATCGGCGATGTGGGCGAGGATGCGCAGCTCGATCTGGCTGTAATCGGCCGAGATGAGCTTCCTGCCCTCCGGCGCCACGAAGGCACGGCGGATGCGCCGGCCCTCCTCGGTGCGGATCGGGATGTTCTGCAGGTTCGGCTCCGAGGAGGAGAGCCGGCCGGTGGTGGTGGCTGCCAGCGAGAACGAGGTGTGGACCCGGTCGGTCTCCCGGTCGGCATGCTGCTGCAGCGAATCCGTATAGGTGGATTTCAGCTTGGCGAGCTGGCGCCATTCCAAGATCTTTTTGGGCAGTTCGTGCCCGGCCTGAGCCAGTTCCTCCAGCAGGGTGGCGGGCGTCGCCCACTGGCCGGACGGCGTCTTCTTGGCGCCGGGCAGGCCCATCTTGCCGAACAGGATGTCGCCGATCTGCTTCGGCGACGAGACCTGGAAGCGCTCGCCGGCATCCTCCTGGATCTCTTCCTCCAATCGCACGAGGATCTGCGAGAAATCACCCGAGAGCCGGCTCAGCATGTTGCGGTCGACGCGGATTCCCGCCGCTTCCATCCGGGCGATGACCGGGATGAGGGGGCGTTCCAGGGTCTCGTAGACCGTCACCCGGCGCTCGGCGACGAGGCGCGGCTTCATCATCCGCCACAGGCGCAGGGTCACGTCCGCATCCTCGGCGGCGTAGGCGGTGGCCTTGTCCAGAGGCACCCTGTCGAAGGTGACCTTCGCCTTGCCGGTGCCGGCCACGTCCGAGAAGGTGATCGGCTGATGGCCGAGATGGCGACGGGCGAGTTCGTCCATACCGTGCCCGCCCTTGCCGGCATCGAGCACGTAGGAGATCAGCATCGTGTCATCGAACGGCGCGATCTCGATGGCGACGCTTTGGCGCCGGAACACCAGCCAGTCGTACTTGATGTTCTGGCCGACCTTCAGGACGCCCGGATCTTCGAGGAGCGGCTTCAGCGCCGTCAGGGCGGCATTGATCGGGATCTGTCCGTCGACCGGGCTGAACTGCCCCGTGGCCGCCTTGGCATCGCCGAACAGGTCGCTCGCCTCGGATGCAGCCACCGGTTCCAGATGGGCGAGGGGGATGTAGGCCGCCCGCCCCGGCGCCACCGCCAGGGAGACGCCGACGAGGTTGGCGTTGTTGGCGTCGAGGGAGTCGGTCTCGGTATCCACCGCCACCACTCCGGCCTCGCGTGCCTCGGCGATCCAGGCCGCCAATTGGTCGAGGCTGGTGATCGTCTCGTAACCCGTCGTGTCGATGGGGTTCGTCGCCTCGGCCGCGCGCAGGGCAACGAGGCCGGAAGGCGTCGGTTCTGAGGGGCCGCGCGGCTTCGCTTCGCCTTCCGGCAGGTTCAGGTCGGCAAAGGGATCGACCTCGCCGCCTTGTGCCGCGGCCTCGAACGGGGGCGCGTCGGCTCCGTCCGACCCAGGCAGCAGGGCCGGATCGGGCTTCACCTTCTCGGGGTCCACATGCAGCATCGAGGCGATGCGGCGGGTCAGGGTGTTGAACTCCATCGCCTTGAGGAAGCCGACGAGCTTCTCGGGGTCGGGCGCTGGCAGGCGCAGGTCGTCGAGGGCGATGGGGAGCGGCACGTTCTCCTCCAGAGCCACCAGCCTCCGCGAAAGCTTCGCCTGGTCGATGCTGGCGAGAAGGGTCTCGCGGCGCTTGGGCTGCTTGATCTCGCCCGCCCGTTCCAGCAGCGCGTCGAGGCTGCCGTATTCCTTGATCAGGGCGGCGGCCGTCTTGAGGCCGATGCCGGGCACGCCGGGTACGTTGTCGGACGTGTCGCCGATGAGCGCCAGGGCGTCACCGATCTGGTTCGGCTGCAGGCCTTCCCATTTGGCGATGATGGCGTCGAGGTCGAGGTTGCGCTCGGGCCTATGCCCGGGCTTACCCTTCACGCCGGATTCGAAATCGTAGAACCTCACCAGCGGCCCCACCAGCTGCATCAGGTCCTTGTCTGAGGAGACGATGATGACGCCGGCCCCGCGCGCCTCGGCTTGGCGCGAATAGGTGGCGATGAGGTCGTCGGCCTCGTAGCGCTCCAGCTCGATGGGTTGGAGGCCGAAGGCGCGTACGGCCTCGCGCATCAGCGGCATCTGACGCTTGAGGTCGTCCGGCGCGTCGGGGCGGTGGCCCTTGTAGTCGGGGAAGAGCTCCTTGCGGAACGAGCCCTCCGACTTGTCGAACACGATGGCCAGATGCGTCGGCTTGATCCCCGCTGCCCCGTCCTGAACGAACTGGGCGATCTTGGTGCAGAACAGCCGGACCGCCCCCGTGGGCAGCCCGTCCGAGGGCCGGGTGTTGTACTTCTGGTCCTGGTTGATCGACTGGAAGTAGGCCCGGAAAATGAACGACGATCCGTCCACCAGGATGATCTGATCGCCGGGGCCGACGGGGGCGGATGGAGAGACAGCGTTCATCGTGAGAAAAAGGCCAAGTTCAGGAGACGAGAGCGAGCGCGCTCAGGAGGCAGAAAAAGCGTCGCGTTCGGCGATGCAGGCATGACGTACTTCGCCGAGCCGTTCTTGGACGGCAGCCCAGACCAGATCCAGCTCTACCTTGTGATAGGGATGTCGATAGACGTTGCCGACATTGGCGATCGATTGCCAGGGAATGTGCGGGTTGCGCAGCTTCGTTTCCGGATCGAGGCGGCGACTGGCCTCGGAGATGATCTCGAGACAGCGGATGACAGCGTAGACCGTACGTTGGTCAGCGATGAACGTCTCGAACGTCATTCCAGCCGTGAAGTGCTGAGCGGCGTTGATATTGTCGATGATGTCGATGATCGCATCGCGGACGCGTTCAGAACGCATGAACGGCATCTCGTTCGGCCCGCAGACGGATATGCGGTTTCAGAGCATCACGGCTGGCCACGTCCACGCTGACCGGAAAGAGCGCCTCGATGAAGTACACCAGGCCCACATAATCGAAGACGTCACGAATGGCCTCTCGGTCGAGAACGACCATGACGTCGACGTCGCTTGAACCGATCGCCTCTCCCCGCGCCGTCGACCCGAACAGCGCAGCATGACGGACGCCGCGTAGGCGTAGCTCCGCCTCGTTCTCTCGAAGAATACCGATGGCGATGCCGCGATCCATTCGGCGACACTACTTCAAATCGCGGGCGCGCTGAAGGGCCGGGTGGAAGTGTCGCGTGCCGGAACGGCGGATTCCAAGACCGCGTTTTAGCCTCATCCTCCACAGTTTCGGATTCCCACCGCATGATCCCGGTCCGCCGCTCGACCTGCCTCGCCCTGGCCCTCGCCCTCTCCGCCGCCCCGCTCCCGGCCTTTGCCCAGGCGCTGCAGAACCCCGGCACGGCGACGATCGAGGCCCATGTGGTGAAGGCCGCGCCGCTGGAGGCGACACCGGAGCGGATCGCCGCTCTGAAACTCCCCGCAGGGTTCAAGCTCGAGGCCTTCGCCCGCGATCTCGGCGCGCCGCGCGTCATCGTCGTGGCGCCGGACGGGGCGCTGTATGTCAGCGACCGCGACGCCGGCACAGTCACCCGCATTGATGCGACCGACGCGGCCAAGCGCCAAGTCGTCCTGAAGAAGCCGGATGTGCACGGGCTCGCCATCCATGACGGCACCCTGTTCTACGTGACGGTGAAAGAGATCTTCTCCGCGCCGATGAAGGCCGATGGCAGTCTCGGCCCCGAGACGAGGCTCGTCGCCGACCTTCCCGATGCCGGCCAGCATCCGAACCGCACCATAGGCTTCGGGCCGGACGGCTGGCTCTATGCCAGCCTCGGTTCCACCTGCAACGAATGCGAGGAGCGCAACCCCGAGAACGCCACGATGGTGCGGATGAAGCCGGACGGGTCGGGCCGGGAGATCGTCGCTTCGGGACTTCGCAACACCATCGGTTTCGCCTGGGAGCCTGGGACGAAGGCCCTCTATGGCTGGGACGACGGCGTCGACTGGCTCGGAAACGACGCAACGCCGGAGGAGCTGAACCGGATCGAGCCGGGCAAGAAGTATGGCTGGCCCTACATCTTCGGTGCCGGGATCAAGAACCTCTACCGTGAGGTCCCGAAAAGCTCGCTGGAGCAGTGGGACAAGGACAGCGAGCGGCCGCTTCTCACTTGGACGGCGCACGCCTCCTCGATGCAATTCGCCTTCTACGACGGCGCGCAATTCCCGGCCGAGTACAAAGGCGATGCCTTCGTCACCATGCACGGATCATGGAATCGCAAGCCGCCGAGTGGCTACGAAGTCCTGCGCGTGCATTTCGAAAAGGGCCTGCCGACGACGATCACCCCGTTCGTGTCGGGCTTCCTCACCGAAGGCGGCCCGAGCGGCTGGTCGCGTTTCGCCCGGCCCTTCGGTCTGGCGGTCGCCAAGGATGGAAGCCTTTTCCTCGGCGACGACCAGCACGGCATCATCTACCGGATCAGCTACAAGGGCTGAGCGGAACTCAACTCGCGGCGCCCACCGTATCCGCCATGCGGGCGTCGCGAGCTCCCAAGGGCTCCTCGTGTCCGATAGTGGTGTCGGCCTCGGTCTGGTGCTCCATCTCCGCATTGATCTCGGCGCCGACGAGGACGATGGTCGTCGAGATCCAGATCCAGGTCATGAAGCCCACGACCGCGCCGAGGGAGCCGTAAGTCTCGTTGTACTTGCCGAAATTCGAGACGTACCAGGAAAAGCCCAGCGACCCCGCGAGCCAGAGCACGCCCGCGATGGCGCTGCCCCAGGTCACCCAGCGCCAGCGCGGCGCGTCGCGGCTCGGACCATAGCGATAGAGCACAGCGAGGCCGGCCAGCACCGCGAGCAGCAGCACCGGCCAGCGCAGGAGCGAGATGTACCAGGCCTCCGCGCTGAGACCGACGATGTTGATCACCGCCGGCACCACGACGATGCCCACCAGGGCCAGCACGATGAAGAGCAGCGCCCCCGCCGTGAAGGTGAGCGAGCGCAGGTTGAGCCAGAAGAAGTTCCGGGTCTCGCGCTCCTCGTAGACGATGTTGAGGGCCTGGAAGACCGCTTTCATCCCGCCATTGGCGCTCCAGATCGACAGGGCGAGACCGGTGAAGAAAGTGAGACCCAGGGTGGTGTCACCCTTCTCAGCGATGCGCTTCACCTGTTCGCCGATGATGTCGAGAGCACCGGACGGGATCACGCCCTGGAGGTTCTGCAGGTGATCGTTGATCGTCGATACCTCCGCCACCAGACCGTAGCAGGCGACCAGGGCGGCAATGGCGGGGAAGATCGCCAGCAGAACGTAGAAGGTCACGCCAGCGGCCACCGAGACGAGGTTGTTCTCGCCGATATCGTGGAAAACCCGAAGACCGATATCCTTCCAGCCCTTGGCGGGGATTTCGGAAGGTGTCGACGCCTGCCGCCCGCGTTCGGCCTCCGTCCTGGCGACGTGCTTGGCGTCCCTTCCCTCGTGGGAGGGGGAGGGCTCGCTCGTGCGCGGGGCGGAGGGAGACCTGTCCGACGATGATCCGGACGGGGATGGCCGCATGCCCTTCCGCGGCAGGACGACGAGACCGACGAGCGCGGTCACGAGTCCCAGCGTCCACAGGGTGGAGCCGGATTGCCCAGCCCCCCCCGCTCCCGCCGGGTCATGATGTGGTTCGGCCATCGGCGGTTCGTCCTGTAGAGCGGAAAGTGAATTCAATTCCCTGCGACAACCTTCCGCCGCCCAGAGAGTTTCATGCACGGTCCCCGACCGTCTTTCAGCGGACGAAGTCGGTGAGAGAGAGCCGCAGACGCGCTGTCCGGCATGATGCGTGCTCTCAGGCACGGACTGTCAACCCGTCTGCGGTTATCTAGCGCCATTCGGCGCTTGCCCTCGGCAGCCGTTGCCCTCACCGTTTTCGCGAAATCTTCCAAACGAGGACACGACAGCCCCGTGCCGCACGCGACAGAGCTGATTGCCATCATCGCCCTCGGTCTCGTCCTGGCCTTCGCCTGTGGGATGCTGGCCCAACGGCTGCGGCTTCCTCCCCTGGTCGGCTATCTCCTGGCCGGGGTTCTGGTTGGGCCGTACACACCCGGCTTCGTCGGCAACAGCCAACTCGCGAGCCAGCTCGCCGAAATCGGCGTGATCCTGCTGATGTTCGGGGTCGGCCTGCATTTCTCGATCAAAGACCTGATGGCGGTGCGCACCATCGCCCTGCCGGGCGCGATCGTGCAGATCGTGGCCGCTACCGCCATGGGTGGGCTGCTGGCGCATCTCTGGGGCTGGGGCATCGGCGCGGGCCTCGTCTTCGGCCTGGCCCTCTCGGTGGCGAGCACCGTGGTGCTGCTGCGTGCCCTGGAGGAGCGTCGGCTCCTCGACAGCGACAAGGGCCGCATCGCGGTGGGGTGGCTCATCGTCGAGGATCTGGCGATGGTCCTCGCCCTGGTCCTGCTCCCCGCCCTCGCACCATCCCTCGGGGGAACCGGCGACGGCGCGGCCCACCATGTCGCCGACGGCAACATCTGGCTCACCCTGGCCCTGACGCTGGCCAAGGTCGCGGTATTCGCCCTGGTGATGCTGGTGGGCGGACGCCGCGTCGTGCCCTGGCTCCTCGATCAGGCGGCCCGCACCGGCTCGCGCGAACTCTTCACCCTCGCGGTCCTCGCTTTGGCGCTGGGCATCGCCTTCGGATCGGCGGAGCTCTTCGGGGTCTCCTTCGCGCTCGGTGCATTCTTCGCCGGCATGGTGCTGGCCGAATCCGACCTCAGCCATCAGGCGGCGGCCGATTCCCTGCCCCTGCAGGATGCGTTCGCGGTGCTGTTCTTCGTCTCCGTGGGCATGTTGTTCGATCCGGGCATCCTCCTGCGCGAGCCGCTCTCGGTGCTGGCCGTCCTCGGCATCATCCTCCTCGGCAAATCGCTCGCCGCCGTGGCCATCGTGCTGGCCTTCAAGCATCCCATCGGCACCGCGCTCACCATCGCGGCCAGTCTCGCGCAGATCGGCGAGTTCTCCTTCATCCTCGTCAGCCTCGGATTGTCGCTGAAGCTCCTGCCTACGGAAGGACGCGACCTCATCCTCGGCGGCGCGATCCTGTCGATCACGCTCAACCCGCTCTTCTTCGTCCTGGCGGAGCGGGCGACGCGCTTCTTCGCCGAGCGGCCGGAACTCGCGGCCCGGTTCGAGCGTCGCGGCGCTGCGGCGATGGCGGTGACGGAGGAGGCGAAGCCTCATCGCGGGCATGCCATCGTCGTCGGCTATGGCCGTGTCGGAAGCACCATCGCCAAGGCCTTCGCCACCTGGGACCTTCCCTATCTGGTGATCGACCGCGACCGCCGCCGCGTCCTCGACCTGCGCAAGGACGGTGTCGAAGCGGTGTTCGGGGACGCCACGGCGCCGGGTATCCTCGAAGCCGCCGATATCGGCCAGGCGAAGCTCATCGTGATCGCATCGCCCGAGCCGCATACGGCGCGCCGCCTCGTCGAACTCGCCCGCGAGGCCAATCCCGGCATCGACACGCTGGTGCGCACCCATAACGATGGCGAGCGGCACTATTTCGAGGAACAGGGCGTCGGCCTCGTCCTCATGGCCGAGCGCGAACTGGCCTTCGGCATGACGCTCTACGCCCTGCGCAGCCTGGGGCTGAAGGAGGGCGAAGCCCGCATCTTCGTCGACAGCACCCGTGTGGAGAGCCGCACGGCCCCGGTCGAGGCCGAGATTGATCAGGGCGCTCCGGAACTCCGCCCGCACAAGGCGGATGTGGTCGAAGGGTAGGGCTTGGTCTGCGGTCCTGCGAAGGACGGGATGGGTTCCGTCTTTTCAAACACATCCTGCGGGCAGGCATCGCCCTAAACTCGTTCGAGCGAGCGCCCGGATATATGCGACCCACCCCATGTCCGGAGCATTTCGTATCGAGGGACCGGCTGATCGGTCCGATAAGCTCCGGGGGCGTCCCGGCTCAGGCAGGTCCTGCCAGGGCGCTCTTGGGCAGTAGCATGTGCACCCCCTTGTTGCCGTCGACCGTTTGCGTGATCCGGAGGTTCCCGGCGAGCGAGCACAGCATGTAGGCCTGATTGCGGGTCAGGCCGCTGCGTGCGCAGACATGGCGGACCATCTCGCGTACCGCCTGGCGCATGGCCTCGTCGAGGCTTTCATGCAGGCCGATCGTCATGAGATCGGTCGGGGTCTCGGCAAACGGCCACGCGTAGCCGAGATCCTTGCGCACGGTCAGCCGAAAGGTCCCCGATAGGCCGGTCTCGAGAGCGGTGATGCAGACCTCGCCGTCACCCTGCACGCCGTGGCCGTCGCCGGCATAGAAGCCCGCGCCCGGGTTGAAGACTGGCAGATACAGCGACGTGCCGACCTTGAGTTCCTTGTTGTCCATGTTCCCGCCGAAGGCGCGGGGAACCGGAGAACCGACCCTTCCCCAGGCTGCGGGAGGCGCCGTGCCCATGATTCCGAAGAACGGATCGAGGGGCAACTCGGCGCCCCAGGGCAGGATCGCGACGCCGCGGGCGACGTCGATGTCGGGATGGATCGTCTCGTAGTCGGTGAACTCGTCCGGCAGGGTGCCGAGCAGCGGAAGGATCGCCACGAAGCCCCAATCCATGCGGAACTTCAGATCGAGGATGTCGACTTGGAGCACGTCGCCGGGTTCCGCCCCGCGGACATGGACCGGACCGGTGACGAAATGCGGCCCGGGGCCGGAGGCGAGGGTATCGAGGGCGGCGAGGTAATCGGCCGGCACCCGGGCCGGATCGGGATGGAGCGATTCCTTGCCGCCGGCCGGAAACGAATGGAGCGTGACTGTGTCGCCGGATTCGACCTCCAGGACCGGCGGCAGAGCGGCGTCGAAATAGCCGAGCACCATCGTGTCGGGGGTCGCGGGAATCTCGTGATGCGTCGACATGAGGGATCCTTCCGAAGGTCCGATGGCGGCTGGTCAGACAGCGATGTGCCGGGACAGGGTGGCGTGGTCCAAGGTCTCGCGCGTGCCCCGTTCGACCACGTTGCCGCGCGAGAGCACGACGAAGGAATCGGCGAGGCGAACCGCGAATTCGAGATATTGCTCCACGAGGAGCACGGTGATCCGGCCTTTGAGCTCTTCGATCACGGTCTCGATCGCCGAGACGATGGAGGGTTGAATGCCTTCCGTGGGCTCGTCGAGGAGGATGAGGCGGGGGCGTGTGCTCAGCGCGCGGGCGATGGCGAGTTGCTGCTGCTGACCGCCCGAAAGATTGCCGCCGGGCCGGTTCCACAGGTCGCGCAGGGCCGGGAACAAGGCGACCGCTTCATCCACGGCGTCGGTGCGGTCCAGCCCATGTGCCCGGGCGGCGACACGCAGGTTCTCGGCCACGGTGAGGTCGGCGAAGATCTCGCGCCCTTGCGGCACGATGGCGAGGCCCGCCCGCGCTCGCCGGTCGGGAGACATGTCGGTGATGTCGGTCTCGCCGAGGATTATGCAGCCACGGCTCACCGGAATCAGGCCGGCAAGACAGCGCAACAGCGTCGTCTTGCCGGCGCCGTTGCGGCCCAGCACCGCCATGCAGGAACCCGGCTCGATGGACAGGTCGACGTTCCGCAGGACTTGCGCGCTGCCGTAATGCTGGTCGAGGCCGGTGACGGACAAGCCGAGCGGAACCGGCGACAGGGAGGGGGACACGTCGCTCATCGGCCGAGGAACACCTCGATGACCCGTGAATCGGCGCGCGCACCCTCCATCCCGCCCTCGAACAGGGTGCGGCCCTCGTGAAGCACGGTCACCCGGTCGGCGATCGCCTCCACGAAAGCCATGTCGTGCTCGATCACCAGGATGGCTCGGTCGGGCCGGCGCAGGGATCGGATGAGATCGGCGGTGCGTGCAGTCTCGGCATCGGACAATCCTGCTACCGGCTCGTCGAGGAGGACCAGCTTCGGCTGCGAAGCCAGGACCATGCCGATCTCCAACCATTGCTTCTCCCCGTGCGCCAGGGAACCGGCGAGGGTGTCCGCACGCGTCTCCAACCCGGTCTCGGCGAGGGATACCGCGATGCGGTCGGATCGCTCGGAGATCGGGCAATCGAGGCCACAGCCGATCTCGAGGTTTTCGCGCACGGTCAGGGCAGGAAAGACGCTGGGCTTCTGGAACTTGCGACGCACGCCCGCACGGGCGATCTCGGCCTCCGAGCGGCGGGTCAGGTCGAGGTCGTCGCCGAGCATGATGCGGCCCGAGGTCGGTTTGGCGATGCCCGTGATGGCGTCGAGAAGGGTGGTCTTGCCGGCGCCGTTCGGACCGATCACCGCCCGGACCTCACCGGGATCGATGGCCAGCGACAGCTCGTCCAGGGCGCGGAACCGCCCGAACACGACGCTCAGATTGTCGATGGTCAGGGCGCTCATCCGAGCCTCCCGCCGCGCTGCAACCAGGTCGGCTTCAGGCGCAGGGCCGCGAGGTCGAGGAGGCCGTTCGGCAGCCCCAGCACCACGACAAGGACGAGCCCCGACAGGATGAAGGGCCACGCCTCCGGCATCGCGGCGCTCAGCCAGAACTTGAGGGCGTTGACCGCCACGGCGCCGATCACCGCGCCGCCGAGCCGCCCCATCCCGCCGATGGCGACCCAGACTGCGATCTCGATGGAGAGATCGGGGCTCAGCACGCGCGGGTTGATGATGCCGACCTGAGGCACGTAGAGGATCCCGGCGATGGCGGCGATCGTCGCGGAGAGGCACCAGATCCCGAGCTTTAGGCGCGTCGTACTGTAGCCGAGGGTGCGCAGGCGGGCCTCGTCGTCGCGGCTGGCCAGCATGCGCCGGCCGATACGGCCGACCACAAGGGCACGCGTGCCCACGAGGATCAGGGCCAGGGCCAGCAGCGTCGCCACGGTCAGGCCCATGACCATGCCGGGCGCGCCGATGGGATAGCCGAACAGGAGCGGGAATCCGGTCATGCCGTTATTCCCGCCGAGACCGGTATCGTTCCGGAACATCAGCAGCATGGCGACATAGACCAGGGCCTGGCTGATGATCGAGAAGTAGACGCCGTTCACCCGTGAGCGGAACGAGGCATAGCCGAACAGGAAAGCGATGGCGGCCGACAGGACCAGGGCCACGACCAAGGCATACGGCGCGCTCGCGAGACCGGACCAATAGAGCGGCAGGGTCTTCCAACCCATGAACTGCATCAGGTCCGGCGCCACGCCGGTGACGGCATAGGCGTGGGAGAGCAGGTGCATCGCGCAGACATAGCCGCCGATGGCGAAAAACAGGCCATGCCCCAGGCTGAGAATGCCGAGATAGCCCCAGACCAGATCGAGGGAGACGGCGAGGATCGCGAAGGCCGCGAGTTGGCCGACCATGTTGACGAGGTAGGGGGCGGGGTGCAGCACAAGGATCGCGAGCGCGCCGGCGAGGACGAGACCGATCACCGCCGCCAGCAAGGGATCTCCCCTCAAAGCGGGATGAAGCCAGCTGAACGCCGGCATGGGCTGAGATGGTGTCATCCGCGAGGGTTCCACGGCCTCGCTCATCGCCGACGCCTGACGGCGAACAGCCCTTCGGGCCGGCGCTGGAGGAAGAGGATGATGCCCACGAGCACGATGACCTTGGCGGCGACCGCGCCGTAGAACGGCTCGATCAGGACGTTGGCCCCGCCGATGCCGAGGGCCGCCACGAGGGTGCCGATGACGGTACCGACGCCACCAAGCACCACCACCATGAAACTGTCGACGATGAAGGTCGCGCCCATGCCCGGATTGACGCTGTAGATCGGGCAGAGGGCCACACCGGCGAGCCCCGCCAGTCCCGAGCCGAAGCCGAAGGCGAGGCGGTCGACCCGGCGGGTGCGGATGCCGAGACAGGCCGCCATGTCGCGATTCTGCGTCACCGCACGGATGTCGAGGCCGAGCGGCGAGCGCTTCAGGATCAGGAGCGTCAGCACCAGGGTGATCGCCGCGAAGGCGATGGCGAAGAGCCGGTTCCAGGTCACGATGAAATCGGCATAGAGCGGCACGCCGCCGCTCACGTAGGACGGCATGGCGAATTGCAGGTTCTGCGATCCGAAGACCACGCGCACGAAATTGATGAGGAACAGGCTCACGGCCCAGGTGGCGAGCAGGCTCATCAACGGTCGACGATAGAGGTGACGCAGGATCAGCGCTTCGATGACGATCCCCACCATGGCGGCGGCGAGGAAGGCGACGGGGATCGCCGCGAGGAGGTAGAGGTCGAGGAAGCCCGGAGCGAAGCGGCGGAGCGCCTCCTGCACGGCATAGGCCGCATAGGCGCCGACCATGATGAACTCGCCCTGTGCGAGGTTGATCACGCCCATCAGTCCGAAAATGATCGCCAGCCCCGCGGCGGCCATGAACAGGATGCTGGCGAAGCTCAAGCCGTTGTAGAGGAGCGCGAGGCCGTTGCCGATCCACACAGCGCGTTCGACCTTGGCGATCGCGGCCTCCAAAGCCGCACGGAAGGCGGGGTCGGCGCGATAGGCCGGATCACTCTTCAGGGCGGAGAGCCGTGAGAAGGCAGCACCCGAGGGAGCCTCGGCCACCGCCTGGATCGCCGCCAAGCGACGCGCCGGATCGGGCGAGGACAAGGCCGCTCCCTGTGCCGCCACGCCGATTGCCGTCTTTAATCCGGCATCGCTCTCGTTGTCCTGCGCCCGCACCAGCACGGCATCGGGGACGCCCGCCATGCGCCGCTCGACGGCTGCCAACCCCTTCCGTCGAAGCTCCACCGTCTCGCCCGCAATCAGGGTCGAGATGCCGAGGGCGGTCTCCACGAGGCCGCGCTGGCGGAGGCCGAGCACCGGCGAGCGTCCGCCATTCGTGGAACGAACGCCGCCGCTCACAACCTCGCGCCCGTCCGGTGCCCCGGCCTTCTCGAGCAGAACAGCCGTATCGCCGAGGCAGACGAGGCGTCTCTCAAGCAAGCCGCCCAGCAGGATGCCGGCGAAAGCGAGATCCTCGGCCGTTACCTCACCGCTCGACCGGATCAGCGCATCGAGCACCCGGCTCTGCGCGGCCCCGTCACCGCACAGACCGACGGCGAAGCCCGCGCGCTCGAAGCTAGGCGACGCTCCGAAGGCCGGCTGCATCAGACCGGCGACGAGCAGGATCGCGCCGCAGAGCCAGGATTTCAGGCTCTCAACCATACGGGCTGAACGGCACGGGTTTGGGGGCGTCGGGCGATTGCCAGAGGATGTCGAAGCCCTGCTTCTCGTTGACCGAGCCGATGAAGACGCCGCGGGCGACGTAGTTGTTCTCTCCCGTCATCGTCAGGGTGTAGCCGGAGGGATCGGCGAAGCTCAGGCCGGCGAAGGCCTTGCGCACTTCGGGCACGTCGAAGCTCCCGGCCTTCGCCGCCGCCAGGGCCCAGAGCTGAACGCTGTCATAGGCCGAGACCATCGGATCGATGACGGTGTCGGCGCTGAAGGGCACGGATTTGGCCTTCACGTAAGCAGCCCAATCCGCAAGGAACCGGGTATTGGCCTCCGCCTTCGCCGCCTGGAGATAGGCCCAGCAATTGAGGTGGCCGACGAGAGGCGCCGTATCCAGTCCTTCGAGATCGGCCTCCACCATATCGAGGCCGAGGATCGGCACATCGGTGGCCCGGATGCCCTGGTTGGCGAATTCGCGCAGGAAATCCGGAATCGACGAGCCCACCACCGTGAGCACGACAATGGGCTGCCCACCCGGCTCGGCGGCGAAGCTGCGGATCTGGTTCACCAGGGTCTGGAAGTTGGAGAAACCCAGGGGCACGTATTCCTCGCGCCAGGCCGTCGCCGCCACGCCCTTCGATGCCCAATAGGCCTTGAGTTGCTTGTTGATCGTGCGCGGCCAGACGTAATCGGAGCCGATCATGAAGAAGCGTTTGGCCCCGACGCCCTCGGCACCCATCAGGTAATCGACCGCAGGCAGCACCGAGCTCGCCGGCGGTGAATTCACGTAGACGACGTTCTTCGAATTCTCGTCGCCTTCGAAATGAAGAGGATAGAACAACAGCCCGTCATTCTGCTCCACCACCGGTAGGACCGACTTGCGCGAGACCGAGGTCCAGCAGCCGAACAGGGCGGCGACCTTCTCCTGCTGCAGCATCTGCCGGCCGATCTGGGCGTAGAGCGGCCAATCCGAGGCCGGGTCCGAGGTCACCACCTCGATCCGGCGTCCGTTGACGCCGCCCTTGGCGTTGATTCCATCGGCCGCCATGCGCACCACATGATTCAGGCGGCCTTCGATATTGGCCATCGTGCCCGAGGAGGAGAACAGGCATCCGAGCTTGACCGTGTCGGCTGCCCAGGCCGGACGGATGATTGCGGGGGCGGCGAGCGCCGCCGCGGTCCCGATGAAATGACGCCTCGTGACATCGACCATGGGCTTCGAACCTCCCCCGATACGACCCGAAGTTTCCAATTCCTCAGGACTGAACGGAAGGTCAAATAGGCTGCATGGCCCCCCCTGGGATGCGCAAAAGGTCATCGGACCGCCTGCAACATGGGCTGGATCTGATGCAAAACGTCAAAATTCGCATTTGCGCCGCCAGCTATTCGCCGGCCTGACCTCCCATTCCACGGTGCGCTTCTTGCTGGTGAATCTTGCTCGAAGCCAAACCCCATCTTCGATCGCGAAGGTCTACACATGCGTCGATGCCGACACACCGATCAGGAGGTCGCCTTTCTCCTTAGGGAAGCCGAGAATGGCACTCCCATTTCGGCCATCTGCGAGACGGCTCATATCTCCGTCGGCACGTTCTACCGCTGGCGTCGCCGCCTCGGCGGTCTACCGCCGGCAGGCGTCGCCCATCTCGGGCAGATCGAACGCGAGAACGCCGCATTGCGGGCCGAACTGGCTCGCCTGAGGCATTCCTTGCTCGCCCTGACCCCACGTTATCCCGATCACCGGGTGGATCTCACGACCAAAGCCCTCGACCGCGCTGAGACGCCCCCAGCCCATGGCGAAGGCGTGCGCTATCGCGGAGAAGCCGCCACGGTCGGTCGCTACGCCTTCGTGCGCAGCGCCAACTGAAGCCCGGTTCCGTTACGGGAGAGGTTCGTCGAGGATCGGACCATGCCGGCGTATCGGGGGCTGGTGAGATGCATGGACGTGCGTACCTAACGCCGCTCCGGATGGCGATCCGAGTCTCGCATGGCGAAACGCCGCTTTGACCGCCGACACCGTTGCGCGGGGCCACGGCTTGGGTTAGGTGTCATCCACGGTCAGCACCCGTAGCTCAGCTGGATAGAGCGTTGCCCTCCGAAGGCAAAGGTCACACGTTCGAATCGTGTCGGGTGCGCCAATTTTTCGACGAATTAGGATTTGAACTCATAACCAATAGCTGATGGTTGCAGCGATGCAGGCAGCTTTGAGTGAGTGGGCTGCAGACCCGTCGTATCGCGTGGCGCTGCGACGGAAGTCCTTGATGCGGCCGAACATGCGCTCGACGGCGTTGCAGCCCTGGTAGAGGACCGGCGAGAAGCAGGGCTTCCAGCGCCGGTTGGACTTTGGCGGGATGTTGGGGGCGGCTCCTGTCACTTCGATCTGCCGGCGAATGGCATCGCTGTCGTAGCCTTTATCGCCGAGCAGGATCCGGCACCGGGCGAACGTTCGATGAGCAAGGCTCCTGCCTTGCGGTCCGCGACTTGTCCGCCCGTCAGTAGGAAAGCGAGCGAGCGGCGCTGAGCCGCTCGGTTCAGGTGGCCAAGTCACGACCTGCTTTGCAGGCGGGCGGTGGAACGCTCCTGCGCCGGAGGCACGCGTTTCCGCCGACTCGTCAAGGATGACGAATGGTATTCCAGCTCGCTCGCAGATCTCCACATCTGGGCCTTCGTCTGTCTTCTACTCGAACAGGCTGTTCAACTCGCAGACAGTCGATAACAGACGAGATTCGATAGCCATCAGATCTGTCCGGGCTGGCAGCCATAGGGTGGCACCGAGCGCGGGAAGCGTTCTTTGATGCGCTCGCAGCCCCACGACCGCAGCGACTCTGGCAGGCGGCGATTCACTTCGATGCCAACCTCGTCATAGGGCGTTTGTCCGGCCGTGACGTAGCTGTACCAGCGCCAGCCCAGGGTGCCGACGCCTGCGAGCAGGATTGCGAAGGCCACCGTCGCGGCCAGCCCCAAGCGTGACTGCGCAGGTCTCGTTTTATCTACCATGCAGACCATGTCCTCGATGTTCGTGCGATCCTGACAACGCTCTGCTCCCTCGCGGGGAAGAGCCCGTTGCGACCGACAGGATGATGGGGGCTCCCTTACAACACCCATTCAACGGATGGCCATGCTGCCGCTCTGTGAAAGACGGACGATCGGCTTGGCAACAACGTCAACGCCTCTCAGCATCCGCCCGGATGCCTAGCCTTTTTGATGTAAAAGGTATGTATTAACCCAAAGAATTTTCTCCGCCTCATGGGCCAAACCAGCCGCTCTTTTCTACGTTGTCTGTCCGCACGGCACGAGGGGAGCTCGTTTGATCGTGCCATGCTAAACGTGATGGACAAAAATCCGCAATGATACATCAGCTTGTTTACTATAGCCGAAACGTTGTTGCCGGCAACGATCGCTCCATGCTTATGAATTTGCGTGACATCGTCTCGGCCTCACAACGCAACAACAGCCGTGATGGGATTACCGGTTTTCTCATATTCGATAAAACCTGGTTCATTCAGGTTCTTGAGGGCGACCAAGCGCAGGTGAGTAGCACCTATACGCGCATCGCCCGCGATCCGCGCCATACAAGTGCTACCATTCTGGATGCACGGAACGTTCAGGGCCGTTCCTTTCCCAACTGGACCATGGGTGGCGCCATGCGAACCCCAGAAGTTGAAGAAATTTACTTGCAGCATGGCATCGGAAGCTTCATCGACCCGACGCGCCTGACAAGCGGCAAGGTCGTCGCCCTCGCCCTCGATCTTCAGGCTTTCGATGCCGCGAAACGTCAGACTCAGCGGCTCGCGAGTTGAAGCCTGCGCGACCAGTCCGGGTACGGCGTTTGACGCGGTCCGACCGCAGACATGGTGGCGCGTCCACAAGGCTGCGTGCCCGCACTCGACTGGTCTCAAGTCCCGGTGCATGACCCAAAGCCCGGCCCTCTGAAACGATCTCGCGAGCGCTCGCGTCTCGCGGGGCCGGTTCTCTTCGGCGTCGAGTTCGAGGGCGGATGCGGCAGAAACGGGAATATGGGCGTGTCCCTGCGGTGGATCGGTGCAACGGCTGGCGGCATCCTGGCCCGCTTGGCCATGGTCGCCGCCCTACCGTGGCGGCGTGCCGGCAAGGCTCGCCACGCAGGTTTGGGACGGCTTGCGGCGAGGCGAACCCGTGTCGACGGCCGGATCATCCATGCCAGGGTCTCCGTCGATTCCGTGCCGGATGATCGACTACCCGTGATCCTGGTCCATGGGCTGGGAATGTCCGGCCGATACATGGTTCCGCTCGCGAGGCATCTTGGCCCTCACCTGAAGGTCTACGCCCCCGACCTGCCCGGCTTCGGCTTGAGCGAAAAGCCCCGGCACGTGCTCACCGTTCGCGAACTCGCCGATGCGCTGGCCGCCTGGATGCAGGCCTTCGACCTGAAGCGCGCGGCTTTTATCGGCAACTCGCTCGGCTGCGAGATACTGGTCGAACTGGCGATCGTTCACCCCCACCTCGTCGACCGCCTGGTTCTGCAGGGGCCCACGCCAGACCCGGAGGCGAGGAGCCTCTTCCGGCAGGTTGCGGGGTTCCTGGCCATCGCGCCGTTCGAGCGCTGGTCGCTGGCCTGGGTGGCGCTGAGCGATTATGCGCGGGGCGGGATCAACCGATACATCCTGACCTTGCACAGCATGGTCGGCAACCGCATCGGAGAGAAGGCGCTCCGCGTCATGCAGCCCACGCTCGTGGTCTGGGGTGCCCGTGACTACATCGTCCCCTACGCGTTCGTTACGATCCTCGCCGAAAGCCTGCCGCGCGGACGCCTTGCCGTCATTCCCGGTGCGGCCCACGGGATCAACTACTCCCACCCCGAGGCATTCACTGCCGTGCTGCTCCCTTTCCTCCTTGCCGAAGGCGACAGGTCTGCCGCGCAGAACCAGTCCTAGAGCGCTCACCGCCGAAGTGGATGCCGGTTCGGCGAAAAAGAGCGCGGCAAAACAAAGGCCTAG